>CAZPEY010000247.1:0-3264 GCA_964585665.1 uncultured Polyangiaceae bacterium | reverse complement strand
CGCCGCTGCCGTCCTGCATGCTTGGTCGACGATAGCACGCCTGCTATGCTCACACTCGAAATGGCCGCCGATGCGATCCGACAACTGATCATCTCGCGCTCGCTCGCGTCGAGCCTGGCGAGCCTGTTTCCGGTGCCGTACCTCGACGAGGCGCTGGCCGCGCGCATCCGCGAGTCGATGATCGAGCGCCTGGCCGACATCCGCTCGGTCGACCTCGAGCCCGGCGTCGCCGAGATGATCGCGTCCCCGCAGCCATCCAACCTGATCAACGCCGCGGGCCTCGGAGCACTCGCGCTGGCGGCGACCCGCCGCATCTGGCGCCGCGTCGCGACCTCGATCTTCCTCTACAAGCGCGTCGACGAGGCGATGACGAGCTATCAGGTCGGGACGCTGTTCGATCACTACTGCCGCAAGCACCACGCCGGCGCGGCGCTCGATCCGCATCGCGCCGTCAAGCTGCGCCGCGCCTTCGAAGAGGCGATCAAGAAGGCGCGCGGTGAGCTCGTCTCCGACGCCTTCGAGCGGACGCTGCACCGCACCGAGAGCGTGCTGCGTCGCCTGCCGTCGCCGTTCGGCAAGAAGAACACGCTGCCGGCCGAGGCGGACTCGACGCGCCTCGGGCGCGAGTCGGCGGTGCTCGAGGCCGAGCTGGTCGAGACCGAGCGCGGCTACGTCAGCTTCCTGACCGAGGCGTTCGACGACGTGTGGGCGCGCTACCGCCTGCGCGAGCAGCTCGTCGCCGAGGCGAAGCACACGTCATGAGATCGCGCGCCGAGCTCGGCTCCGCCCGCCGCATCGTCATCAAGATCGGATCGAAGCTCCTGCAAGAGGCGCCGATGGGCCGCACCGAGGTCCTCGCGCACGAGTGCGCCGCGCTCCGCGCCCAGGGCAAGGAGGTCTTGATCGTCACCTCGGGCGCGATCGCGCTCGGCGTGCGACGCCTCGGCCTCGCCGAGCGACCGCGCACCATCCCGGGCCTGCAAGCGGCGGCCGCGGTCGGACAGGGCCTCTTGATGGAGCTCTATCAGCGCGCCTTTCTGCAGAGCGGGCTCGCCGTCGGCCAGGTGCTGCTCACGCACGACGACGTGCGCGACCGTCGCCGCTACTTGAACGCGCGCCACGCGCTCGCCGAGCTGCTGCACCTCGGTGCGGTGCCGATCATCAACGAGAACGACACCGTCTCCGTCGACGAGATCAAGTTCGGCGATAACGATCGGCTCGCCGCATTGGTCGGCACGCTGGTCGACGCCGACGTCGTGATCCTGCTGACCGACGTGGAGGGGCTGCACGCCGGCGATCCCAAGACCGGCGCGCCGGTGATCCATGAAGTCAAGGATCTTGACCGTGAGGCCGTGCCCGTCGCTGGCGGCACCTCCGGCGTCGGCACCGGCGGCATGGCCAGCAAGGTCGAGGCGGCGCGCGTCGCGACGACCTCCGGCGTCACGCTGCTCATCGCCTCGGGCCGCCGCCCGCGCCCGGTCTGCTCGCTCCTCGAGGGCGAGATCGCCGGCACCGCCTTCTGGCCGAGCGGTGAGATGCACCGCCGCAAGCACTGGATCGGCTACGCGCTGCGCCCCGAGGGCACGCTCGTCGTCGACGACGGCGCCGCGCGCGCGCTGGTCGAGGGCCACAAGTCACTCTTGCCGATCGGCGTGCGCAGCGTCGAGGGCGACTTCGGCGCCGGCGCCAGCGTGCGCATCGTCACCGAGGCGGGTAAGGAGCTGGCCCGTGGCCTGGTCGCGCTCGACGCGACCGAGCTGCGAAAGATCCTCGGCGCCCCCACCGCCGACCTCGAGGCCCGCCTCGGCTACCGCCCCGCCGACGAGATCGTCCACCGCGACGACCTCGTCTTGATCTAGCGACGCGCTCTTCGCCCAAGAATGTGCGCCGCGAGGGCGTCGAGGAGGGGTACGATCTGCGCCTGTTGAGGTGCGCGACGTGTCCGTAAATGGTGACGGGAGCCGCCCGAGACTGCTCGCGGTTACCGTGCTGGGCCTGCTCGGTGTTTCCTGCGGGCAGCAGGGCGGCTGCAATTCTGACGCGCCGCTTGCCGTGGCTCCGACTGCGATCCTCCCCGTGGATGTTGATGCAAACGGCTACGCCACGGGCTCGCTGCCGAGCTCTTCCAGCGTGCGTCCGGATGGCTCGGCGAGTTTTCAGATTCCGCTGTGGGTGCCGCCTGGGCGCAACGGGATGCAGCCCGATCTAACGATCTCGTACAGCAGCCGAGGCGGCAACGACCTCTTGGGCGTGGGGTGGTCGGTGGCGGGCTTGTCGAAGATTCAGCGCTGCCATCGCAATGTTGCCATCGACGGGTTTGCTGCGCCGATCGGCTATGACGCCAAGGATGCCCTCGATGTCGTACGTCTTCGGGCCCTACGGGACGCTGAGCGAGGTCAGGCCGCTCGACTCGGCGGCACTAAGAACCTCCTACACCTACGACCGACGCGGTCGTGGCTTGAGCGAGCTCGATCCAACGCGTGGCCAGCACAGGTTCACGTACGACGCGTTCGGGCAGCTCGACGCCGAAGAGATCACGAGCCCTTCGGCGACGGCGGTAGCCGAGACCCGACGCTACACCTATGACGTGCTCGGGCGTCCCCTGACGACGACCACACGAGACGGCGAGACTCGCTTTTCGTGGGACACCAGCCCCTCGGGCGTCGGGCAGCTCGCGACGACGCTGAGCCCGGATGGAATCAGCACGTCGTTCACCTATGACGTCTTCGGTCGTCTTGCGAAGCGAACCTGGACGATCGGCGGCGAGCCGTTCGAGATTGCGACCGACTACGACGGCAACGGCCAGGTTCAGCGGATCAAGTACCCCGACAAGAGCGGGCGCGGCTTTGCCGTCGAATATGCGCTCGGCACGCATGGCTCGTTGCAGTCGATCGTCGATGACGCCACCAAGAAACCGTACTGGACGAACCTCGAGACGGACGCGACGGGCGCTCCAATCAATCCCTCGGGAGCCTTCCCGCGCGTCCAGCTCGGCAATGGCGTCATCTCGGAGGTGCTCGAGGATCCAGCCCTGCGCGGTCGGCAGCGCGCAGCCCGCGCAACCCTGGGCGCGCAGCTCGTCCAAGGCCTGACCTACAGCTCGGATCAGAAGCGAAACCTGAAGGAGCGCCGCGATGACACCAGCGGTCTCCTCGAGACGTTCGACTACGACGAGCTGAATCGACTGCACGTCTGGAAAGCTGGGACCACGAGCGTTCGCTACGACTACGACGACCGGGGAAGCTTGCAGCGGCAGGTCCACCA
>CAZPEY010000246.1:6657-8815 GCA_964585665.1 uncultured Polyangiaceae bacterium | reverse complement strand
CTGACCTGTCCGGCCAGCGTCATCTTCATCACCTCGAGCGTCGCCGCGTCGGTGATGCGGCGGCCGGCGACGATGTTGGGCTCGATGCCGAGGCGCTTGGACAGCGCGGTCGCCTGGGCGCCGCCGCCGTGGGTGAGCACGATCTGATGGCCCGTCTCGACGAGGCGGCGGATCTGGCGCGCCACCTCGGGCAGCTCCTGCCCGTCGATGACCTCGCCACCCAGCTTGAGGAGGATCCGCATCGGCCTACGGCCACCCGCCCGGATCTTCGAGCGTCAAGCGCTCGTCGAGCCCGAGCATGAGGTTCATGTTCTGGATGCCCTGCCCCGCGCCGCCCTTGATCAGGTTGTCGGTCACCGAAAACGTCGTCAGCGTGCGCAGGCCCGAGGGATCGACCTCGCTCGACAGCTCGAACCCGACCTCGACGAAGTTCGATCCCGACACCGCGGCCACTTCGGGCAGCCGCTTCTTCGGCACCCGCACGAACGGTTCGTGTGCGTAGCTTTGCGCGTACGCCTCGGCGATCTGCGCCTTGGTGACGCTGGCGTCGACGTGCACGAAGCAGCTGGCGAAGATGCCGCGCGACAGCGGCGCCGAGACTGGCACGAAGCGGAGCTGCAGCTCCTTGCCACCGGCGCTCTCCAGCGTCTCGACGATCTCGGGGACGTGCTGGTGGACGAGCGGCTTGTAGGTGCGCAGGTTGACGGCGCGCGTCGGGTGGTGCGTCGTCGGACTGGGCACGACCCCGGCGCCCGACGACCCGGTGATGCCGACGATCTCGATCGCGCCGGCGAGCAGTCCGGCCCGCGCCAGCGGCAAGAGGCCGAGCTCGATCGTGGTCGCAAAGCAGCCCGGCGACGCGACGTACTTGGCTTCCCGGATGCGCGCCCGGTTGAGCTCGGGCAGACCGTAGACGAACGAGCCGAGCAGCGACGGCGACGGGTGCGCGGCACCGTAGAACTTCTCGTACACGGCCGCATCGCGCAGCCGGAAGTCGCCCGACAGATCGACGATGCGCGCGCCGGTCTCGAGGATGCTCGGCACCTTGTGCGCGGCGATCTTGTGCGGCAGGCCGAGCAGCACGACGTCCATCCCTTCGGCCGCCTGCTGGGGCTCGAGGTTCTCGAACTTGAGGTTCGACAGCCCGTCGAGGTGTGGGTGCGCGGCGCCGAGCGGCTCGCCGACGTAGTCGACGCTGGCGACGCGCACCAGCTCGACCTCGGGGTGGAGCAGCAGGCGGCGGATCAGCTCCGCGCCGCCATAGCCGGAGCCGCCGATGACGGCGGCTTTGAAGCGCTTGTGGTTCGTGCTCACGGCATCACCTCGGAGAGCAAGTTGGCAGCGACGCGGCGACGGTATTCTGCCGTCGAGCGCACGTCGTCGATGGGAGAGATGTCTCGCTGCAGCGCCGTCTGCGCCTCGGCGAGGTCGCGGCCGCCGCCGGCCCAGTAGGCCTCGACGTGGCGCGCCCGCAGCACGACCGGGCCGACGGAGCCGAAGGCGAGGCGCTGCCCGACCGCCGCCATGACGACCTTCGAGATCGCCTGCGCGGCGCGCGTCCCCACCTTGCGGAAGTACTGGCGCTCGCCCTTGAGCGGGGCGAGCGGCACGCGGATCTCGGTGATCAGCTCGTCGGCGCGGCGCACCGACTGTCGGTAGCCGGTGTAATAGTCAACCAGGTTGACCTCTCGCTCGCTATCGACGGAGCGCAGCACCAGGATGGCGTCGGCGGCCATCAGGACGGGCACCGCGTCGGCGGCCGGCGAGCCGTTGCCGAGGTTGCCACCGAGCGTGCCGCGATTCTGGATCTGCACGCCGCCGACCTCGCGCGATGCCGCGGCGAGGATCGGCAGGAGCTTGCCGACGTCGCGCGAGCGCACGCAGTCGGTGAACGTGGTCAGCGCGCCGAGCCGCAGGTCGTGCTTGCCGCGCTCGATGTAGCGCAGCTTGTCGAGCGCCGAGAGATCGAGGTAGCGCGTGTCGCGGTGCTGGCGCGCATTCAGGTACACGAACACGTCGGTGCCGCCGGCCAGCGGCGACAGCGTCGGGTCGTCCCGCAACAGGCGCAGCGCCTCCTTGAGCGAGCCGGGGCGCTGGAAGGCGAGCGTGTCGGCGAGGATCATCGCGACACCTTGTCGACGTCGGGGCTGTCGAGCGC
>CAZPEY010000246.1:1231-6557 GCA_964585665.1 uncultured Polyangiaceae bacterium | reverse complement strand
TCGACCTGCGCCGTGGCGACGAGGCACGAGTTGACGGCCTCGCCGTCGATCAGGACCGTGCAGGCTCCGCACTCGCCTTCGCCGCAGCCCTCCTTGGTGCCGGTCTGCCCGAGGTCCTCGCGCAGCGTGTCGAGCAGCCGCTTCATCGGCGCCACGTCCACCGCGCACTTTGCGCCATTCAGTCGAAACTCGATCGCCATCGCGCGCTTTTTATCCCGCCGTCGCCGTCGGAGCAAGCGCGCCGGCCTCGAACGTGCCTATCCGCCGAGCCCGTGCTTCTTCATCTTCTCGTGCAGCGTCGCGCGGCTGATGCGGAGCGTCCGCGCGGCTTCGCTCCGGTTCTGGTTCGCTTGCCGGAGGGCCTCGTCGAGGAGCTCGCGCTCGAACGCGTCCACCCGATCGCGCAGCGACGAGCTCGACGGCGCCGTACTCGTCGCGCGATCTCCGCCTGGCAGCAGCGAAAGATCGATGGTGCCGCCGTCCTGGCTGAGCGCGACCACGGACTCGAGCGCGTTCTCGAGCTCGCGCACGTTGCCGGGCCAGTCGTGTGCGAGCAGCCGCGCGACGAGAGCCGGCGTCACGACCGGCGGTGGCACGCCAAATCGGTCGGCGAATCGCTGCAGGAAGTGCCGCGCCAGCACCGTGATGTCCTCCGGCCGCTCGCGCAGCGGTGGCACGCGCAGCTCGACCACCTTGAAGCGATAGTAGAGATCCTCGCGAAAGCGCCCGTCGCGCACCAGCTGCTGGAGATCGCGATGGGTCGCCGCAAGGATGCGAACGTCGACCCGCTGGGAGCGCTCCTCGCCGACGGGGCGGACCTCGCCCTCTTGCAGCACGCGCAGCAGCTTGGCCTGCAGCGAGGGGTGGAGCTCGCCGACCTCATCGAGGAGCAGCGTGCCGCCGTCCGCTTCGCGAAACAGCCCCGGCCGGGCGCGGTGCGCTCCCGTGAACGAGCCCTTGCTGTGGCCGAACAGCTCCGCCTCGGCGAGCTCTGGCGTGAGCGCGGCGCAGTTGAAGCGCAGGTAGGGCTGCTCGGCACGCGGCGACGCCCGCACGATGGCCTCGGCGACGCGCTCCTTGCCGGTGCCACTCTCGCCCGTGATCAACACCGTGACCAGGCGCGGCGCGACGCGCGCCACCAGCACCGCGAGGCGTGCCATCGCGGGGGACGCGAAGAGCAGCGAGCGCGACAGGTTGAGCTCGGAGGCGAGCCGCTCGTTCTCCTCTTCGAGCGCCGTCGTGCCGAGCGCGCGCTTGACCGTCGCGAGCAGCTCGTCGTTGTCGAAGGGCTTGCGGAAGTAGTCGAACGCCCCGGCCTTGATCGCTTCGACGGCGTGACGCTCCGAGCCATGCGCCGTCATCAGGATGAGCTTGGGAGGGGAGGGCAGGGCGGTGGTGTGGCGCAGGAGCTCCATCCCGTCGAGGCGCGGCATGCGCAGATCGCTGATCACCAGCGCGAAGCGCTCCTTGCCGAGCAGCGCCAGCGCCGCGGCGCCGTCGACCGCCTCGGTGGTCTCGATGCCCGCGTCCTCCAGGATGCCCTGGAGCGTGTAGCGCACGGCCTGGTTGTCATCGACGATCAAGACTCGCATGGTCACCCGCTTGCTCCCTCCTCGGGCAGCTCCAGCGTCGCGCAGACGCCGCCGCCCTCTTGCGCCGTCAGCTGGATCGCCCCGCCGTGCTGCTCGGCGAGCGTCCGCGCGATGGTCAGGCCGAGGCCCGAGCCGGTCGGCTTGGAGGTGACGCCCGCCTCGAAGATGCGCTCCGCCAGGTCGCTCCGCAGGCCGGCGCCGCGATCGCGCACCGAGATCGCGACGCGCCCCTTGGTGACGCGCTCGACGCGCAGCTTCACGTGGCCCTCGCTGCTGCTCGCCTCGAGCGCGTTCTGCACCAGGTTGACCAGGATCTGCTTGATCTTGCGCGCGTCGCAGCGCGCCTTGAGCTCCGGGCTGCCTGGCGCCTCGACGAGCAGCGAAACCTTCTGCGCTGCCGCCATGCCCTCGTGCTGCTCCACGACCTGCCGACAGAGCTCCGTGAGATCGGTGCTGCGCATCGCCAGCGGCGCGACAGGGCGCGAGAAGTTAAGGAGCTCCTCCAAGATCTCCTGCATGCGATCGACCTCGCCGCGCAGCACGGCGAGGCGCTCGGCGCTCTTGCCGGGCAGCTCGACCGCATCCTTGGCGACGAGCGCCGCCAGCCCCTTGACGCTCGCCAGCGGGTTCTTCAGCTCGTGTGCCAGCTCGCCGGCCAGGGTTTCGAGGAGCTGCGCCTTCTCGGCGTGCGCGAGGAGCGCCGCATCGCGCGCCTCCTGCAGCCCGCCGACCATGCGCGCGTAAGCCTTGCGAAGCTGCCCGCCGCCGAGGAAGACGACGGTCAACATCACGGTCACCAGAATCGCCGAGAGGATCAAGTGCGCGTCGTTGTGGCCAGCCCGTGGCCCACCACCGAACGGCAGCGGCACCAGGGTCGGCAGGCCTCGACCGAGCGCGAGCGCGAGCATGATCCACACGGCGCCGATCTGCGCGAGGTAGGAGGCCCTGGCCAGGCTGCCCGGCAAGAACAGCGCGAAGGCGAGCGTGAGCACGGGCAGCGTCGGCACGATCGGGCTCTCGAGCCCGCCGGTCGCGAAGATGATCGACAGCTGCACGGCGACCGCGACGCCGAAGTTCAGGTTTGCCGAGAGGTGCTCGACGCCGCGGGTGCGGAACAGCCACAGCTCCCGCAGCGAGAGGCTCGTCATCAAGAGGACACAGCCGAGCAGGAGGAGGCGTCGCCACGGCGTCGGATCGGCGATCGCCAGCCAGGTCGCGATGATCATCGGCATCGGCATGAAGGCGATTCGCCCGGCGACGAAGCCGCCGAAGAGGCGGCGCAGCTCGCGTCGCTGGAGGTCGGCGACCGTCGCGGCGAGCGGCTCGGTCGCGGAGGCAGGCGAGGTCGGCACGCTCGGCTAGCGTAGCAACTCCGGTGCCGGCCGTCGACGATTCGGCCACCGACGAGAGGGGAGGGATGCGCCCCAGGGGACTGTCCGGAGATCCAGACAGCGGCCGTCGGAAATCCAGACAGCGCGAGTGTCGCCTTGCGGACTTAGGCCGCGGCATCGCGCTTGCTGTCGAGGTCGGGGATGTTGAGCTCGCTGACCGCCTGGATGTTCGTGCTCTGCGAGGGGTGGGCGCCGACGGCGCCGCTGGCAGTACCAGGCCGAAAGCGGCGAGCGCCGCGCCGCCGCCCGAGGAGGCAATCACGATAAGGGCTCGTTGGCGGAGCTCGCTGTCACTCGGTTCGTTGCGGTTCTGGAGGCAGAGCTCCAGCCCCCTTTTCCGCTGTGTTCTTTGGCTAGCGCCGCATCGCCCAGCCGCCGAGCAGCGCGCCGAGGAGCGCACCGAGGACGACCCCGCCGAAGTGGCCGAGGACGGCGTGCGCTGCGCCGCCGATCGGACAGATGAACGTCAGCAGCAAGCCCGACAGCGCCCCTCCCGCGAGGCCGAGCACGCCGCCGATCTGCCACGGCGTCGCGACGGCGACGTGGCGCACCGCGCGCCAGGTCACGGCGACCAGCACGAGCCACGGCATCAGCGCGAAGCGCGCGCAGTGCCACGCCATCATGAGATCGCTCGTCCCCGGCTGCGAGTGACCCTCGGCCTCGACGACGAGCTGGGCGCTGATGAAGAGCAGCGTCGCGAGCAGGAAGACCCCGACCCGCAGCGCGCGCATCCCGTCGAGCAGCACCTGCCCGGCGCGCGGCACGAGCGCAAAGTACGTGGCGACGACGAACGAGCCCATCCACACCGCGGCGGCCCCGGCCAGCACCAGGCGCGAGACGTACGGCAGATCGGGGCGCAGGTGCATGACCAGGAACCACAGCACCGCGTAGGCGCCTGCCGCGAGGAGCGTCAGCGCCCAGCCGACGAGCGGCCGCCGCAGCGCGACCGGCTGGCTGGCGGCGACGAGCTTCTCCAGCTCCGCCGACGGTGGCGGCAGCTCGCCGTCGAGCCCATCGACCTCCAGCTCGGGCCGTCGCTCACTCATGCGTCGTCCCCTTTGTGCGTGCCTTTGTGGTTGACGCGAAAGCGCGCGCGCAGCGCCTCGTACGCCCGGTGGGCGCGGAGCTTGATCGCTCCGACGCTGGTGCCGAGGATCGCCGCCGCTTCGGCGTGCGAGCGCCCCTCGACCTTGGTCAGCAGGAGCGCCTGTCGCTGATTCTCGGGCAGCTCGTGCAGCGCCGCCAGGGTCACCGCGTACTGCGGTCGTGTCGAGTCCTCTTCGCCTTCGCCCGCCGCTGGGACGCTCGCTTCGCTGGCCACGTCTTCGACCACGCCGTCCTTGGTTACCTGCACCCGCGCGCGCTTGCGGCGCCGCAGCTCGTCGAGGCAGGTCCGGTGGGCGATGGTGTAGAACCAGGGCACCGGATCGGCGTCGCGAACGTACGCCTCGCGGGCTTCGTGGATCTTGATGAACGTCTGCTGCAAGAGATCCTCGGCGGCTGCGCGCTCCCCCACCATGCCCTTTAGGTAGGCCAACAGGCGGGGGGCGACCAGGCGATACAACGCGGCGAAGGCTGCCTTGTCCCCTGCACAGTAGCGCGCCATCAGCGCGGCTGCGTCCCCGTCCATTCAGCCGACGATGATTTCGTCACCCGGTCGGCAAGGCAACTCTTTCCTGCGCGACCGGTTCTGGGGCGCTGCGTAGCCAGCGGGCCAGGCGCCCTCCCAGCAGCTGGTCGAGCGACAGCGCCCCAGGTCCCCGGATCGCGATCCACAAGAAGACCGTCAGATAGAGAAACTCGACCTGCCCGAACAGGCTGACGAGTCCCTCGATCTCGGCCCGCTTGGCGGTGAGCAACGCGACGGCCATCGTCGTCGCCAGCGGCAGCGCCGCGAACCGGGCGAGCAGGCCGAGGACGAGCAGCGCGCCACCGACGAGCTCCGTGGTCGAGACCAGCGCCGCGTGAAAGCCCGGCGCAGGGATGCCGAGGCTGGTGAAGAACTCGGTGACGCTGTCGAGGTTGTGCAGCTTGCCCCACCCCGTCGTCAGGAAGGTCGTCCCGACGACGATCCGTCCGAGGAGTGGACCGAGCGCCTCGGCGCCCTTCCACTTCTCGTAGCGAGTCGCGACGACCTCGAACCACTTCTTCAACCGATCTTTCATGGCGATCCTCCTGCCTCCTCTACGGCGAGGCGATCGATCGGTTACGCGAAACCGCCGCGAAACTTTTCTGGCGGGTCGTCGTAAAGGAGGCATGGAGAAGAAATCGGGCTTGGGATTCGGCGCCGGGTTGCGGGCGCAGCACTATCCAGACGTTCTCGCGGAGCTCGGGCGCGGCGCG
>CAZPEY010000246.1:0-1131 GCA_964585665.1 uncultured Polyangiaceae bacterium | reverse complement strand
GCGCAGTTCCACCTCGCCGGCCACAGCGACCTCGGCACGCACCTCCTCGACACCCACGACGCGCCGGTGTGCGACGAGGTCTGGCAGCTCTATCGCGCGGCGCTGCGGCGCTTCGGCGCGGTGCCGGCGATGGTCGAGTGGGACGAGCACATCCCGCCGTACGAGCGGCTGTGCGAGGAGGTGGACCGCGCGCGCACGATCGCCAAGGAGGTGCTGGGATGAGCTACGCACGACAGCTTCGCGCATTCTTCGACGGCGTGACCGGCGTGGCCGAGACCAGCGGGCTCGGGGTGTACCGCGACATGTATCGACTGCGCCTCACCGACGCCCTGCGTACCGACTTCCCGCGCCTGGTGACCAGCGTCGGAGAGGAGCGCTTCGCCGAGCTGGCCGAGCTCTACCGGCGCCGCCACCCCTCGACGACACCGTCGCTGCGTCACTACGCGCGCCACTTGTCGAGCTTCCTCTTCGAGGTCGAGCCGACACGCCCGCACCTCGCCGAGCTGGCGGCGCTCGAGTGGGCGCGCGTCGACGTGTTCGACGAGCGCGATGACGCCGCGCTGTCGATGCGCGAGCTCGGTGCACTGTCGGCACCGGCGCTGATGCAGCTCCCGCTGCAGCGCATCGCCGCGCTGCGCATCGTGCCGGCGCGCTTCGCCGTCGAAGATCTGTGGCAGCGGCCCGTCGAGCAGGCGGCGGCGCCGCGGCAGGTCCGCCAGTCGCAGAGCGCGATCGTCGTCTGGCGCGTCCTGCCCAACCGCGTCTACCACCGCCGCATCGAGGAGGGTGAGCTCGAGTGGCTGCACCTCCTGCGCCGCGCGACGACGCTGCCCGAGCTGTGCGGGCGCGGCGAGGCGCCAGCCAGCGAGCTGGTCGTGCGGTTGCAGCGCCTCGCCCACGACGGCCTGGTCCGCCGCGCCGATCCGCCGGGCGAGCTGCCCCCCCGCCCGAGCAACCTCGAGCCACATCTTTCTTAACAATCCGGCAGGTGCCGCCTTAACACTCCGCCCCAATCCTGAAGCGGTAGGAGGCACCCACATGATCGGTTTCGTCGTCGGCTCCCTACTCGCAGTCGGACTCTTCAAGATGATGCGCTATCGTCGCTACGCTCGCTGGGCGTACGCCAACGGC
>CAZPEY010000245.1:7461-8818 GCA_964585665.1 uncultured Polyangiaceae bacterium | reverse complement strand
CTCGGCCATCCAGAGCGAGTCCCGAAAGCCGAACAGCGCCAGGAGATAGGGCGCCCAGGGCCACGCCATCGGGCTGCCGAGCGCCGCCGCGATCGCCCACGGCAAGGCGAGGAACGAGCCGGCCGACCACCAGGCCGACGGCATGCTGATCGCCGCGTGGAAGACCGGCGCGCGCAGCCGCTGCGAGCGATGGAGGAGCAGCGGCGCGAGCATGCCGAACTGCAGCGCCACCACGAGGGGCCAGGGGAGGCCGAGCTGCGGCTGGAGCTCGAGCGCGACGAAGGCGTGCAGGGTACCGAAGATGGTGAGCGCGACGGCGAGCGGCAGCCCGCGGCGCCAGAAGCCGAGCGAGATGACGACGAGCCAGGCGACCACGGTCGACCACGCGAAGAGCGACATCGTCGAAAGAGTATAAGCATCCAACCGGCGGCGCGCCGCTCTGGACAGGTGATCTTTTGGTTGAAGAAGTGTGAAGCGGGAGAGACGGAGCTTACTGCGCGGCGGCCTTGGTGCCATCCTTGAGCGGCGCCGGCGTCGAGACGATCACCGAGTCACCGGGGGCGAGGCCGCCGGAGACGAGCACCTCGGAGGCGCTGCGATCGACGACCGTCACCTTGCGCTGCTTGGCCTCGCCGTTGACCAGGACGAAGACCATGTCGGCCGCGCCCTCTTTGGTCACCGCCGCAGGCGGCAGCTTGATGACGTTGGCGACGCGCGACTTGACCACCTTGGCCTGCTCGCCGTCCTTGAGGACGTCGTCGAGCAGCTCGATCGTCGCCACGCCGTCCGCGACGCCCTGGACGCGGCCGTTGGCCATGCCGGCCTTGCCCTGCAGCGTCACCGGAGCGCCGGCCTTGAGCGCCGCCGCGTCGGGGCCCGCCACCTTGAGCTCGGCGACCTTGCGGCTGTCGCCGATCTTGATCGCCGGAGCGCCCGCCTTGGCCTCGGCCCCCGTCGTGACCATCACGTCGGTCACCGTGCCAGCCACCGAAGACGTCAGGCGCACCTTGGCCGCCTTGGCCTCGGTCTCGTTGAGCAGCTTGGTCTTCTCGGCGACCTTGCCCTCGGCCTCCTTGATCTCGGCCTCGGCGTTCTTGGCCTTCGCCGCGTCGAGCTTCTTCTGGTAGTAGGCGAGGCGATCGCGGACGTCCTGGATCTCCTTGTCGAACTTGGCCGCCCCTTCGAGGCTGGCGACCACCTGGCCGGCTTTGACGACGGTGCCCTTGGCGACCACGTCGGCGACCACGCCGCCGTCGGTGAACGACAGCGTCTGGGGCTGTGACAGCTTGACCACCGCCGGGTTGTCGTAGAGGCGCGTGACCTCCTTGGGTGCCGCGACCTCGACCTTGACCTGGAG
>CAZPEY010000245.1:0-7361 GCA_964585665.1 uncultured Polyangiaceae bacterium | reverse complement strand
GGCTTGGTCTCGATCTCCGGCTCCTCGTCCATCTCCATGCTGACTTCGGCGCTCGCCGCCGCAGCCGCGGCGCCCTTGCTGGCCGCCTCGATGAGACCGAAGTGCTGGAGCTTATCGGCGTACGTCTTCAGATCCGCCGGGCTCGGCCGAAAGCCGAACTTGTCGGCGGCCCACGAGGCGACGTCGTCGAACTCCTTGTGACCATCGAGCTGGCCAGCGATCAGCCACTCGAAGTCATAGAGCCGCAGCTTGTTGCCCGAGCGTGGGTCGCGTACGTCGAAATACTTGATGCCCGCCTCTTCGACGGACTGAGCTTCGAGATCGGTCCGAAGTCGTGGAGTCGCGTTCACGGTCTATCCGCCTCGCTTGAGCTCGGTGAGAACCAACTTGGCCAGCGCCTTGAGCGTGTCGAACACGCCGACGCCCGTCGTCGCGACGGCCTCGAAGTCGGGCACGTTGCGCGGGTTGCAGATCTTGCGCAGCTCCTCGACGGGCAGGACCTCGGGCATGTCGCGCTTGTTGTACTGCACGACGAAGGGAATCTTGTTGAGGTCGTAGCCCTGCTCGGCGAGGTTCGCCGCGAGGTTTTCGTAGGACTCGATGTTCGCCTCGGTGCGCGCCACCTGCGAGTCGGCGACGAAGACGACTCCGTCGACGCCCTTCAAGATCAGCTTGCGGCTGGCGTCGTAGAACACCTGGCCGGGCACCGTGTAGAGGTGAAAGCGAGTCTTGAAGCCACGAATCTCACCGAGCGAGAGCGGCAGGAAGTCGAAGAACAGCGTGCGCTCGGTCTCCGTCGCGAGGGAGATCATCTTGCCCTTCGCGTCGGGGTTCGTCTTGTTGTAGATGTACTGCAGGTTCGTCGTCTTGCCGCACAGACCCGGCCCGTAGTAGACGAGCTTGCAGTTGATCTCGCGCTGGGCGTAGTTGATGAAGCTCATTTAGTTGCCTCTGTACGCCTAGTCGTTGAAGAGGTTCTCGATGTCCTCGTCGTTGATCTCGCCGAGGACCGGCTTGCCGCCACCCTGCGCCATCTTCTGCGCGATCATGTCGAAGATCTTGGCGAGCTCTTCGCTCGCCTTCTTGACCCGGAGACGCACCAACCCGAGCGACGAGCGCGTGTCGAAGAGCACCACCAGGATGGCGCGATGCGCCACCACCGTGACGTGGATGCTCGTCTTCTCGCCCTCGTGGAACTGGCCGGTGAATTCCTTCTCCGCCAGCAGCTTGGCGATGCCGCCCGTCGCCGCGACGTTGCCGGCGAACAGTGACGACAGCGACGTCACGTCGAGTGTCTCGGTGGCGCCCGCGTGGGCGATCTCCTGGCCATCTTTGTTGATGACCAGAATTGCGATGGAGTTCGAGTCGCGCTGAAGGCGATCGCAGATCTGCTGCACCTTGATCTGCTCTTCCTCGAACATGATGACCTGAGCGTTGCCCATCCGGCCGGTCTCCTACGTGCAGTGCGCAGTAGTCGTTAAGTGCACAGAGTTGCGGAGACGATTGTTATGCAACACACCACCTATTTACAAGGAATAGGAGGAGAAAAAACGCCGGGTGTCCCGATTCGGACAGTCGCTACCGTCGCTGAGGAGGTGTGGCTTCGGATCGCTGTTCAGATCGGCGCTCAGAGCGGGCGCCGCCCGTCGAGCGCGCGCGCGATCGACAGACCGTCGGCGTACTCGAGCTCGCCGCCCACCGCGAGCCCCGACGCGATGCGCGAGACGACCAGCCCCGCCCCGGCCAGGTTGCGGCACAGCTTGGCCAGGTAGAGCGCGGTCGCCTCTCCCTCGACGTTGGGCGAGGTCGCCAGGATGAGCTCCTTGATCGGGGTCGCGGCGTCCGCGAGCCGGGCGAGCAGCTCCTTGATCTTGAGATCATCGGGCCCAACGCCATCGAGCGGCGAGAGGTTGCCGTGCAGGACGTGGTAGAGGCCCCGATAGTGGCCCGCGCGCTCGATCGCGACGAGGTCGGGCGGATTGGCGACGATGCAGACGAGGCCGCGATCGCGCCGCGGGTCGGCGCACAGCGCGCACAGGGAGACGCCCGCAGCCGTGAGGTTCTGGCAGCTCGGGCAGAGGCTGACGCCCGCCTTGAGCTCGAGCAGCGCCTGGCCGAGCTCCTGGGCGAACGAGTCGGGCTGGCGCAAGATGTAGAAGGCCAGCCGCGTCGCCGTCTTCTCGCCGACGCCCGGTAGTCGAGCGAGCTTCTGCACCAAGCGCGCGATGGGATCGGCCGCCGCCACAGCCCCGCTCTTAGAGGAGACCTGGGGGCAGGCCCATCGCGCCGGTCACCGCGCGCATGTCGTTGGCGACCATCTCTTGCGCGCGCTGCAGCCCCTGGTTGACCGCGGCGGTCACCAGATCCTCGAGCATGCCGACGTCCTTGGCATCGACCACCGACGGGTCGATCTTGAGGCTGCGTACCTCGAGCCCCCCCGAGACGACGACGGTCACCATGCCGCCTCCGGCGCTCGCCTCGACGGTCTTCTTGCGCACCGCCTCCTGCGTCTCCAGCATCTTGCCCTGGAGCTCCTGCATCTTCTTCATCATCGCGCCGAAGTCGGGTCCCGCCATGGTCGTCAGTCCTTTTCCAAATCGTCGACGACGGGCTCGCGCCACTGGCCACCGAAGCGCTCGTCGATCTGTTGTCGCAAGGGGTGGCTGAGCGCCTCCTTGCGTCGGTTCTCGCGATCTTCGTCGACGAGGCGCTGCTCGCGCTCGATCAACGTCTCTTGCCCCACGCCATCGCCGAGGACAATCGTCACCTGGTAGGCACGGCCGGTGCGCCGCTGCAGCGCGGCGAGGAGCAGCGCCTTGCGCTCGTTGAGCGTGTCGACGGCGAAGCTGCTGCCGGCGCGCAGCTCGAGCGCCTCATCGGTCGCGTGCACGAGGCGGGCCTGGGCCAGCACCGAGAGCCGCGGCTCGTCGTCGACGATCTGATGGGCGAGCAGCGCGAACTGCTGCACCGAGAGCAGCGTCGGCGGGGCCGGCTCGCTGCCATCCTCGCCGAGGTCGTCCGCGTCGCTCGGTGGGCTCGCAGCGGGAGGCGGCGCAACGGTCGGGGGAGATGGTGGAGACGCCGCGAGCGGCGGTGCCGCGACAACGGGCGCTGGTGCCGACCTCGTGCCCGTCGAGGTCGATGCCGCAGGCGGTGGCGCGGCGAACGCAATCGGCGGCGAAGCCACCGTCGGTGACCAGCTGGGTGCCGGCTCCTGCGCAGCGGTCGCGACCTTGCCGGGCAGCGGGCGCTGCGGCGCCGAGATCGTCCGCGCCGTCGGCCTGGCGCCGCCCTTCTCGAGCCGCTGCTCGAGGCCCTCGAGGCGCTCGAGCAGCGCCGCGAACGGCTGCAGCGGCTCGACCCGACACAGCT
Organism: uncultured Polyangiaceae bacterium; assembly: GCA_964585665.1. Classification (GTDB taxonomy): domain Bacteria; phylum Myxococcota_A; class Polyangia; order Palsa-1104; family Palsa-1104; genus CAZPEY01. Next base: position 3,989 of record CAZPEY010000245.1, on the reverse strand, counting down.
CGACGAGGCCGATCTCGATCACGTAGCGAGCCACCGGCGCGCGCGCCGCCTCCTCGCAGACGATCGCCCAGCGAGAGAACAGCAGCTCGCCCAGGCCTTGCGGCATCTGGCGAGCCAGCGCGACGAGCGCCTCGATCTCGCTCGACGCCGCGTCGATCAGCGCGCTCGGATCTTCGACCGTCTGCGCGACGACCAGATCGCGGAGCTGACCGAGCAGCGCCGCCCCGAGCTGCACCATGTCCCGGCCGCGCTGGAACGCGCCGTCGACGAGGCGCAGCGCCTCCTGGGGCGCCCGCGCCAGGATCGCGGTCGCCAGCCCGAGCAGCAGCGCTCGATCGGCGACGCCGAGCATGTCGGCCACCGCCTGCTCGACGAGCCGCCCCGGCACCGACGCGATCACCTGATCGAGCAGCGACAGCGAGTCGCGGACCGAGCCCGCCGCCTCGCGCGCCACCAGCGACAGCGCACCCGGCTCGAAGTCGATCTGCTCCTTGCCGCAGATCTCGGCCAGGTGCTCGGCGATGCGACGCGACGGGACGAGGCGAAAGTCGTAGCGCTGGACGCGCGACAGGATCGTCGGGGGAAGCTTGTGGGGATCGGTCGTGGCGAAGACGAACACCGCGTGCGGCGGCGGCTCCTCGAGCGTCTTGAGCAGCGCGTTCCACGCGCCCGTCGACAGCATGTGAACTTCGTCGAGGATGTAGACCTTCTTCTTGCCGCGCACCGGGGCGTAGCGGATCGCCTCCCGCAGATCGCGGATCGAGTCGACGCCGTTGTTCGACGCCGCGTCGATCTCCTGCACGTCGACGCTCTGCCCCGAGGTGATCTCGAGGCAGGCCTCGCACTCGTTGCACGGCTCCTCGCACGGCGCCTTCTGGCACGACAGCGTCTTGGCGAGGATGCGTGCGGCCGTCGTCTTGCCGACGCCGCGCGCCCCGGTGAACAGGAAGGCGTGGTGGAGCCGGCCGGTCTTCAGCGCGTTCTGCAGCGTCTGCGTGACGTGCTCCTGCCCGACGATGGCGCCAAACGTCTGTGGCCGATACTTCCGGGCGAGGACCAGATAGGACACGGTGCAGGGTCTTACCTTACGATCTTCCGTCTTGGCAACCGCTGGGCGATAACTCGTGCATGACCGATTCGGCCGCCTTCGCTGCGCTGTCTCCGACGACTCTGGCCGACGTGCTCGGCCGCGCCCAGATCATGCGGCTGGGCATCGCGCCGCTGTGGGCGGGCATGCCGCGCGTCGCCGGCCCGGCCTTCCCGGTGCGCTGTCCGCCGGGCGACAACCTCATGCTGCACGCGGCGATCTATCGCGCGCCGATCGGCTCGATCATCGTCGTCGCCGCGGGCGACTGCGACTACGCGGTGGCGGGCGGCAACGTCTGTCGCACCGCGCAGCGACACGGCATCACCGCCTTCGTGATCGACGGAGTGATCCGCGATCTCGGCGAGGTGCGCGAGGCGCGCTTCCCGGTGTTCGCGCGCGGCGTGCAGCCGATCCCGGGCGTCAAGGGCCGGCTCGACGCCTTCAACCAGCCGGTGGTCTGCGGCGGCGTCACCGTCAACCCCGGCGACCTCGTCGTCGCTGACGAGGAGGGCATCGTCGTCGTCCCGAGCGATCAGGCCAACGCGATCCTCCTCGCGGCGCAGCAGCGCGCCGCCAAGGACGCCGCCGAGACGCTCGACGAGTGGGAGGCCAGCCACCGCAAGAAGATCGACGCGCTGCTCGCCGAGAAGGGGTTTACCCCAGCTGGACCGACCGGCGGGTAAACGAGGTGCCGTTCCAGAAGCCGGTGATCGGGAACTTCACCTCACCGGTCCCGTCGCTGGCCGCCGCCATGGAGACGAGCAGCGGCGCGTAGTGCTCCCACGTCGGCAGCGCGAGGCGCGCCGCGGGGGCGCGCGCCTGGAAGTCGGCCAGCGCGTCGAGATCGTGCTGCACGATCGCGCCGGTGACCCAGTCGTCGAACTCCCGCGCCCAGGTCGCCGTCGGAGCGAAGCCCGCCCGCATGTTGTGGGTCAGGAACCCGGAGCCGATCAGCAGGACGCCTTCGCTGCGCAGCGGCGCCAGCGCCCGGCCCATCGCCAAGAGGCGCTTGGGGTCGAGGCCCGGCAGGGACACCTGGAGCACGGGCACGTCCGCCTTCGGCCACATCGCGAGCAGCGGGATGAACGCACCATGATCGAGGCCGCGCCGCGGATCGTCGAGGTGTGGCAGCCCCGCGCCGTCGAGCAACGCCCGCACACGCGCGGCCAGCTCGGGCGCGCCCGGCGCGCGGTACTGCAGGTCGTAGAACCGTCGTGGAAACCCGTAGTAGTCGTAGACGAGCGGCACCTGCTCGGTGGCACCGATGCGGAGCGGCTGTTCGTCCCAGTGGGCAGAGACGACGAGGATGGCGCGCGGCCGCGGCAGCGCCCCCGCCCAGGCCGCCAGCTCGCCCATCCACGGCTTGTCGTCGAGCAGCGGCGGCGCGCCGTGCGCCAAGAACAGCACCGGCATCCGATCAGAGCGCATGTTCGTTCTCCTCTCCCGGCGCGCACGCCCCTGCTCCGCCCTGGCGAGGGTCGGCAGCAGGAGCAACGTAGCCAGCGCGCGGCGTCGATCCATGCGACGAATGTCTATCGTTCCATTGTTTGAACAAGTCTTCCACAATGAAATATACTGTTGTCCAAATGGCAACAGTCGATCTGAACCTGCTCCCGACCTTCGTCGCGGTCGCCAAGGCCGCGTCCTTCTCCGGCGCGGCGCGCCAGCTCCGGGTCCCGAAGTCGTCGGTGAGCCGCTCCATCGCCGCGCTCGAGGAGACGATGGGCGTGCGCCTGGTCCACCGCACGACGCGTCAGGTGTCGCTGAGCACCGCGGGGCAGGCGCTCTACGAGCGCGTGGCGCCCCTGCTCGATGCGCTGTCCGAGTCCGTCGTCGAGCTCCCCGAGCGCGAGGAGGAGCCGTCGGGGCTGCTGCGCGTCACGTCGACGGTGGACTTCGGCGCGACGGTGCTCGCCGAGATGATCGCGCGCTTCGCCCAGCGCTACCCGGCGATCGAGGTCGAGCTGCGGCTGACGGGCACGGTGCTCGACCTCGTCCAGGACAGCATCGACGTCGCGCTGCGGATCTCGGCCAAACCCCTCGAGGACTCATCGCTGTACGCCAAGCGCCTCGGCCCCGTAGAGCTGCAGCTCTACGCCGCTCCCGAGTACCTGGCGCGACGCGGCCACCCGCGCAGCCCGGCTGACCTCGAGCACCACGACTGGGTGCGGTTTGCCAGCATGGACGCCGTGAGCCTCGAGGGGCCCAAGGGGGTCGTCAAGGTCACGCCGCGCGGGCAGGTCCGCTGCGACGACATGTGGTTCGCGCGTGCCGCCGTCTGCGCGGGGATGGGCATCGCGCTGCTGCCGACGTTTCTGGCCGACGCCGACCTGGGCAGCGGCCGGCTGCAGCCGATCCTCCCCAAGCTGGCGGCGCGCTCGGGCACGCTGTGGTTCGTCTGCCCGGCGGCGCGCCACCTGCCGAGGAAGGTCGCCGCGTTTCGAGACTTTCTCGCGGAGACGCTCGCGGCGCGCCCCCTGACGCGGCGGTGAGCCGCAGGCCATCGGACCGCTCCGCACGACGCGAAAACCAGGCCGCGAATCGGCGTCGGTTGGCTCTTGACAAAGCCAACCGGCCCGACTACCTCTTCTCGTCCCTGTGGAGGGACCGCTAGGAGGAGTGGCCGAGCGGTTTAAGGCGGCGGTCTTGAAAACCGTTGTGCGAAAGCACCGGGGGTTCGAATCCCTCCTCCTCCGCTGGACTGACAACCGAATAGAATGACGCTGAACAGGTTTGGAGAGATGGCCGAGCAGGTCGAAGGCGCTCGCTTGCTAAGCGAGTATAGGGCCGAAAGCCTTATCGCGGGTTCGAATCCCGCTCTCTCCGCCAAGAGAAACGATTTTCAAGCATCAGGCGGCTGTAGCTCAGCTGGATAGAGCATCGGTCTACGGAACCGAGGGTC
>CAZPEY010000244.1:0-8850 GCA_964585665.1 uncultured Polyangiaceae bacterium | reverse complement strand
CCGCCGCGCGAGTAACCGCGCGAGGGCCTTGCCGCTCGGCGGCTCGGGGAAGTGGCGCCGCTCGCCGTCCGCGAGACAGTCCTGACGAAGTCCCGTAACCTCTCCGATCCCATCCAACAGGCGAGGGGCGCAGCGACTCAAGCACCGCGCTAGACCGAAGGCCGCCGCGGCCGAGCACGAGGACGGCGGATCGGTCTCAGTAGGGGATCAGGGGTCCGTCCCTGCGCGCGGAGATTCCTCGCGCGCGTCGGCACGGTCGATCGATCCAGGCACAACCCGCTCGAACCTCCACGTCCTCCATCCTGCACGGTCGGCGAGGAATCGAGCACGGAGGGACGGAACCCCTGATCCCCGGCACGTTGGCCCTCCGCCGTCCCCGCACGCTCCGCCCGAGCACCCGCGCCCTCCGCCCGAGCACCCGCCCGGCTCGCCGTTCGCCTCTTCCCCGCCAATCGATTACTCTCTCCCTTCGACATGGCCCCTTTCGTCAGCATCATCATGCCCTGCTACAACGAGCGGCACTTCATCGAGGCCTGCCTCGCGGGGGTGCTCACGCAGGATTACCCCAAGGATCGGCTCGAGGTCCTCGTCACCGACGGGATGAGCGACGACGGCACGCGCGCGATCTTGTTTCGGCTCGCCAAGGAGGATCCCCGGATCCGCATCATCGACAACCCCGATCGCCTGCAGGCGCCGGGGATGAACCGCGCGATCAAGGCGGCGCGCGGCGAGATCGTGATGCGCATGGACGTGCACGCCGAGTACGCCTCCGACTACGTCAGCCAGTGCGTGCGCGTCCTCGAGGAGACCGGCGCCGACAACGTCGGCGGCTCGGCCCGGCCGCGGGCCGACACGCCGTTTCGGCGCGCCCTGTGCGCGGCGCTCGACAGCTTCCTCGCCGTTGGGGGCAGCAAGTATCGATCGGCCGACGAGGAGGGCTACGTCGACACCGTCTTTCTGGGCACGTTCCGGCGGCGGCTGTTCGAGCGGGTCGGCCTCTACGATCCCAAGGCGATCACCAACGAGGACGCCGAGCTCAACCAGCGCATCCGCGAGCAGGGGGGATCGGTCTACCTCTCGCGCGACATCGTCGCCTACTACTACCCACGAGACTCGTTCCGCTCGCTGGCCAAGCAGTACTGGAAGTACGGACAGGGGCGCGCGCGCACCCTGCTCAAGCACGGCAAGCCGCAGCTCCGCCCGATGACGCCCTTCCTCTTCGTCGCCGGGTCGGTCGCCCTGGTGGCGATGCCGTCGCTGCGCTGGCTCTCGCCGCTGTGGTTCGGCGGCTACGCGCTGGCGACCTTCGCCGAGGCGGTGCGCATCGGCGTCAAGCACGACATGCCGTCGGAGATCCCACGCATCTGGGCGATCTTCCCGATCCTCCATGTGAGCCACGGCGCCGGCTTCGCGCGCGGCCTCCTCCATTACTTGCAGAACCCCGACTGGGAGGATCCCGAGCTGCTGCCCTCCGCGACGGCCGCACCAGCCTCGCCCTGACGGTCAAGCTGCTTGACGAGATGGTCAGGCGACTTGACGAAAACGCTCCCTACGCACCGGCGGTGAAGGACTCGGCGCTCGCCGCGCCCCAGGCGCGCGCGTAGGGCTTGGGCACATGCTCGGCGAGCAGCGCGCCGGGCTCGAGGTAGTCGTAGATCGCGCCGTAGTGCTTCACCTCGGTCTGGCTGATGCGACGGAAGATGTGCCACGGACGGAGGTCGCTCGGCTGTTGGAGCCCGGCTGCTGCGAGCAGCTCCTGGAAGGCGCGGACCGTGTTGTGCTGGAACTGATAGACGCGCGTCGCCTTATCCCCGACGTCGAGCCCTCGGTAGAGTTCCCGATCCTGCGTCGCCACGCCCGTCGGGCAGGAGTTGGTGTTGCAGCGCAGCGCCTGGATGCAGCCGAGCGCGAACATCATGGCCCGCGCCGAGTTGCAGAGGTCGGCGCCGATCGCCAGCTTGTGCGCGATCTCGAAGCCGGTGATGACGCGACCCGAGGCGATGATCTTGATCCGCTCGCGCAGCCCCGCCCCGAGGAGCGCGTTGTGCACCAGCACCAGCCCATCGGTCAGCGGCATGCCCACCGAGTTGGAGAACTCGAGCGGCGCCGCGCCGGTCCCGCCCTCGCCACCGTCGACGGTGATGAAGTCGGGCAGGATCTTGGTCGCGAGCATCGCCTTGACGATGGCGAAGAACTCGCGGCGCTTGCCGATGCAGAGCTTGAACCCGATCGGCTTGCCCTTGGACAGCTCGCGCAGCTTTCCGATGAACTGGCAGAGCTCGATGGGCGTCGAGAACGCCGAGTGCGTCGGCGGTGAGACCACGTCCTTGCCCATCGGCACGTTGCGGATCTGCGCGATCTCGAGCGTCACCTTGCGCGCCGGCAGGATGCCGCCGTGTCCGGGCGTGGCGCCCTGACTGAGCTTGATCTCGATGAGCCTCACCTGGGGCGTCGCTGCCTTCTCGGCGAAGCGCGCCGGGTCGAACTTGCCGTCCGCGTCGCGGCAGCCGAAGTAGCCGGTGCCGATCTGCCAGCAGATGTCGCCGCCGGGCTGGAGATGGTACGGCGACAGGCCGCCTTCTCCGGTGTTGTGATAGAAGCCGCCGCGCTTGGCGCCCTGGTTGAGCGCGAGCACGGCGTTGGGCGAGAGCGCTCCATAGCTCATCGCCGAGACGTTGAGGATCGCCGCCGCGTAGGGCTGCTTGCAGTCCGGGCCGCCGATGACGATGCGCGGCGGTTCGTCCGGGGGATGCAGCGCCTGCAGCGAGTGGCTGATCCACTCGTAGCCTTCGGAGTAGACGTCGCGCTCGGTGCCGAACGGGATCGTGTCGGTGACGTTCTTGGCGCGCTGGTAGACGACCGAGCGCTGCTCCCGCGAGAAGGGGCGCCCCGAGCTGTTGCTCTCGACGAAGTACTGCTGCAGCTCAGGGCGCACGGCCTCGAACAGGTAGCGCAGCCGCCCCGCGACGGGGAAGTTGCGCCGGATCGCTTGCTTGGTCTGGACCATGTCGTACAGGCCGAGCGCGAACAGCGCGACCATCACGCCGAAGACGCCGACCGTCCCGGGCGTCGACCAGTAGAACGCCATCGCCCCCGTCGAGGGCAGGAGCAGCAGCGCGAGCAGGAGAAAGATCCGTCGTGGCGACATGCGCCACGCAGGTTAGCAACCGCAGCCGCGCCAGTGGTAGCGATAGATCGAGCGCAGGTACGTACGGCCGTCCTTGCCCGGCCCGAACTCGAGCTCGTAGTAGCCGTCGGACGTCGTCACCTTGCAGGTCGAGCCGCTGCACTCGGGCACGGCGCCCGCGCCCCAGCTGTCGTCGAGATCGTCGGGCGTGGAGCTGCTGCGCTTGAGACTGCTCGTCTCGTCGGGCCGATCCTGCTTGTTGCCCTCCTCATCGCGCTCGGCGAAGTCGTCGTCCAGGTGATCGGTGACGAGCACCTTGCCGGTCGGCGGCAGGACGCTGCGCCAGAACTTCGTACGACGGGCCGCGTTGGTGTCGTGCTGGTTTCGGCACAGCTCGCGCCCGAGCGACTTGCCGTCGCTCTGGTCGTCGCGGCGCGGCAGGTACTGGCGCTTGCCGAGCGACTCGAGGTGCAGCGCCGCGGCCATCGACAGCGAGCATTGATCGTCCTGCTCGGCGACCTCGACGAGCGCCTGCTCGACGTCCTTGCCGGTGAGCGCGGTGACGCGCCCCAGCAGCGCGGCGCGCGTCTCGGGCTGGAGCTCGCCGTCGCGCAGCGCCGCGAGCACCGCGCTGCGCTGCTTGGTGTCCGACAGGGCCTTGGCCGCTGCGTCGAGGTGGAGCTCGCGCGCCGCGACCTCGAGCTCGGCGGCCGGGAGCCCGTCGACCTTCTTGTCGGCGAGCTCCTTCTTGCTAGCGGCGACGAGCGCGCGCAGGAGCGGCAGGCGCAGCTTGGGCGCGCGCCGCTGGACCAGCTCGAAGGCGCTCTCGATCAGCTCCTCCTCGGGCGCCGGCAGCGCGACGATCGCCTCGAGCTTGGGCAGCAGCGTCTCGAGATCGTCGGCACGCAGCGACTCGACGTCGAGCGCCCAGGCGACCGCCTTCTTCTGCACGCAGGCGTTCGAGAACGGCAGCGCCCCATCGAGCTCCTTCCACTCGTAGCGGGTGTCACCGCACTCGCTGATCTCCTCGACCTCCTTGCAGGCTGGATCGGCGTGCTTCAGGATGGCGCTGGCGAGCAGCCGCTCCTGCCGCTCGTCGTCGGCGAGCGTGGCCAGTAGCTCATCGAGATCTTCGAGCTTGGGCGCGCGCTCCAGCAGCTTGCGCCACGCCTCGTCGACGCTGGTCGCCGCCAGGTGACCGCCACCCTTGCGCGCCACCTTCTGCCGCGCCCAGCCGGGATGGCTGTCGAGCAGATCTTCGTAGAGGATGCGCAGCCCCCCCGATGGGTTGCGCACCAGCAGCAGCACCTTGATGCCATGGTCGGCGTAGCGCGGGTTCTTCCAGCGCTGGAGAAAGCGCACCTCGACGATCCCGCGCTGCAGCGTCGGCTTCTCCAGCCACGTCGTCACCATGATTCGCTCGGTGGCGACGGTGGGATGCGACTTCATCAGCCGCAGGCGATCGGTCGACCAGCCCGCCCAGTCGTAGCGTGTCGTCCCCTTGCGGGCGCGCTTGACGCCGCGGAACTTGCGCTGCTCGTACAAGGCCACGTAGGCCTTCTCGTCACCGCGGTTCTGCGCCTCGCGCCACTCGTCGACGATGCGGCGGGCCTCGGCGTGGAGCTTGGTCACCGCCGCGGTGCGCCTGGGCGCCGCAGCCAGCGATCGCGAAGGCGCCGAGGCGCCGAAGAGGATGGAGGTGACCAGGAGCGTCGAGGCAACGCGTGCGTGCATGAGGGGTGCAGCGTACCTCCGCGCGCTCAGATGAGCGAGAAGGTCCCTTGGTAGCCCTCCGGCCAGAGCACCTTCATCGTGTCGGTCTGCGGATCGTCGACGGCGATGAGCAGGCGCTCGAGGAGCCGATGCTCACGCAGCGTCTCGATCATCGTCCGCGCGCCCGCCTCGACGTCGACGACGTAGCAGAAGACGTTCATCGTTCCCGAGCCCGCGTCGCCGCCGTCACAGTGGCCGTTGCCGACCCAGCCGAGCGCGTCGTCGAGCAGCGACTCGATGCGCCAGCGCAGCTCGATCTCGTCGTTGGTCGGCCAGCCTCCCGCGGTCGGGACCTGCACGATCAGACAGTGAAACTCCGATCGCTCCGCGTACCCCGAGGCGCGCGCCTTGTCGACCAGCGCATCGAAGCTCGCCTCGCTCGGCCCGAACGATCGCACCTCGCCCTCCTGACCGACCGCACCCCAGTGCTCGACCACCCCGCTCGGCTCCTCCCAGACCTCCCAATAGAGCGGCGAGGCAGCGGGCCTCTCCTCGGACTTGTAGAGCACGACGGAACGCATGCGCCGATTCCACACAGCACGCGGCGCGCGATCAACGACGAACAGTTGTGTGCCGATCCTTACAGCGCTGTCTTCGAGGTACAATCGCCGCGCTTGCCGATCTCTGTCTCGCTATCGTGGTCGCTGGCGACGGTGCTGGCGGCGACGCTCCCCGCGCAGCTCGTCGTCGTGCGCCCGCTGCCGTGGCCGACCCCGCCGCCGCTACAGCGCAGCGAGTGGCAGCCGCCCCGTCCGTCCGAGCGCCACGTCTGGGTCGCGGGGCACTTCGCGCCCGACGGCGATCGGCTCGCGTGGCAGGCCGGGCGCTGGACGATCCCGCCCGAGCCGGGCCTGCGCTACGAGGCGGCGCGCTGGGACGATCGCGGTGGGCGCTTCGTGTTTCTGCGCGGCCACTTTCGGCCGATCGCGCCGGCCTCGCCCGAGCGTCCCTACGATCCGCAGCCGACCTCCGCGTCGATGCGTGCCCCCGTCGCGCCGCCGCCCGCGCCCGTCGAGCAACACGACGCGCCGCCGTTTTCGGGCGCCGTCTGGATCGCCGGTTGGTGGTGGTACGACGGGATCGACTTCCTGTGGGTCGCCGGGCGCTGGAGCGCCGCGCCGACGGGCCAGACCTGGCTGCCGCCGCGCTGGATCCCCGAGACGAGCGGCGCGCGCTTCGAGCCAGGGCGATGGCAGCCGTAGGCGACGAGCTGCGTCGCGAGCGCCTGATCACCGTGGCGCTGCTCGCGCTGGCGCTCGGGCTCCGCTTCGCGAGCTACTGGGCGAGTCAGTCGGGCCCGTACTCGTACGATCTCGTCTCGCACCTTCAGTACCTCGAGTGGTTTCGCCAGCACGACACGCTGCCGGACTGCCACGTCTCGCGCGTCGCGACGCACCCACCGCTGTTCCACTTTCTCGCGGGGCTGATGCGCCGGCATGGCGCGGCGCTCCTCGACGTGCGGCTGCTGTCGCTCGTCGCCGCGTGGCTGCGCTGCGGCGTGGTCTTCCTCGCCTTGCACCGCCTCGTCGAGGATCGCGCCGCGCGCTGGTTCGCGATGGCGCTCTACGCAGTGCTGCCGGCGAGCGTGCACCTCGACGGCATGGTGTCCAACGAGTCGCTGAGCTGCCTGTTCTGCGCGATCGCGATCTGGCTCGCCGTCGAGGCGCTGCGGAGCGAGGCTCGCTGGGCGCTGTGGATCGGTTGCGGCGTGGCGATGGGCGCGGCGTTCTGGTGCAAGGCCTCGGTGCTGACGCTCGTCGCGGCGCTGCCCCTGGCGATCGCCGTGACGCGGCAGGCGCGCCAGCTCCGCGGCGCTTCGATCGCTGCGCTCGCCTTCGCCGCGGTAAGCAGTTACCTCCTCGTCCACAACCTCACCACATACGGCAAGCTGGTGCCGCTGACCTTCGACTGCCGCGAGCTCGGCGACGCCGCGCCCTTTCTGGCGACGCCCTACTGGCAGCGGAGGCCGCTCGGCTTCTTCCTCGGCTTCGACCCGGCGATCTTCGCGCTGCCCTATTTCCCGACGGGGCTCGAGCCGCCGCGCTTCTGGTCGGTGCTGCTGGCGTCGACGTTCGCCGACTACTACAACTACGGCTTCGGCCATCGCAACACGGTCTTCGAGACCGGGCTCATCGCCAACACCGTCGGCATCAACCTGCCGTCCGTGTGGTTGAGCCGGCTGTCCGTGGCGGGCGGGGCGGTGATCTCGCTGGGGGTCGTCGCGGGGCTCGTGGCCCTGGGCCGGCACGCGGTTCGGCAGGCGCGCGGCGATCTGGCCTTCGTCGTCGCCGCGCCGCTGCTGGCCGTCCTCGGAGCGCTGCACTTCGCGGTGCGCTATCCCATCGACTACCTCGGCATGATCAAGGGCGCCTACCTGGTCTACGTCGCGCCGCTGCCCTGTGTTGGCGCAGGCCTGGCCTTTTCCTGGCTGGCGCGTCGCTCGCGGCTCGGTGCGGTCGTCTTCGTCGCGGCGCTGCTCGCCGTCGCGGCCTACACGATCTACTGCCGCGTACCGCTCTACGCCTACCCGGAGTGAACGAGCCAGTAGACGACGCCGGCCAGGCTCGCGAGTACGACGAGGATGATCCAGGGCGTCGCGCTGCGCTGCGGAGGTGGGGCGATCGTGCCGTGCTTGCCGGTGCGGGGCAGTGGGATCGGCCTGGGCACCGGTGCCCGATCGAGGACGGCGGTGCGGACCTGCTCCTCTGGCGCGTCCGACTCGCCGAAGGTGCGGCGCCACTCGGCCAGCTCGCTCTCCCGGCGCAGACGCTCGGGCTCGCAGAGGCGGCGCACGTACTCCCCGATCTCCTCGGTCGGAGCGAAGCCACCATCGAGGGCGTTGCGCAAGGCGGTCTTGAGCTCGCGCGGCGACTCGAAGCGGTGTCGGGGATTCTCTTGCAGGGCACACCACAGCGCCGTCAGCAGATCTCCTTCGACGTCGAGCCGCCACTGCCGGAGCTGAGCCCGCAGGCGATCCTTGGTCTCGCTCGTCTCCGGATCGCCGGAATGAGGTGCGCCGGTCAGCAGGGTCCAGAGCAACACGCCCAGCGAATAGATGTCGGAGCGCGGGTTGGGCGCCTCGCCCCGTCGCACCTCGGGTGCGAGGAACGGCTGCAGCTCGGCCTCGACGGTGACGGGCGAGACGCGCCCCAGGAAGCGCAGGTTGCCAAGCTCGACGAGCGCGGCGCGACCCTCCCAGCTCACGACGAGGTTGCGCGGCGCGATCTCGGCCTGGGCGTAGATCGCCAGCGTGTTGAGGTAGGCGAGGGCGTCGCCGATCTGGGCGACCAGCGTCGCAGCCGTGGCCAGCGATGGGAGCGAGGCGTTGTTGCGAGCCGCCTCGAGGAGCCGCTCGATGTCCACGCCCATCAGCCACTCGCCGGCCGCCCAGACGCTGCCGTCGCGCTCGCCTTCGTCGAGCAGCCGCAGCAGGTGGCCGTGCTTGAGCCGCCGCCACAGCTTGACCTCCTCGGCGAGGCGCTGCGTTGCGTCCGGGGTGCGCGTTCGGCCGATGAGAGACTTGAGCGCCACGAACCGGTTGGCAGACGTATCGTAGGCGAGGGCGACGAACCCGGTCGCTGAGCGGCGCAGCCGCTCCAGCAGCACGTAGGGGCCGATGCGGAGGTTCGCGGACGTCAAGCCCGCTCAGCCTAATCCTGGCCAAGCCGGACGCGCAATGTTGCTGATCAAGTCGAAGAGGGGACGAGGAGGCGCGAAGCGGGGGCGAAGGAGAGCAGCGCTACGAGGCCTTGATCTGCTTGACCGCAGCGATCAGCTCGGGGAGCGCCTTCTCCCACGTGGTGACGAGGCCATAGTCCGCGACCTGGAAGATCGGCGCCTCGGCATCCTTGTTGATCGCGACGATGACCTTGCTGTCCTTCATGCCGGCAAGGTGCTGGATGGCACCCGAGATCCCGACGGCGATGTACAGTTCGGGAGCGACGATCTTG
>CAZPEY010000243.1:4714-8895 GCA_964585665.1 uncultured Polyangiaceae bacterium | reverse complement strand
TGTTGGACGGCGCTGGCGCGGGGGGCGGCGCGGCGGCCGGCGGTGCGGCGGCCGGCGGCGGCGTGGCAGAAGGCGTCGTCGGGACCGTAGAGGGCACCGAGGGCGCGGCGGTGCGCTCCGAGATGGTCACGCCGATCGGCGGCTCCTTGTTGGCCTGGAACGACGGCACGGTGAACGATCCGCCGACCTGAAAACCAAAGTATCCGTCGCTGCGCTTGGCCTGCGCGCCCGCGCCGTTGACGACCATGCCGAGCGTCTCCTCCTTCTTGAGGAAGCTCTCCGATGGACGGATGCGGAGGTAGGCGTGCGGCTGCGAGAAGCTGATCGGGTCGCGCAGGTCGATGTATCCGTCGAGGCCAAGATCGAGATCGACCGAGTGGGTGCGGACCGGCTCGAGGCGCAGCTTGCCCTTGTCGATGGTCGCCTTGATCGTCAGGTTGCCGACGCGCACCTTGGGCACGGTCAGGCCGGCGGCGAGGAACGGGTCGCCCGGGATCGACAGCTTGGCCTTGCCATCCCCGACCGCGGCGGCGTTGAGCACGAGCTCGATCGTTCCGCTCGAGTCGCCGAGCTTGTGGTTGTTGAGGACGAGCTCGATCTTCCCGTCGAGCTTGCCCTCGAGCGGCAGTCCGACGGTCTGCTGCACGTTGAGGGCACCCGTGAGCGTCAGATCGTGCGCTTCGATCTGGATCTCGGTCGACGAGCCGCCGACCGAGACGCTGCCCGCGATCTCTCCGCCGAGGAGCTTGGCGCGGAACCGGTACGTCGGCCGCCGGAAGATCAAGCCGAAGAGCCCGACCTTGACCCGAACCTCGTCGAGGAAGTGCCGAATCGGCTTGTCCCCGTCCTTGCTGGCCGGGCGCCGCACGACGACGTCGTAGGCGGTGACCCCGAGGCCCGTGAACACGCTGACGCTGACGCGGTTGATCTGCGTATCGAGGCCGAGCGCCAGCGGGGCGCCGGAGACCGGATCGGAGCCGAGTCGCTCCATCAGGTGCTCCTTGACCCGGTCACGATCGATCGAGAGCGCAAAGGTCAGGGAGGCGAAGAACAGCGCCGCGGCCGGATAGCCGACGAAGCGGCGAGCGATTCGCAAGAGCTGCGCGCGACGTTCGGCGTCCACTAGAGCTCCTTGTCCTTGTCTTTGTCCTTGGCGCTCGGCTTCGGCTTGTCCTTGTCCTTGTCCTTGTCCCCGCCCTTGTCCTTGTCTTTGTCCTTCTTCTCGACGGCGCGCTCGTAGGTGGAGACCGACATCTCGACGTCGAGATCGACGTGCTTGTCGTCGCGCGTGCGGATGTTGAGCGACGTGACCGCGACCACGCTGGTACCGGTCTCGACCTTCTTCATGAACTTGGCGAGCGCTTCGAGCGTCACCTTGTTGAGGCGCAGATCGACGGAGCGCTCGAGGAAGCTCTTGCCCGCGGGCAGCGCCGGCTTCTCGTTCGTCTCGGGGATCACGACGCCGCTCTCCTTGGCGGCCTGCTCGAGGTAGCCTTGGAGCTGGGTGCCGCTCTTCGAGAGCTTCCCCTCGAGCTGATCGGCCTTCGCCTTGGCCTTCAGGTAGGCATCTCGGTGCGTGTCGAGATCGCGCAGCGCCTGGCGCATCGCCTGGTTGCGCTCTTCGCGGGTCGCGATGGAGTCGGAGACGACGAACGTGATCATCAACGTCACGGTGACGACGAACGTGATGCCGAGCGCGGTCACCATCGTGCGCTCGCGCGGCGTCAGCCGTTCGAAGCGATCGCGCAGCCCTTCGAGCCGATCCGCTAGCGCCATGTTGCACCGCAGCAAAATTCGTGGGTCATGTCAGTTGCACTTCGTCTCGATGGTCAGCGAAAACTGCTTGAGCTCGGCCGGCGCCGGCGGCTTGTCCTTGTCGGCGCCGGCGGGCGGCGGCGGCGGCGCGCTCCCGGGCGGCGCCGGCACCGACGAGACCTTGCCCTTCTGCACGTCGTCGAAGCACTCGACCTTGGACAGGGCCTCGGACAGCGCATCGATCTGCGCCGCGCTCTCGGCCGTCGCCTTGAGGAAGATCTTCCGCGACTTGATGTCGAGCTCGAGGATGTCCAGCTTGCCGCCCTCCGTCGGGACCGCCTTGGTCAGCATCTCGAGCAGGTCGAACGCGGTGGCTTGCGGGATCGGCGGCGCGCCGCCACGCGGCCCCTGCCGCAGCTCCTCGGAGACCGCCTTGCCGTCGAGCTTCGGCTCGCCGAACAGCTCCTGCGTCTCGCGCTTGAGGCGCTCCTCGAGGGCGGTGCCCTCCTCGCGCAGGCTGCGCAGTGCCACATAGGCGTTGAGGCCGGCGCAGAGCAACACGCACAGGAAGCCGATCGCGAGCGGCGCCGCCTTCTGACGGAGGTACGAGTAGTCGGTGCGATAGGCGATCGGTCCCTTGCGCAGGTTGACCTGATCGACCGCGATCGCCGCCTGCAGCGCCGCGGCGACCGCCGGCAGGGGCAGGCGCGGCCCGAGCTGGGCGTCCTCTCCCGCAAAGACCGGCGCGACGAGCGCCTGATCGCGCGCAATCGTCAAGAAGCCGCACGGCAGCTTGAGCTCGTCGCTGAGATACTCGACGAGGCCGCGCAGGCGCGCCCCGCCGCCGGTCAGATAGATCTTCTGCGGTGCGCAGCCGACCTCGGAGCTGACCGCCGAGAGCGTCTGCTTGAGCTCGCGCAGCAGCGGTCGCAGGGCCCCCTTGACGCACTCGTCGACGCGACGGTGTTGCTCGCTCTCCGGCGGTGTTCCGGCCGGCAGGACGAAGGCCTGCTCGTGCTTGCTCCGATCCGCGTCCTCCTCGCTCATCCGGTAGGTCGTCTGCAGCGCGCGCGTCACCTCCTCGCCGCCGCGCCGCACGGTGCGTGCGAACACGACCCGTCCTCGATCGACGACGCCGATGTGGGTCTGCCGGTGCCCGATGTCGACGACCACCACCGTCTCCTGCTTGTCGATGGCGACGCCGACGAGCGCGCCGGCCGCGACGGGCGCCGCGCCGAGCACGCGCGGCTCGCAGCGCACGCTCGCGAGCTCATCGACGAGCTGCTGCAGGTCCGAGACGCGCGCTCCGACGGCGAGCACCGAGTTGCCACGCTCGTCCTGGTGGCCGACGAGCAGGTCGAGGTTCATCTCCCCCGCGTCGCCGAGCACCAACCCCTCGAACTCGCCCGGCACGACGGTCTCGAGCGTCTTGCGATCGGCGAACGGCAGGTGCAGCACCCGCAGGGTGAGACCGCTGCCTGTCGAGGCCGCGGCGACCTCGGGCTCGAGCCCCTCGTCGTCGAGGAGCGCCCGCAGGGTCCGCACCCCGCGGTGCAGGGTCGTCTCCGTCTCCTCGAGGGGCGGCAGGAGCTGGCGCTCGTAGAGCCCCTGCAGCACGGTCGTGCGGAAGCCGGCCTGCAGCTCGGCCACCTTGACCGAGTAGCTGCCGAGATCGATGCCGAGGACGCGATGAGCCATTGCCGTCGCTACTCCTGCCGCCAGTACACCCACGTGCCTTGGCGATCGTTGGCGTCGCCCGACGTGGTGTTCTGGTTGTAGTGTTGAACGTCGAAGATGGCGCGGATGCGCACGACGGTGCGCTTCTCACGCGTGCGCTGCACCGTGCCGACGGCGTCGAGCCGCCAGACGCGGCGCGGCCCGACGTAGAGCACGTTGTTGAGCTTGGCGTTGTCGAGGGTGACGCCGACCAGGCTCGAGACGAGGTTGTCGGGCAGCGACGTGTTCGACAGCCCCGCCATGCCGGCCAGCGCCTTGACCGGATCGCTGATCCAGCTCGTGAAGTCCGAGAGCTGCGAGAAGCCACCGACGAGCTGCGCCAGGCTCATGATCTGCTGTGACAGGGCCGCGACCATCGTCTCGTCCTGCAGCGCCGGGTTGTTCTTCTGATCGTCGCGCGCGCAGGCGCGGACGATCGCCGCGAGCAGCGGCCAGTGCTCGGGCTTGATCGCGCCGAGGTTCATCTTGCAGCCGCCGTAGACGGTGAACATCTCGCCGAACGAGCCCCACACCTCGTCGCTGACGCCGCGCACCAGGTTGACCTCTTCGGTCGTGTCGTAGAAGTTGTTGTGCGCCTTGAACGGATCGCGGCCCGCGTCGTAGCGATAGTCCTCGCTGCCTGAGCTCGACGAGGTCGTGCCGCCGCGCCCATCCGGCACCGGCGGCGAGTAGCGCTGCTCGTCCTGATC
>CAZPEY010000243.1:2152-4614 GCA_964585665.1 uncultured Polyangiaceae bacterium | reverse complement strand
GCGATCTGCACGTCACCGACGAACTGGCGGTTCTTGTCGAGCACCGCGTTCTGCACCTTGATCAGCAGCCGGCCGAGGTTCACCGCCGAGCGCGCCAGGTGCTCGGCGCGCAGCTGATCGCGGCCGTTGGCCGCCGCCTCGAGCTCGACGCGCGCGTTGTACGCGAACTCGGTCACCACCGCGGCCGACACCGCGATCGACACCGCGACGACGATCATCGCGACGCCACGACGGCGATCGATGCGCACCGGACGCAGGAGGGCACGTCGAAGGCGGCTCACTTGGTCACCGGCGGCGTGGTTGGCGGCTTGGCGGGGCTCGCGGTGCCGGGCGCTCCGCTGCCCGTCGGCGGCTTGCCCGACGGAGCGGCGGCATCGACCGCGCGGAGGAACAGCGGCTCCTGCATCGCGACGCGAACCTGGGTCTGGAACGGCACCTCTTGCCCGCGCTCGTCCTGCACCGTCAGCGTGATGCGGATCTTCGACGGCAAGCGATCGGGCTGCCCGTCCGCCGTGGTCGTGTTCCAGTCCTCTCGCCAGACCTTCTCGCGTGCATCGTAGAAGTCGAGCTTGAAGCGCACCACGTCGTCGCACGCGATCGCGACCTCGTTGTTCTGCTCCTCGATCTTGAGGTTCTGCAGGCGACGCGTCTCGCGCCGCAAGAGGTTCGTCTTGCGCGAGTCGTACGGATCGCGTCCCCCGTAGTATTGGACCTGCGCGGTATCTGCCTCGTTGGCGTCCTGATAGAGGCGCTGATGGCCAAAGAAGGAAAACCGCACCTCGTCGACGTCGCTGCGCTTCTTGGCGACGAACATGGTGCGGCGCTCGGGCTGCGACGTGTCCTCGTGCTGGGAGAGGTACGCCTGGCTGATCTCGCGCGAGATGCGATCGAGCGCGATCCGCACCGTGCGGTAGCGGCCGGCCTGCGCCTCGACGGCGTTCTTGGTGCGGATGGTCTGGCGGAACGACGCCGCGACCATCGTCGTCACCATCGCCACGATCGCCACGGCGACCATGACCTCGATGAGCGTGAAGCCGCGGGCGCGTCTCACTTGCCGCCTCCCGCCTTGGGCGGGCCGCCCGTGCTCGAGCCACCGGGCGCCGGCGATCCGGGTGCGCCCGTCGGCGCAGCGCCGCCCACACCCGTCGGGATCGAGAGGTTGATCGCCGCGTCGACCTTGCGCGGATCGGTCACGTAGTAGCTGACGACCACCGACTGCGGCCGCTTGCCCTCGAACCACTCGACGCGCAGCGTGACGCGCCGGATGCCCTGCTCGAGCACCTCCTTGATGGTCTGGAACTGCGACGACAGCATGCCGGCGCCTGGCCCCATTCCGCTCGCGTTGCTGCCGCTGCTGCTCGACGAGCTGGACGACGACGCGGGCTGGCCGCTCAGCGCCTGCCGCGCCTCGTTGGCCTTGGTGACCATGTTCTGGACCTGCTCGTTCGACGGCAGCTCGACCTTGTCGATGGTGGCGCGCCACGAGAAGCGCTTGAAGCCCTTGTCCTCGAAGCCGCCCGACAGCTCCTTCTCGAACTCGGAGAAGCCCTTCTCGAACAGCTCGTCCTCGATGTCGACGATCTTGCCCCGCGCCAGGAAGGTCGCGGTCGCCATCAGCTTGGCCTTGTTCTCCGCCTTGATCGCCTGCGAGGTCGCGACGACGAGGCCGGTCAGCGCCGCGGCGAGGATCGCCATGGCGATCATCACCTCGAGCAGCGTGAAGCCGCGCGCCGCGACGGGGCGACGGGCGCTCATCGGCGGATCTCCTTGCCCTCGTCGTCGCGATCGCCGAAGTCGCGCGGCAGCTCCTGGCGGCCGCTCTGCACCTCGACCCGCCCGGTCAGCGGCGAGATCGTCAGGGTGTAGAAGGCGTCTCCGTCGCGCAGATGCACCATCGCGCGCTCGGTGTGCCCGTCGGGGAAGAAGTAGAGATAGGCGCGCCCCTTCTCGTACGGCTCCTTCTGGCGCGGGGTGAACACGTCGGCCAGCTTGACCTTCTTGAGCGTCACCGGCGGCAGCGCCGCGTCCTTGAACGTCTCGAACTTCGGGCGCTTGGGCTTGGGCGGCGGCTCGAGGTACTGGGCCAGCGCGTTGCGCTGCTTGCGCTCGTTCTCTTCGCGCAGCTCCTCTTCGAGCTGCTTCTTGAGCAGCGCCTGCTCGTCAGGTGCGACGCCGTTCCGGCTTTCGAGCTTGCCGCGGAACATGTAGACGCGCTGATCGGAGCGCTCCGCCCAGTACTTGTTGCCGTCGAGATCGATGACCAGGCGGTAGTACGAGTTGGTGGTGATCGCGCGGTTGAAGCAGTAGCGGATCGCGGCTGCCATCTTGCTCGCCGAGCCGCGCAGGTTGCTGCGTGCGACGGCGTACGTCCCCACGGTCACGGTGCCGATCAGCATCGCGATGATGCCGATCGTCACCATGAGCTCGATGAGGGTCGTGCCGCGCTGCCGTCGCATGAGGCT
>CAZPEY010000243.1:0-2052 GCA_964585665.1 uncultured Polyangiaceae bacterium | reverse complement strand
ACCGACTTGATCACCATCTTGGTGTCGGTGACCTTGGCCTTCTTCAGGCGGCCGAACGCGTAGACGCCGACGGTGCCCATCAGCATGCCGATGATCGCGACGACGACCATGATCTCGATGAGCGTCATGCCGCGCTGTAGGTTGCGTCGAAACTTCGAAAGACTCCGCTTCATCTCACTTCCTCCGGTTAACCAACGAACTCGTTCATCTCCATGATGGGCGACAACACCGACGAGAGCACGAAGCCGACGGTGCCACCCATGATGAGGATCATGATCGGCTCGAGCAGCGACGTCAGGCGCCCGATCGCCAGATCGACCTCGATGTCGTACGCGTCGGCGATGTTGATCAGCATCTGCTCGAGCTGGCCCGAGCGCTCGCCGACCGCGACCATGTGGGTGACCACCGGCGGGAACTCGCCTGAGCGCTTGAGCGGCGCGGCGATCGACTCGCCCTCTTGGATCGCCTTCTTCGCCTCTTCGATGACCTTGATCAGCACGGTGTTGCCGAGGATCGGCTTGACGACGTCGAGCGCCTTGAGGAGCTGGACGCCCGAGGCGAGCAGCGTCGCCAGCGTGCGGGCAAAGCGCGCGATCGCGACGCGCCGGGCGATGTTGCCGAACACCGGCAGCTTGAGCTTGAGGCGATCGAAGCGCTCGCGCCCCGCCGGGGTGCGCTGCCAGCGACGGAAGGCGTAGGCCAGCCCGCCGAAGAACGGTGGCAGCGTGAACCAGTAGTCGGCCATGAAGGTCGACACCGAGATCAGCATCTGCGTGTTCCAGGGCAGCGCCTTGCCGGTGTCGGCGAAGATCGTCGTGACCTTGGGCACGACGGTGATCATCAGCATCGCGATGACGCCGACGGCGATCACCGCCATGACGATCGGGTAGAACAGCGCCGAGGTGACCTTGCCCGACAGCTTGTTCTGCGCGTCGAGGAAGTCGGACAGACGAAAGAGCACGACGTCGAGCGCGCCCGACGCCTCGCCGGCGCGCACCATGTTGACGTAGAGCTCCTCGAAGGTGTCGCCGTGGCGCCCCATCGCGTCGGCCAGCGAGCTGCCCTCGTTGACCTGCGTCTTGACGTCGGCGAGCACGCGCTTTAGCCGAATCTGATCGATCTGATCGACGAGCGCGCCGAGCGACTCGGCGAGCGGCACTCCCGCCTTGAGCAGCGTCCCGAGCTGTCGCGTCAGCACGGCGATCTGGAGCTGGCTTGCCTTCTGCCGCTCCTGCATCCGCTTGATCATCAGCTTCGGGTTGATCATCCCGACGGCGATGTCGGCCGCGACCTCGCCCGCCTCCTTCGCCCGGAGCGACGCCTCCTTGGCGTCGGTGACGAAGATGCCCTCCTTGCGAAGGTTGGCGCGCAGGGTCCGCAGGTTGTCGGCGTCTCGCATGCCGCTCTGCTGCTTGCCCTTGGCGTCGACCCCTTTGAACTGAAAGACCGGCATGAGCCTACTGCTCGTCCTGCGCCGTGATGAGCAGGACCTCTTCGACGGTGGTGATCCCGGCGAGCGCCTTGGCGACGCCGTCGTCACGAAGCGTGCGCATGCCCTTCTGCACCGCCATCGCCTTGATCGTGTTCGAGTCGGCCTTCTGCAGCGCGAGGTTGCGGATGTCGCTGTCCATCATGCACAGCTCGTAGATGCCGATGCGGCCGTGGTAGCCGAGCTGGCCGCACTTCTGGCAGCCCTTCTCCCGCGCGCGAAAGAGCAGCCCCGTCGGTGGCGGCGGGTACGGATAGCGGAACTGCACCTTGCGCGCCGCGCCGCTGAAGAACTGCTTCGGATCGACGCCGATGCGCGACAGCTCCTCGTCGCTCGGCTTGTAGAGCTCGCGACAGTCGGGGCAGAGCCGCCGCACCAGGCGCTGCGCCAGCAGGCCGATGATCGACGACGCGACGAGGAAGGGCTCGATCCCCATGTCGACCAGACGCGTGATCGACGACGGCGCGTCGTTGGTGTGGACGGTCGAGAAGACAAGGTGGCCGGTGAGCGACGCCTGGATCGCCATCGACGCGGTCTCGCCGTCACGAATTTCGCCGACCATG
>CAZPEY010000242.1:0-9006 GCA_964585665.1 uncultured Polyangiaceae bacterium | reverse complement strand
AGCTGCGGCGAGCGCCAGCCCGGCGCGTCGAGCTTGCGCCCGAGCAGGCGCGCCAGGCCGCCGAGGACGGGCGTGACGACCGCGATGGCGATCGTCGCGACCCAGGCGAACTGCGCGGCGCGCACCGGCGGCGCCATGCGCTGCGGCCCGCTCTGCAGCCTCCACAGATACGCCGCGAGCCCGACCGCGAGGAGCACGAGCCCGACCGCCCAGACGAGCAGCGCCACACCACCCGGCGTCGTGCGCGCGATCTCGACCCGCGCGCGGCGTGCCACCAGGCCGAGCGTCGCCGCGACGAGCGGCAGCAGCAGCACCGCCAGCAGCGCCATGCCGACCGCGAACACCGCGACGAGCGCCGCGATCAAGCCGCGGTGGTGATAGCGCACCAGCGCATCGCGACAGAACAGCGCCAGGATCGGCTGCAAGGCCGCGACGAGCGGCAGGCCCGCGACCAGATAGGCCCACCCCGGGCGGCGCGTCGCGCGCGACTCCGCGGAGAAGGCCGCCGCGACCAGTCCGCCGCCATCCGAGGCGCGCGCCCACAGCGCGAGCACCAGACCGACGAGCGCGCCGGCGAGGCCGAGCGTGCCGCCGTAGAGCAGCACCAGCATCGCGACCAGCGCCGGCTTTCCCGACGGCAGCGCGGCGCTGTCTCGCCCGAGCGCGGCGAGTCCTTCGACGAGCCCCGCCGCCGCGCCCGCGACGGCAAGGCGCGTCGCGCTCGCAGTGACGAAGCGCTTCGTCGACGGGAGTTCCATGGAGGGAGGGAGGAGCGAGCGCGCGTCAGTGCACTTCGTGCATCATGCGGCGCAGCGATCGCACGAGCGCCAGCAGCACGGCGGTGCCGCCCAGCGACGAGAACACGAAGATCCAGAAGTAGGTGACCGGGACGATCTTGCCCCACGACTCGCCGATCGTGCCGCCGAGGTACTGCGCCATCGAGCTCGACAGCAGCCACACGCCCATGAACAGCGACGCGAAGCGCATCGGCGCGAGCTTGGTCACCATCGACAGGCCGACCGGCGACAGGCAGAGCTCGCCGAGCGTCGCGAACAGGTACTGCAGGAACAGCCACCAGCCCGAGACCTTGAAGACGTTGCTCTTCTTCTCGAGCGCGCGCAGCGAATCGCGCAGCCGGGACTCGCCACCCGCCACCGTCAGCTCGTTGCGGACGTTGGCGCCCGCCGCGCTGGTGAAGGTCAGGGTCGCCGTCGCCGCGTCGTAGGTCACGCCGAGCTGCTTCGACTCCTCGGCAGAGAACGGGAAGGCGAAGCCGTCAGGCACTTTGTCAAGCTTCTTGACTACCGGCGCGTCCTTGCTCGCCTTCCGGGTGAGCTCTTCGAGCGCCGCCATCTCGTCGGCGAAGCCCTTGTCGACGGTCTTCATCAGCAGCTCGTTGGCGTCGTAGTGCGGCAGCACGCCGCGCACCGACAGCTCCTTCTTCTGCGCGTCATAGGTGAGGCGGCCCGCGTCGACCGAGTCGAGCTTGACCGACGCCGGCACCGCTTCGAGCGGCTGCGACACCGAGCCGCCGTCCTCGAGCTTGGCGCCGAACACCATCATCAAGAACGCCAGCGCCATCAGGCCCATCGCCATCGCCATCTTCATCGGCGTCGACGGCTCCTTGCCCTTCTTGGCGAGCCACACCCAGCCGAGCGAGAACAGCGGCGCGAGCGTGAAGATCAAGACCGCGTTGACCGACTGCCACCACTCGGCCGGATAGTTGAAGCCGAACGCCGACAGGCTGGTCTGGTACTCGGCCCACAGGTTGAGCGCGTTGCCCGCCTGCTCGAACGCCATCCAGAAGAGCACCGCGAAGAGGAACAGCACGAAGATGACCGTCGCCTTGTCGCGCGCCGCGCCCTTGATCGAGTGCAGGTTGGCGTTCATCCACGCGAACACCAGCACGAACGCCGCGGTCATCACGAGGTCGGCGACCTTGGCCTCGCCGTGCAGGTACATCCGCCAGTAGAAGAGGTGCAGCGCGATCGTCAGCGCGTTGATCACCCAGGGTGCGAGCTTGGTCACCAGGCCAGCGCCGCCGCCGACACCGGGCTTCTCCTCGTCCTTCTCGCGCACCACCTCGCCGGACTTGCTCGCCTCGCGCCGCGCCAGGCCGATCGTCCCGCCCGCCGCCTCGACGTCGGCGATGACCTGCTTCTGCGTGACCAGGAAGATCACCATGCCGGCGAGC
Source organism: uncultured Polyangiaceae bacterium (assembly GCA_964585665.1). Classification (GTDB taxonomy): domain Bacteria; phylum Myxococcota_A; class Polyangia; order Palsa-1104; family Palsa-1104; genus CAZPEY01. The sequence goes on along the minus strand of CAZPEY010000242.1, from coordinate 6,812 downwards.
ATGCCGATGCCGGCGAGGGTGAAGCCGTAGTGGAAGCCGTAGTTCTGGCGCAGGAAGCCGCAGGCGATCGGCGACAGGAAGGCGCCGAGGTTGATGCCCATGTAGAAGATCGTGAAGGCGCCGTCACGGCGACGGTCGCCCGGCTTGTACATGCGGCCGATCAGCGTCGACATGTTCGGCTTGAAGAAGCCGTTGCCGAGGATCAAGAAGACGAGCGCCGCGAAGAAGATCGGGATCGCCTCGAACGCCATCAGGAAGTGGCCGATGGCCATCAGCGAGCAGCCGATGATGATCGAGTTGCGCAGGCCGAGGAAGCGATCGGCGAGGAAGCCGCCGAAGATCGGCGTCAGGTAGACCAGCGACGTGTACCACTTGTACACGACCGACGCCTGCGACGGCTGCCAGCCGTGGTACGCGACCATGTACAGGACGAGCAGCGCGCGCATCCCGTAGTAGGAGAAGCGCTCCCACATCTCGACGAAAAACAGCGAGTAGAGGCCGCGGGGGTGGCCCTTTTCGAGATCGGCGAGCTCCTCGCTGGAGACCTCGTCCTTCGATTCGTATTCGGTCTTTGCGCTGCTCATGCGGCCGCGGAAATTAGCCGATTTAGCGGCGAAGGGAACCCGCAAATTTGGTGGGGGACGTTACGGCCGACGAGGCGGAGGGGCTACTTGGCGGCGGCGACCGGCTGCTTCGAGGTGCGCTCGACGTAGATCGCGGTCTGCGACTGGACCTGCGTCGACTCGCGCGCCACGACGGTGATGAGGTTCGGTCCCGGCCACAGCGGGATGTCGGCGTCGAACGCCAGCTCGCTCTGCACCGCGCCCTTGCGGTTCGAGCGATAGAAGACCTTGCGGCGATCGATCTTGCCCTTGCGGTTGCTGACGAACACGTAGACGTCGGCGATCTTGTTGTCGTCCTTGGCGAGGCCGGTCAGCTTGAGCGTCGGGGCGTCGATCTGCTGGGCCGAGGCGTTGAGGGTCAGGACCGGCGGCGAGACCTGCCACGTCGGCGCAAAGCCCTTGGGCACGCCACCGTCGCCCTTGGCGGGCTTGGCGTCCTGGACCGCGAGGAAGCCCGGGCGCCCGCTCTCGAGCTCGATGCGGCTCCACTCCGCCGTCTTGCCCGTCAGCTTGACGACGTCGCCCTTGGCGAGCGTGCCGAGCACCGGCGAGGTCTTATCGGCGCCGGCGCGCACCTCGACGGTCGGCGCCTCGATCGCCACCGCTCCCGTCGCTGGCTCGACGGTGGTCGCTGCCTTGATCGGGAAGGTCAGCTTCTCGGACACGTACTCGTGCACGTCGGCGTCGTAGACCGAGACCTCGACCTTGAACGTGTCGGCCTTGTACTCGGGCGTGACGTCGAACGTGAAGTCGATGGCCTTGGACTGGCCGGGCGCGAGGTTGTTGACGTTGAAGCGCCCCTTGTTGATGAACAGCCCCTCGTCGGAGAGGTTGCGGAGCTGCGCCAGCGTCTCGAAGCTCTTGCCCTTGCCGATGTTCTTGACCGACAGCCGCATGCGGACCGACTCGCCGCGCTGCACGAGGCCATCGCCGTTGCCCTTGCTACCCGGGCCGTCGTCGATGAGCTGGTACGAGTACGCGAAGACGGGCCGTGCCATCGGGCGCACCTCGATGGAGACGCGCTCGGGCTGCAGCTCGGTCTTGCCGCCATGCTCCTCGAACACCTCGAGGCGCATCGACGAAACGCGCGAGATCTCGCTCTTGGCGATCTTGATCGGGATGGTGAACGTCTTGGACTCGCCGGGCTTGATCCGCCCGAAGATGAACTCGCGCCCGTCGAAGAGGTAGTCGTCACTCTGGATCTGGGCGCGCACCTGGCCGGCCATCGCGGAGCTCTTGTTGAGCACCGTCGCGGTCAGCTTGATCGTCTCGCCGGCGTCGACGGCGTTGCCGGTCTTGTCGGACGTGATCTGCGCGGTCAGCATCGGCGCCGGACCTGGGCCGACCGGCGCCCAGTCGACGCCGAGGCCCTTGAGCTCGGCGGTGATGCGCGCCTGCTCGTCGGCGGCGACCTTGTCGAAGAAGCCGCGCGACGAGGCGAGCACCTCGCGCCGCTTCCAACCCTTGGCCTGCGACAAGAGGTCGCGCGCGAAGCGGATCTCGAAGTCCTCCTTGAACTCGTCGGCGTCGCCGAGATCCTCGTCGTCCTCGGGCTCCTCGGCCGGATCGTCCTTCTTGTCGTCGTCGCGCAGCGGGTTCTTGGCCACCTTCTTGGGGGGCTTGTCGACGAGGAACTTGACCGTCTCCATCGGCTTCTCGGCGGTGCGGGTGTTCTTCGACACCAGGTGCGCCTCGAGCTCGGCCTCGCTCGGCCCCTTGTAGTCGCGGAAGAGATAGACGCCCTTGTCCTTCTCGACGGCGACGCGGTCGAGCAGGATGTCCGGCGTGATGCCGACCGACTGGATCGACACGTCGCCCGGCGTCAGGTACTGCGCGATCGTCAGCTTGAGCGCCGAGCCGTCGTCGTTGTCGTAGAGCACCTGCACCGAGCCCTTGCCGAAGGTCTTGGTGCCGATGACGACGGCGCGATCGAGGTTCTTGAGCGCGCCAGCGACGATCTCGGAAGCGGACGCCGAGCCGTGGTTGACCAACACCGCCATCGGAACGTGCGGCTGGTTGCCGGGGCTGGCCCGCTTCTCCTCGCGCTGCTTGTTGGCGTAGCCGACGGTCGTCACGATCGTGCCGGTGTCGACGAACTCGTCGGCGACCTTGATCGCTTGATCGAGCAGGCCGCCCGGGTTGCCGCGCAGATCGAGGACGATCGCCTTGGCGCCCTTGCTCTTGAGGTCCTCGAGGGACTTCTTGAGCTCGTCGTTGGTGTTGCCGGCGAAGCTGTTGAACAGCTTGATGTAGCCGACGTTGTTCTTGAGCTGGTGCGCCTCGACGGTGCGCACCGAGATGATGGCGCGCTGCAGGACCAGCCGCTTGGGCGAGCCGCCCTTGTCGGCGGCCTTCTCGACCCACAGCTCGACCTTCGTATCGGGCTCGCCGCGCAGTCGGCTGACCGCGTCGTTGAGCATCATGTTGACGGTCGACTCCTTCTCGATTCGAACGATCCGATCGCCAGCGCGGATCCCGGCGTTCCAGGCGGGCGTCCCCGGGATCGGCTTCATCACCGTCAGCGCGCCCTTGCGGATGCCGATGACGATGCCGAGGCCGCCGAACGAGCCGCGCGTGTTGAGCTTCATCTCGTTGTAGGACTGCGGATCGAGCAGCGTCGAGTGCGGATCGAGCGTCGAGAGCATGCCGTTGCAGGCCGCGTACTCGATGTTGCGCACCGTCTCCGAGTCGGTGCCGGGCGGCAGGTTCTGGCTGATGAAGGTGAAGATCTCGCGCATCTTCATCGACAGCGCCCACGGCGAGTCCACCTCGCCGATCGGGAAGTCCTGCTGCGCGGTGTCGACGCGCACCGTGACCCGGTTCTGCTCGGCGTGCGGCTCGACGAGCACCTCAGCGACGGACTTCTGCACCTGATCGAGCGCCGCGAGCAGCATCTGCTTCGGGTCGACGCGGGTCGGATCGACGTACGCATCGTTGACCCGCATCAAGGTGTTGTTGAAGACGCGCAGCGCCGTCAGGTTGTACGGCTTCTTGTCGTCGTTCTGCGCCGCCTGCGACTGTTCGCCGGCGCGCACCTCGACCTGGCCCGTCGGGCCCTTGCGCGAGATCGTCAGAATGCTCGCCGCAACGATCGCCGCACCGACGACGAGCGGCTTGAAGTGCCGTTTCATGAAGGGCTCCGGAGGCTGACCTTGCGGTCGCGCAAGAGGGGATCCTGAGGGTGGGTCGAAGAAGTCCATCGAACCTTTCGAGTATAGGATGCACTCCCTGCAACGTCTATCGACACGCCCAGCACGACAATAGGTGGGTGGTGCGTTCCAGCCGCGAGTTTCAAACGTTCTCGACGGGAAAACGATCTCCAATCGAAGCGGAGCGCGAACAGACCGGTCCGCCCGTCGCTGAGCGTTAATAATTTAACGCTCGAAAAAGCGTGGTCCGGCCAACGTTTTTTGTTTGAGATCACGATTTCGCTTCGGTAACGTCCGCCCGCCGCGCTGGAAATTTCCTAAAGGAGGATCGCGCATGATTTCCCGAGAGAAGCTCCTCGGACTCTTCGCCTCTCTGACCATGGTCGCCTGCACCGGACCAGTGCCAACCGAGGGCGTCGAGGTCGACACTTCGAAGATCGTCGGCGGTACCACCACCAGCGGCGATCCCTCGGTCGTGCTGATCTTCGCCTACGGCCGCGGCGGCGGCCTCTGCACCGGCGAAGTGATCGCGCCCCGCGCCGTCATGACCGCGGCCCACTGCGTCCACCCCGACGAGGTCGGCAGTGACGTCAGCTTCGTCATCTACAACGGGCCTGAGCTCAACAAGGCGCTGTTCTCCGACTTCATCCGCGCCGCCGAGGGCATCCCGCACCCCGAGTTCGATCCGAACGACGTCGGCGGTGGGCACGACATTGGCCTGCTCATCTTCGACAAGGACATCGTCGACAAGAAGACCGGCAAGCCGTACGACCTCCTGCCCTGGAACCGCAAGCCGCTCGCCGAGAGCCTGGTCAACCAGCCGGTGCGCTTCGTCGGGTACGGCGTCACCTCGGGCGACCCGCAGGCGGACGACTCGGGCATCAAGCGCGAGACGACCAGCACCCTGACCTACTTCGACGATCTGCTCCTCGCCTTCGACGACAAGGAGCACAACACCTGCTCGGGCGACTCGGGTGGCCCGGCGTTCATGAACGTCGACGGCAAGGAGACCATCGTGGGTGTCACCTCGTTCGGCGTGACCCCGTACGGCCAGCAGGACTGCGAGAACGGCGGCTACGACACGCGCGTCGACCTCTACGTCGACTGGGTCGACAGCGTCATCGAGCAGAAGACCGGCTGGATCCACCCCGACAAGCGCCCGACGCTGGTGCTGGGCGACGCGTGCAGCGCGCACAAAGAGTGCACGAGCAACATCTGCGCGTTCGACAACACCACGCAGAGTGGCTACTGCACCACGAGCTGCGATCCGAAGGCCAAGGATCAGCCGGCCGGCTACACCTGCAGCGCCGTCGACGGCAACCACCTCCTGCTCAAGGGGGTCAAGCAGAGCGGCGGCTGCGACATGACCGGCTCGACGGAGGCGGGTGCCTTCGGTCTGCTCGTCTTCGCCGCCCTCCTCGCCGCCCGCCGCCGTCAGTCCGCGGTTCTCTAGATTTCCGCAGACTCGCTCCCCTCAGAGCTCGATCTTCCAACGCCCGTTGACCCGCACGCAGCGAAACCGCTGACGGTAGGCTGCGATCGTCACCTCGACCTCGGCCTCGCTGCCGCTCTGACGGATCGTGTGCACCTGGTACGCGCCAGGCGGTACGTCCACCGATAGCAGCTGCGACGGCGGCAGGGTCCGCTGCCCCGCCATCAGCGCCGCGCGCTCGGCGTCCTGCTTGAGACGATACTGCGTCGCTGGGCCGAGCTCGTCGAAGAGCCGATCTCGATGCGCGGTCGAGGCGACGTCGAGAAAGCGCCGCACCGCCGCCTCGGGCCCCGGGCCACAGGCCGCCGCGAGCAGGAGGAGCAGCAGCAGGAGCGAGCGTGGCATGCCCCCGTAACCATCGTTGCACACCCGACCGCCGTCAAGGGCTCGTGCGCTTGTGTCCTACGTCACCACGGTTTACTGTCCGTCGGTGCCAAGCTGGGCTTGGCGGACGTTGAATAAGCGTGGAAGGCGGCCGTCTCACCTTCCGTAGCAAGCAGAGGGTGACGCCGAGTCACCACGACAATAAGGAGTCGGAGGCCATGCGCAGGATCCTCATCTTGATCGGTGGTACCACCCTCGCCGCAGGTTGCGTCACGGCACCGCCGGCTATCGTTGCAACCCCGGTTTCCGTGCAGCCGCAGCAGGTCGGTCCGCCCCCGGTGTACGTCGCTCCCCAGCCGCCACCGCCCCAGCCAACCTACGTGGTGACGACGCCGCCACCGCCACAGCCGACCTACGTGCCGCCGCCGCAGCCGACCTACGTGCCGCCGCCGCAGCCGACCTACGTCGAGCAGGATCCGTACTACTACTCGTCGGTGGACGTGAACAGCGACTCGTGGGTGACCTCGCTCACGATGGAGCCGCAGCCGATCGGCGTGCAGTACGTTCCCCCTCCGCTTCAGTATGAAGTCCAGCCGCCAGCGCCCTTCTATGGAGCGGTCTGGATCGCCGGCTACTGGCACTGGTCACACGGCCGCTGGGTCTGGGTGCGCGGGCGTTGGGTCTCGCCGCCCCGCGCCGGCTGGGCCTGGACCTCGCCGTACTACGAGATCCGCAACGGCATCGTCGTCTACGTGTGCGGCCACTGGCGCCCGAGCGACTCGTACTGGACCCCGCCGCCTCCGACGGTGACGGTGCGCGTCGTCCCGCCTGCGGGCGGCTACAGCGGCGTGCGGCCGATCGGCGGCAGCGGCGCCTTCGTCCCGCCCCCGCCTGGCTCGCAGCATGGCACGATCGTCGCGGCCCCGCCGCGGTACGTGCCGCCGCCGCCGTCGAGGACCGTGCCGGCGCCGCAGCCCGGCTACACCTCCCCGCCGCCGCGCACCGTCCCTGCTCCCCAGCCGGTGTACACGCCGCAGCCCCAGCCGGTCCCGCGCCCCGTCGTCACGCCTGCGCCTCAGCCGGTCTACACGCCACAGCCCCAGCCGGTCCCACGCCCCGTCGTCACCCCGGCGCCGCAACCCGTCTACACGCCGCAGCCGCAGCCGGTGCCGCGCCCCGTCGTCACGCCCGCGCCTCAGCCGGTGCCACAGCCCCAGCCGGTCC
>CAZPEY010000241.1:0-9009 GCA_964585665.1 uncultured Polyangiaceae bacterium | reverse complement strand
CCGGCCCGGCGGCGCCCACGCCCCCGCCGGGCGGCGCTGCCCCGTCGTCTGCCCCGGCGGCTCCGGCGCCGACCCCGGGCGCGCCTGCGCCGGGAGCGAACCAGTAGGTCATGCGCTCTTCGCTCCTGGCGATCCTCGTCTCCTTGGCGCTGGCCGGACCGAGCCTGGCGGGGCGCTCGGTGGACCGCGTCGTCGCCGTGGTCAACGACGACCTGGTGCTCGAGAGCGAGGTCGAGCAGAACGCGCTCATGTCGCTCAAGGCCAACGGCCGCGACGTCGACTTCGACTCGACGGCGGGGCGGCGGCAGTGGGACGAGCTCAAGCACAAGGCTCTCGACGACCTCATCGACGAGAAGCTCGTGCTTCAGCAGGCCAACGAGCTCAAGCTCTCGGTGACCTCGGAGCAGGTCGATCGCGCGCTCGACGAGGTCAAGCAGCAGAACGGCCTCACCGACGCGCAGTTCCGCGACGCGCTCAAGGCCCAGGGCTTCTCGATGGACTCGTACCGTCGGCAGCTCCGCAAGCAGATCCTCGAGATGCAGGCCAAGAACATCTCGGTCGGCTCCCGCATCAACGTCACCGACGATGAGATTCGCCAGATCTACGACTCCGAGGTGGGCAAGATCAAAGGCGAGATGCGCTACCACCTGCAGCTCATCCTGGTCCAGGTCTCGCCCAAGGCGTCCGACGAGGACATCGCGCGCAAGCAGCGCGTGGCCGAGAAGGTCGTCGAGCTGGCGCGCGGCGGGACCCGCTGGGCCGAGCTCGTGCGCAGCTACTCGGACGACGATCTGTCCAAGGCCGAAGGCGGTGACCTCGGCTACGTCGCCAAGGAAGATCTGGTCGACGCGGTGGCGGACGAAATCGAACAGATGAAGAACGGAGAGCTGCGCGGCCCGATCCGGACGGGGCGCGGCTTCCAGATCGTCAAGCTCGTCGACAAGAAGTCGAAGGACGTGGTCTCGTACGAGGCTGCCAAGGAGGGGATTCGTCGTCGCCTCTTCGCGCAGCAGCTCGAGCGGGTCACGCAGAGCTGGCTCAAGGAGCTGCGTCGCAAGGCGCACCTCGACATCCGGTTCTGAGCGACTCGCATGTCCTGCATCTTCTGCAAGATCGTCGGCGGCCAGATCCCCACGAACGCGCTGTTTCGCGACGAGCGAGCCGTCGCGTTCGCTGACTTGAGCCCCCAGGCCCCGACCCACTTCCTGGTGATTCCGACCAAGCACCTCGACAGCCTCGAAGCGGCGACCAGCGACGACGCTGCGCTGCTCGGTCACCTGCTCGACGTGTGTCGGCGCGTCGCGGCGGAGCAGGGGCTTGGCGACGGCTATCGCGTCGTCACCAACATCGGCGCGCATGGAGGGCAGTCGGTGTTCCACCTCCACCTGCATGTCCTCGGCGGCAGGTACCTCGGGTGGCCGCCAGGCTGAGCACGGACGAGCGGCTGCGAGTGGTCACCTGGAACGTCGGGCTGACCTACTCGCCCGTGGGGTACAACGCGCTGCCCGACTTCAACGTGGCGCGCGTGGCGCGCGTCCTCGACGAGCTGGACGGCGACATCGTCCTCCTCCAGGAGCTGGCCCGTCCGGCGCAGCTCGCCTCGCTGCTGGCCAAGCTGCCGCGCTACGTCGGCCAGCTGGCCACCAACTGCGGCTACGATCGCAAGGTCGCCGTGCTGGTGCGGCGCGAGCTGCAGCCGGACTTCGAGCACCATCGGCTCGAGCCCACCGGGCGAGGCCTCGTCGCTGCGACCTTTGCGCTGTCGGGCGGGCGGCGCGGCCTGGCCATGTCGCTGCACCTCGACGCCTTCTTCAACAGCACCTCGCGGCACAGCCAGGCGCAGGCGCTCTCGGCCCTGTCCGCGACGCGCAGCGAGGCGGCGATCGTCGTCGGAGGCGACCTCAACCTGGATCCCGACATGGCGCGCCGCCTCGGGGTGCGGCTCGACCTCGACACGTTCGCGCTCCTCTGCGATCGCTTTCGCCACGCCGGGCGCACCGCGCCCACGCTGCTCGGTGGCTGGCAGGTCGATCATCTGTTCGTGCGCGGCCACGCCGTGCGGCCGCTGTGGACGCGGACGGCGCGCCGTCGTCTGCCGCTCGGCGATCATCGCCCCGTCGTCATGGAGCTCGCCATTGGCGTTGACGAGCGACGGACGACCTTCTAAAACTGCGACAGCTTTGGAAACGCGCAGAACTGACCGTCGCTACCTTCGCCGGGTGGCCATCCTGGTTCGCTACGAGACCGGCGAAGTCTCGGGCATGACTCGCAACATCAGCCTCGGTGGCGTGTTCGTCGAGTCCGAGCATCGCTTTGCCTTCGGCGCGCGCGTCAGCGTTCGCTTCTCGATCCCGACGCAGGAAGAGCCCGTCGAGGTCGAGGGCCACGTGCGCTGGACCGAGGCCGAGGAGGGGGTGCCGCGCGGCTTCGGCATTCAGTTCGAGGGCCTCCGGGCGCGCGACGTGTGGGCGCTCAACAAGTTCTTCGAGATGCCGCTCGCGCCGGACGCCGGGGAGCAGGCTTGAGCCGGCGCGCGCTTCGACCCGCGCGATCGCTCGTCGGCGCGCTCCTCATGCTCGCTGCGGCGACGGCGCACGCGGCCGAGCGCGCCCCGGTGGCGGTGCTCTGGGTCGGGGACGCCGCCGATGACGCGCGGGGCCTCAAGCTCGTCGAGGGGGTCCATCAGGCGCTCGGCAAGTCCACCGCGGCGCGGCCGATCGACACCGCCAACCTTCTGCTGCTCCAGCTCGGCAAGATGCCGTCGAGCGAGCTCGAGCGGCAGCTCGCCAAGGCGCGCGAGAGCTTCGGCGCGCTGCGCTTTGCCGACGCTGCGCACGCGTACGAAGAGGCGGAGCGGCTGGCTTGGGACGCGCTGCCGATTGCTGCGCTGCAAAAATATTTCGCCGAGATCGAGCGTGGCCTGCTCGCGAGCTACGATCAGCTCGGCCAGCGCCTCGATGCGGCGCGCGCCGCCGAGCGGCTGAGCTGGGTGGCGACGGCCGACGATCCGGCGCGCGCGCTGCTCGAGAAGCACTGGCAGCCGCGCTACTACGAGGTCGCGTATCCGCCGGTGGCGATCGAGACCGAGCCGGCGGGCGCCGAGGTGTTCCGCAACCTCAAGGCGGTCGGAACCTCGCCCGCGACGGTGTTCGGCGGCGACGGCGCGTTCGATCGCTTGAGCGTCGAGCTGCCGGGCTTTCGGCCGGTGCGCCCCGCGCTGAGCTGGACCGAGCGCCACCTCAAGGTGACGCTGCAGCCCGAAGATCGTCTCGCGGTGCGGCTCGATCAGCTCCGCCAGGCGCACCTCGACGCGTCGCCGGCGCTCGTCGCCGCCCTCGGCAAGGAGCTCGGAGCCGAGCGGGTGCTGCTGGTCAGCTACGACAAGGACAGCGTCAAGGCGCGCTTCGTCGACGTCGGCAAGGTCGAGGCGGGGGCGGTCGCGACGTTCGCCGCGGCGGAGCTCGACAAGCTCGCACAGCTCGGCGCGCCCGCCGGCGTCACGCCGGCCGCCGCCGCAGCGACGCAGAAGCCGCCGGAGGCGGCCCCGAAGAAGAGCAAGTGGGGCAAGTGGTACACGTGGGTTGCGGCGGGCGGCGTCGTGCTGCTCGTCGGTGGCCTGCTGATCGCGCAGAACGTCGGCTCCGACAAGTTCACCGTCAGCATCAGCAAGTAGCGCCAAGCGACGCCCGAGGCTGCGGCTGCACCGAGAGGATCGTCGCGCGCAGCAGGCGGCCGATGAGGGACAGCCTCTACGGCTGCTTGGCCGGCTGCGGCGTCGCGGTGGGCGGGTGGAACGTCAGCCGATAGACCGAGTTCTCCGTCTCCACGTAGATGGTGTCGTCGTCGGTGCTGCGCAGGACGCGACGGACGGGCGTCGTGATCATCCGGTGCCCGTTCGGATCGCGGAAGATCACCATGCCGCGCCCGACGACGGGGTAGCTGACGAGGAAGCCGTTGTAGATCCGTCCCACGCCGACCGAGGTGCGGTCGCGTCCGTGGTCTCGAATCTTGCGGGCGGTTACATTCGTCATCGCTGCCTCAGACCAAGTTATATTTTACCCAGGTCGGCGGTCACGTCACGCCAAAATCGGCATGACGCAGTGAGCCACCGAGCCCGTACGGGATGCCCCAGAGAGGATCGAGGATGACCACGACTGCGCATAGTTCGCTTCGCACCGCGCCGCTGGGCGACGGTGCGGGCGTGCTGCGTTGGTTGCCGCTGCGCACGCCAACCCTGCCGCCGGCGACGCACACCAACTGCGTCGTGCTCGGCCGTGGCCGCTTCGTGCTCGTCGATCCAGCCAGCCCGTGGCCCGAGGAGCAGGCGCTGCTGCTCGAGGCGCTGCAGCGCCTCGAGGGGGGCGGCGAGACGCTGGCCGGCATCCTGCTCACTCACCACCACTCCGACCACGTCGGCGCCGCGATGGCGCTGCGGGCCGCGACGGGCGCGCCGATCCTGGCGCACGCGCGCACCGCCGCCAAGCTCGCCGAGCGCGTCGTCGTCGATCGGCTCCTCGGCGACGAGCAGGCGCTCGCGGACGCGGTGGGCGTCGACGGCTGGCGGGTCGTCCTCACGCCGGGGCACGCCCCGGGGCACCTGTGCGCCGTCTCCGAGGACGGCATCGTCGCCGCTGGCGACATGGTCGCGGCGATCGGCACGATCGTCATCGAGCCGGACGATGATGGCGACATGGCGCAGTACCTCGCCTCCCTCGAGCGGCTGCGCAGCCTGCGGCCGAGCTGCCTGGTGCCGGCGCACGGCGAGCCGATGTTCGGGGACGACGCGGACGCCAAGCTCGTCGCCTACCTGCGCCATCGGCGCCATCGCGAGGCGCTGGTGCTCAGCGCGCTGTCGGCGGCGCCGCGCCCGCTGCTCGCGCTGGTGCCCTCGGTGTACCCGGAGGTCCCGGAAGCCCTGCACCCGCTCGCCGCGCGCTCGCTCCTTGCCCACCTGCACAAGCTGCGCAGCGAGGGGCGCGCCGTCGAGGATCCCGACGGCGCGTGGCGGACGGCGTAGCGCCTACTCGACGCGGCAGATCAGGAGCTTGAGGTAGCGTCCCTCGACGAAGCCTGGCAGCGTCGGATGATCGGGCCCCTGGAAGCGGGACTCGAGGAGCTGGACGCGCCGGCCGGCGGCGCGCGCCGCGCCGGTCAAGACGCGCTCCAACTGCTCGTGATCGACGAGCTGTGAGCACGACGCGGTGGCGAGGATCGCGCCGTCAGCGCAGGCGTTGAGCCCGAGGAGGTTGAGGCGCTCGTAGCCGCGCAGCGCGGCGTCGAGATCCTTGCGCGACTTGCAGAACTTGGGCGGATCGAGGACGACGAGATCGAAGCTGCGCGGCCGCACCGTCTCGAGGTAGCGGAAGGCGTCGGCCTCGACGGCCTCGACCGGCCCCAGCTGGTTGCGGGTCGCGTGCGCGCGGCAGCGCTCGATGGCGCGCGCCGACGAGTCGACGCACACCGCCTCCTTGGCACCCGCGGCGAGCGCGTTGAGCGCGAAGCCACCGACGTAGCAGTAGACATCGAGGACGCGCGCTCCCGAGGCGAGCTCGGCGATGCGGCGCCGGTTGTCGCGCTGATCGAGGAACATGCCGGTCTTCTGCCCGCCGAGGGGATCGACCTCGTAGACGAGGCCGTTCTCGCGCGCCTCGACGATGCCGCCCTTGCCTTCGAGGAGCCGGGTGACGGCGCCGGTGCGCTCGATCGACGAGACGCCGCTCGGCGCGACCTCGACGAGGGTGAAGCCCGCCGCGCTGCCGAAGCGCTCGCGCAGCAGCCCGTGCAGCGTTGCCTCCCGTCGCTTCATGCCGATCGTCGTGTGCTGCACGACGAGCGTGCCATCGAAGACGTCGATGGTCAGCCCCGGCAGGCCATCGCCCTCGGAGTTGACGAGACGATAGGCGTTCGTCGCGGCGCTCGGCAGGCCGAGGCGACGGCGCGTCGCGATCGCTGCGTCGAGGCGTCGTGCCAGCAGCGCGTCGTCGATCGGCTCGTCGACGAGCGTCATCATCCGCACGACGATCTGCGAGTCCGGGCTGTACAGCCCCCGCCCGATGAGTCGTCCGTCCACGTCGACGACCGCGACCGCGTCGCCCGCCAGCGGCTGACCTTCGATGCGATCGACGCCGCCCGAGAAGAGCCACGGATGGCCGTGCCACAGCGGATTGGCGCGACCCTTGCGAACGACGACGCGGTTTTCCATGCCGCGGCAGATAACACAATGTCGCGGCCAGTGTCCTGCCTGGTGGACGCCAATCCCTCCAAGATTCACCAGCCAGGACACTCCCGTGTATGCTCCGACGGTGAGCGACTACATGCGCCGGCTGCTGCTCGACGAGCTCGCCGCGCTCGATGAGATCGAGCGGGCCGGGGCGCCGCCGGTGCGTCACGGCGATCGGCGGTGCGTGCTGCCGTGGATGCCGCTCGGCGAGTTCCCGACGCCGGTCGAGCGGATCGCCGACGCGCCACCGGGCCTTGGGTCGCTGTGGCAGAAGCGCGACGACCTCGCGGGGCAGCGCTACGGCGGCAACAAGATCCGCAAGCTCGAGTTCATCCTCGGCGCCGCCGCGGCGGGCGGCGCGACGCGCCTGGCGACGATCGGCGGCATCGGCTCCCACCATGTCCTGGCGACGGCGATCTATGGCGCCGAGCGCGGCTTCGAGGTCGCGGCGGTCGTGTTCCCGCAGCCCCTCAACGACCACGTCCGCGAGCAGCTCCTCGCCGATGCTGCCGTCGGGCTGCGCTTCTATGCATCGTCAAGCTACTTGACCGTTCCGCTCGCCTGGATCGGGGCGCGGCGCGGCCGGCGCTGGGTCGAGGCCGGCGGATCCTCCGTCGCTGGGGTGCTGGGCTACGTGGCCGCCGCGTTCGAGCTGCGACGACAGATCGACGCGGGCGAGCTGCCGGAGCCCGATGTCATCTACCTGGCGCTGGGCTCGTGCGGCTCGGCGGCCGGTCTGTGGGCTGGCCTGGCGCTCGCCGGCCTCACCAAGACGCGGCTCGTCGCGGTGCGGGTCGTCGAGCGCATCGTCTGCAACGAGGCCAAGACGCGGCGCCTGGCGCGGGCGGCGCTGGCGCGGCTCGACCGCAGCGTCTCGGAGATGCCGCCGCTCGTCGTCGAGCATCGCCAGTTCGGCGGCGCCTATGGACGCGCGACGGAGGCGGGTCTGGCCGCGTGTCGCTGGGCCGAGCCGCGCGGCCTCGCGCTCGAACCGACCTACACCGGCAAGACGATGGCGGCGCTGCTCGCCGACGCTGAGCGCGGCGCGCTCGCGCAGCAGCACGTCCTCTTCTGGAACACGTTCTCGAGCCGGCCGATGGCGCCGCTGCTCGCACACGCACCCTCGGTGCCGCAGCTCCCGCCCGCGCTGCAGCGCTACTTCCCTCGCTCCCTCGACGCTGCTGGAGGCAGCCACGCATGAAGCTCGGTGACTTCGAGATCCGCCTGGTCAACGGTGGCAACTTTCGTCTCGATGGCGGTGCGATGCACGGCGTCGTGCCCAAGACGATCTGGTCGAAGCTCGTGTCCTGCGACGATCAGAACCGGTGCAGCTACGCCACCAACTGCCTCCTCGTCGAGGGGCGCGGCCGGCGCGTGCTCATCGAGACCGGCAACGGCGACAAGTTCTCGGCCAAGGAGCGCGACATCTACGGCATCGATCACGACCGCAGCATCGTCAAGAACCTTGACGATCTGGGCGTCGCCGCCGACTCGATCGACTACGTGCTGATGACCCACCTGCACTTCGACCACTCGGGGGGCACGACGGTGCGGCACGGCGAGTCGGTGCGGCCGGTGTTCGCGCGGGCGCGCCACGTCATCCAGAAGCAGGAGCTGTGGGACGCGCTCCACCCGCACGAGCGCAACCGCGCCAGCTACCTGCCGGAGAACTTCCAGCCGCTCCTCGACGCCGGCCTCGTCGACGCGGTCGAGGGCGAGCACGAGGTGGTGCCGGGTATCTCCGTGCTGCCGACGCCGGGCCACACGCGCGGCCACCAGTCGATCCTGCTCGACGATGGCCACGGCCAGCGCGTGCTGTTCCTCGGCGACGTCGTGCCGACCGCGCACCACTGTCGCCTGCCGTTCATCATGGCCTACGACCTCGACGTGGTCGGTACGCTCGAGACCAAGCGCGCGCTGTTCGCCCGCGCGCTCGCCGAGCGCTGGCTGCTCGTGTTCGGCCACGATCTCGAGACGCGCGCCGGCTACCTGCACCTCGACAAGAAGGGGCAGTACGCGATCGGCGAGCCGGTCACCCTCGACGCTTGACAACGGGCCGGCTCGGCCTCGATGCTGTAGACACCACACGCGACCGCGGTCGCGAGTCACATCCTATCAACCGAAGCAGTGCCCAAGCCGCCCGGCAGCGAGGCCGGACGCCGTTCGTGCAACCAGGAGGAACTCTGTATGTCGAAGCCTAACTATCGCGTCGTATTGTCGTTCGACTCGGGCCGCAAGGTGTTCGTGGCGCGCGCTCCCGAGCTCGATCCCTGCTCCGCAGAGGGGCCGACGCGACAGGAGGCGATCGCACACCTCGAGGAGGAGATCGACGCGCAGCTCGCCAACATGCTGGCGCATGGCGGCACGCCGCCGCGCTCCGTCGACGAGGAGGAGTTCACCGGAGAGCTGACCGTCAAGGTCAGCAAGGGCCTGCACCGGGAGCTGGCCTACACGGCGCGGCACGAGGGGATCGACGTCGCGCAGCTGGTCAGCGAGCTGGTCGCTGGCGCGCTCGCCGAGCGCAAGCCCAAGGCGCGTGGCGGGCAGCCGCAGCAAGGCGAGCGCAACGGCAACCGCGCCTACGGCAACCGCGGCAACAACATGGCGCTGCTCGACGACCGCGCCAACTTCATCGAGTACGTGCGCAACCTCGACAGCGGCAACGGCAACGGCGCCCCGCGCAACCAGGGCGGCGGTCGTGGGCCGCAGGGCGGCGGTCATCGCCGGGGCGGTGGAGGCGGCGGTCGCCATCACGGCGGCGGCGGGCACGGCGGTGGCGGGCACGGCGG
>CAZPEY010000240.1:0-9013 GCA_964585665.1 uncultured Polyangiaceae bacterium | reverse complement strand
TCCTCGCCCGGCAGATAGACGTCCTCGGGGTGGGCGTACGGCGGCGTCGACGGATCGCGATTCTCTTCGAAGCTGCGGCGCGCGTCGTACATCCCCATGTAGAAGTCGAAGCGGCGAAAGTCCGCCTCGAAGAAACCAAAGAACGCGCCGAGGAGGCCACTGGCCTGCGGATAGTGGCGCTGTGGCAGGAACGTCAGGCGCGCCATCTCGGGCCGCTCCTCGATGAGCGAGTAGAGGTTCTTGCTGCGCGCCGAGGCGACGAAGGTGTTGGCGAACTGCCAGACGAACGCCAGCAGCGTCTTCGGGATCTCGGCCGGCTCCTCGTCGAACAGCGGGTAGTCCGCCGCATCGGGACTGAGAAAGAGAAAGCGCGCGGCGCGCGGCAACTGGAACTCGCCAAAGCGCGGCGATGGCAGCCAGCCGAGCCGCCCGTCGTCGAGCGTTCGCAACCCCGCGCCGAGCAGCCGCGCCGCCAGTCGCAGCGGCACGTTGTCGAACACGCCACCGTCGATGAACGGCTCGGTGTGCGCGTCGCGCCCGAGGCACCGCGGCGGCTTGCCTGGCTCCGTCTCGCAGTGCGCGATCGGCTGTGGCGCAAACGCGATCGGAAACGACATCGACGCGTAGAGTAGATCGCGGATCGCGTCGAACGCGACGTAGCCGTGCTCGTCGGTGGGTAGCATCGCCTGGGGCACGCGGTAGCTCGGGTCGAGATAGTTCGTCGCGCGCAGCGGCTCGCCCTTGCCCGCCGCCGCGATGCGCAGCACGAACTTCTCTTCGCTGCGCGGCAGCGGCAGGCGACCGCCTGCGGTGATCACCAGCTTGGGGATGACGCGCGTCGCGGTGACGCCGAGCACGACGTCGCACGGCTGGCTCGCGCCGCGCTGCCACTCGTCGAGGTAGAGCTTCGAGACCGTCTCCCCGAAGCGACGCGAGAACATGCCGACCGCGGTCGTGTCCTCGGGCACGAACATCCGATCGTAGCCGAGCGGGATCCACGACTGCCAGAACAGCGACAGGCGCGGCGCGCTCACCGCGCGGCCACAGTACGACAAGATCGTCAGGAACGAGTTGAGGCTACCGGCCGAGGCGCCCGCGACGAGCTTGAGATCGAAGACGCGCGGGTTGAGGCGTGCCATCTCGAGCGCGTAGAACTGAAAGCCCGCCTCGTACGCCCCGAGCGACACGCCGCCCGAGACGGTGATCGCCAGCGGCGTGCGCTCCTCGGCCCGCGCGACCCGAGTGGTCGCCGCCATGCCGAGGGCGAGCGCGAAGCACACAAACAGAGTTCGAAGGCGCGTGCGGGCCAGCAATCGCCGCGAGCCTAACGCTTGCTGCGCCTCTGCGGTTGTGCGAAACGCCTCCTGCATGTCTGAACGAACCCCCATCCCGCTCGCTCGGCGTCCCGCCGACTTCGCGTTCCTGATCTTCTTCGTCGTCAACCTGACCTTCATCACCTACGTCGTCGATCTCGAGCAGCTCGTCATCGCCGATCCGAACCACTTCACGCCGCCGCTCTGGCCACCGCCGGCGCTCGTCGAGCTCGTGCACTGGTGGGGGCGCAGCTTCGATCCGCTGCAGTGGGCGCGCCCGGCGTGGTGGCGCGCGACGATCTGGATCGACGTGCTCGGCTTCGGTCCGTACTACGCCGTCGCGATCTTCGCCTTCCTGCGCGGGCGCGACTGGATCCGCACCCCGAGCATCATCTGGGCCTCGGTCATGCTGACCAACGTCACCATCATCATGTTCGAGGAGATGATCGGGCCACACGCGACGCCACGGCCAGGCATCGTCTGGGCCGCCAACCTGCCGTGGCTGCTGTTCCCGGTGCTGGTGATCTGGCGGATGTGGCGCGAGCGGCCGTTTACCGAGGAGCGTTCATGAGCACCTTCCAGACGAAGTACGGTCCGTGGGCCGTCGTCGCCGGCGCCTCCGAGGGGCTCGGTGAGGCGTTCGCGCGGGAGCTCGCAGCGCGCGGCCTCAACCTGGTCTTGATCGCTCGCCGGGCGACCGTGCTGCAGGCGCTCGCCGACGGCATCACCAAGGCGCACCCGAACGTGCAGGTGCGCTGCGCGGCGCTCGATCTCGGGCGGCCCGATCTCGACAGCGCGCTCGCGCCCTTCGTCGAGGATCTCGAGGTCGGCCTCCTGGTGGGCAACGCGGCGCGCTCGGTGGTCGGCCGCTTCGTCGATCATCCGCTCGCCGATCAGCTCAATGTCCTCGACGTCAACTGTCGGGCGCTCGTCGTCCTGGCGCACCGCTTCGGGCGCGGCATGGTGGCGCGGCGTCGCGGCGGCATCCTCGTCATGTCGTCGATCGCCGCGGCGCAGGGCGGGCCGTTCCTCGCCACCTACGCGGCCAGCAAGGGCTTCGACCTGCTCTTTGCGGAGGCGCTCTGGCACGAGCTGGCGCCACAGGGGGTCGACGTGATGGCGTGTCGCGCCGGCGCGACCCTGACCCCCAACTACGAGCGGCTCCGCCCGCAGGGCACGCCGCCGCCGCTGATGAGCGCCGAGGCGGTCGTGGAGGAGGCGCTCGCCGAGCTCGGGCGCTCGCCGAGCTTCGTGGCGGGCTGGAAGAACCGGCTCGCCTCGTCGCTGCTCGGGCTGCTGCCGCGCCGCGCCGCGATCGGCATCATGGGCAAGACCACGGCGCGGATGTACGCGGAGCTGGTCAAGTAACTTGACGATGCCCTCCCGCCGGATTCACCAGGCCGACGCCCTCGAGTGGTTGGCGCAGCCCGACGTGCTGCGCGGCGGCAGCGTCATCACCTCACTGCCCGACTGGAGCGAGCTACCCGAGCTGTCGCTCGAGGCCTGGCAGCGGTGGTTCACCGACGCAGCGGCGCTCGTCCTGTCGCGCATCGACGACGATGCGGTGGCGATGTTCTTCCAGAGCGACGTGCGCCACGAGGGCGTGTGGATCGACAAGGCGGCGCTGGTGCAGCGGGCCGCCGATCGAGTCGGCACGACGCTGCTCTTTCACAAGGTCGTCTGCCGGCGCCCAGCGGGCACGGTCACGTTCGGGCGCGCCAGCTACTCGCACCTCGTCGGCTACTCGAAGCGACTGCGCCCAGCGCTCCGCCGCGCGACGGCGGACGTGCTGCCCGATGGCGGCTTTCAGCCGGGACCGAAGTCGATGGGCGTCCTGGCGTGCGTCGACGCCTGTCGCTTCGTGCGCGACGAGACCACGACGCGCCTCGTGATCGATCCGTTCTGCGGCCTGGGCACCGTGCTCGCGGTGGCCAACCAGCTTGGCCTCGACGCCATCGGGGTCGATCGCTCGGCGCGCATGTGTCGACGGGCGCGCACCCTCTCGCTCGCCGAGAGGCTCGCGTGATCCCCGAGGCGCGCGCCACCTGTCCGCGCTGCCGCCGCCCAGCCTCGGTGTGCTACTGCGCGCACCTGCCGTCGCTGTCGACGCGGACGCGGGTCGTCGTCCTGCAGCACCCGCGCGAGCAGCACATGGCGATCGGGACCGCGCGCATGGCCCACCTGTCTCTGCCGAACTCGACCCTGCGCGTCGGCCTCGACTTCTCGCGCGACGAGGTGATCCAGGCGGAGCTGCGCGCCGAGCGCCCGACCTACGTCGTGTTTCCGTCCGAGCGAGCGATCGACGCGGCCGACCTGCCGCGCGATCGCGACCTCACGCTGGTGGTCATCGACGGGACGTGGTGGCAAGCGCAGAAGCTGCTCAAGCTCAACCCGGCGATCCGCGCGCTGCCGCACGTCGCGTTCTCACCGCAGCGACCGAGTCAGTATCAGATCCGGCGTCAGCCGGCGCAGCACTGTGTCTCGACGATCGAGGCGCTCGCCGAGGTGCTGCAGCTGCTCGAGCCTGACGGTGGCCCGTTCGAGCGACTCCTCGATCCGTTCCTCGCGATGGTGGCGCGGCAGCAGGAGTTCGCCGTCGACATCAAGAGCGCGCGTCATCGCAAGCTGGATGCGGACTCCTATCGACTTCGGCCGGAGCCGACGCTCGGCCAGCGGCTCGACGTCCCGTGGGAGCGGATCGTGTGCGTGCAGGGCGACGCCAACGCCTGGCCCATCCACCACCCCGATCGCGCGGCGCCCGAGACCGTGCACTGGACGGCACACCGTCCCGCGAGCGGCGAGAGCTACGAGGCGATCGTTCGCCCGTCGCGGCGGCTGGCACCGTCGACCGCGAGCCATCTGGGGCTGTCCACCGCGCAGCTCGAAGGCGGGCTCGATCGTGCAGCGTGGCGCGCCTCGTGGGAGGCGTTCGTGCGACCCGACGACGTCATCGTCGAGTGGGGCACCTTCACCGGCAAGCTGAGCTTTGGTCACGAGCTGCCGCGCCCGTCGCGCCGGATCGATCTGCGCAGCGAGGCCCTGCAGCACCTGCGTCGGCCGGTGGGCACCGTCGAGGAGTGCGCCGAGCTCCTCGGGATCGAGGCGCCCGCGCTGCCGGTCGGAGGACGCGCCGGACGGCGCCTCTCGTCGCTGGTGGCCAACCTGCAGGCGCTCTGGTCACTGCCGCGGCAGAAGCTCGCGCCGCGGCGACCGTCGAACGGCTAGCCGATCAGGCGGCGACGAGCGCGAGCGTCTCGTCGATCGCCTGCTGCAGCCGCTCGCGCCCCCAGCCGCCGCGCGCCGCGGTGGCGAGGCCGAGGAGCTGCACGACGACGAACTTGGCGAGTCGCGCCGGATCGTGGTGCTTTCCGATCTCCTTGCTCGCCTGGCCGCGCTCGACCAGCCCCTCGACGGTGCGCTCGATCTGGTGGAGCGCCTGACCGAGCGCCTCCTTGGCGAGGGGGACATGCTCGCCAGCGCTCCCTGAGAGCACGAGCAGGCAGCCGCGCGGGCCGCTGCGCTGGCAGGTCAGCCCGACCCAGCTCGACAGCAGCGCGCGCAGCGCCGCCACCGCGGTCGGGGCGGCGGCCACGTCGGCCATCGCTGCTGACGTCTTCTCGCGATAGTGCGCAAGCACGCGCTCGAAGATCTGCTCCTTGTCCCCGAAGGCGCCGTACAGGCTGGCACGCTGCACGCCGGTCGCCTCGACCAGATCCTGGATCGAGGTCGCCTCGTAGCCCTTGGTCCAAAAGAGGCGCAGCGCTCGATCGAGCACCTCGTCCTCTTCGAATTCGCGTGGCCGTCCCATGAGCTTCCTAGTGGTTGCAGTCTAGCATGGTCTATTTAAGACCGCTTGTTCAAGAATGACTGGTCAAAAAGGAAAGTCGGGGTTATGTATAGCCCCACGTCAGAGTCACTTCCCCTCTCTCTCTAGGAGCAAGCCATGATCGTTGTCGCTGGAGTCTCGGGTCACGTTGGTTCGGTCGCCGCCAAGGAGCTGCTCGCCGCGGGCAAGCCCGTCAAGGTGCTGGTGCGCGACTCGCAGAAGGGCCTCGCCTGGTCCAAGCAGGGCGCGGAGGTCGCCGTCGCCTCCCTCGAGAATCAAGAGGAGCTGACGCGTGCGCTGCGCGGGGCGTCGGCGTTCTTCGTGCTGCTGCCGCCCAACCCGACAGCGCCCGACTTCTATGGCTGGCAGCGTGAGACCGCCGCCAAGATCGGCGCCGCGGTCAAGGCGAGCGCCGTTCCGCACACCGTGCTCCTGTCGTCGATCGGCGCCGATCTCGACGCGGGCAACGGGCCGGTCAAGGGCCTCTTTCACCTGGAGAACGCGCTCCGCGCTTCGGGCACGACGCTGACGGCGATCCGCGCCGGCTTCTTCCAGGAGAACATCGTCGGCTCGATCGGCGCGGCCAAGCACGCGGGCATCTACCCGAGCTTCGCGCCATCGCAGGATCTCGAGATGCCGATGATCGCGACGCGGGACATCGGCAAGCTCGTGGCCGCCGAGCTCCTGCGCAAGCCTGACAAGCACGAGATCATCGATCTGCACGGTCCGGCCTACTCGGCGCGCCAGCTCGCCGGCAAGATCGGGGCAGCGCTCGGCAAGGCCATCAACGTCGTCGAGATCCCGCCGGCTGGCCATGTCGCCGCGCTGGTGCAGGCGGGCATCCCCCAGCAGATGGCCGAGTCCTACGCCGAGATGTACGCCGGCTTCGGGACGGGCAAGATCGTCCCGAAGGGCGATCGCTTCGTGCAGGGGACGACGGCCATCGACGAGATCCTGCCGCAGCTCGTCTAACCCCCGAGCTCCTCGATGGCGCGGGCCGCCGCTTCGGCGGTCCGCTTTCCAGACGCGTCCTCCACGTCCACCTTTCGATCGCGCAGCTCGCGGAGCGCCGGCAGCAGCGCCCGCGTTCCGAGTACGCCGGCTGCCTCCACGTAGAGCTCCCGCACCCACCAGTGAAAGGGCTTGTCGAAGTCGACCCGGTGCTCGAGGAAGCGCTCGACGAAGATCTGCCGCGCCGTCGCGTCGATCGGTTGCTCGAGCAAGGTCCCGCCGAGCAGGGCGCCTTCGATCTCGACGACTCCCACCTCGAGACCCAAGTAGGTGAGCTGGGTGTCGCTGCCCGCATAGCCTGCAAACGACCGCCCGCCAATCCGCAGCCAGAAGTCGCGGGAGCTCGCCCAGATCCCCCCAAGGTGGACCATGCCCCGCCGCGTCTTTCGGGGTGGGGGCGCCTGCTCCGTGACCACGAACTGCTGGGCGAGGAGCGCGCGCTCGATCGCGTGCTCGACCACCGGCGAGTAGCCCCCGAGGCGCGCCCGCTCGGCGGTCACCGTGACGGGCGGTCCCGCGCCGTGAAGGCGCTGCTGCACGCGCAGTCGCGTCGCGACGATCTCCGAGCCGTCGCGCTGCAACGCCAAGATCGTCAGTCCGCCGCCGTGGCCGGCGCCCCGCTCGGCGATCAGCTCCTCGCCGAAGGTCGCCGCGCACGCCGGAGGGGCCAGCTTCACGACGGCACCCTCGAACGCTGGCCGATGCTGGTCGCGGATCCGGCGTTCGAGCTGCACCAGGGTCGCCCGGTCTGGCGCGCGACAAGGGCGCGGCGGATCGGCGTGCGTGACCGCCGCGGTGCAGGCCAGGAGCGAGGTGCAGGCGACGAGGGCGCGGCGCATCTGCAGGGTGAGACAGCGGCGGCGACGAAAGGTTCCGCGGTGGCTCAGGTCTGCTGTAGCAACATGTCGCGCAGCGGGTTCGTCGACGGAGAGACGGCGCGTCGCACCGCGTCGCGATCGATCGCGACCCGGCGCAGCGTCACCACGGGTTGATCCCCCACCGCCTCGACCGATGCGTACTCGGCGTGCGGCAGCAGGGTCGGCGCGCGGCCGTTGACGAAGCTCTCGAAGGGCATACCGACCGAGCCCGGGTTGCACAGCAGCATGCCGCGGTGCTGACGGAGCAGCTGGAGGTGGGTGTGGCCGCCCGCGAGCACGGTGGCGCGATGCTCGCCGAGACAGGTGTCGAGCTGCTCGGCGGGCGTCGTCGCCAGCAGGTTCTCCATGTGCGAGCGCGGCGAGCCGTGGAAGACCAGGAGCTTGACCGTGTCGGACAGGGCGATCTCGGCCTTGTCGACGAAGCGTCGCAGGAGCCCGAGCTCGGCTCCGGACATGCGGTGGCGGCACCAGTCGACCGCCTCGATGACGATCGGCGCCTCCGTGTAGGTGTGGATGAGCTGCTCATCGAGGAGGAACTCGTCGTGGTTGCCGAGGATGGACAGGCAGCCGAGCCGATCGAGGCGCTCGAGCAATACGTTCGGTTCGGGGCCGAGCGTCGCGACGTCTCCCAGGCAGATGATCTGATCGTGACCGACGCGCGCGATGTCGGCGAGCACGGCGTCGAGCGCGACCACGTTGGCGTGGAGGTCCGAGATCAGGGCGACGCGCATCGTCCGCGAGAGGATAACAGATCTGGCTCCGCTACGTCGCTGCCTTGGCCTTGGGCTTGCGCGGCTTCTTGAGCTTGCGCGGCGGCAGCAGCTCGTCTTCAACGGCGACCTTCTTGGCCATGAAGATCGCGGCGTCGAGCTTGTAGAACGTGCGGCTGCGATAGAACTCGAGGGCGCGCTCGTTGTTCTCGGCGACCTCGAGGACGAGGTGCGTGCAGCCGCGCACCTTGGCGAGATGCTCGACCTGCTCGATCATGAAGCTGCCGATGCCCTGCCCCTGGTAGGCCGGGTGCACCGCCAGCTCCTCGACGAAGAGCGGCCGCATGTCGCGCTTCTCGAAGTAGCGCTCGTTGATCCAGCTATCGGTGCCGGTGACCTCGAAGGCGCACTCGGCGTAGCCCACCACCTCGGCCTCTCCGTCGTCGCCGACCTTGGCCTCGAAGAGGAGCTGCTCGACGCCCTCCTCCTCGTAGACCTCCATGAAGCGCTTCTTGGTGCGGGGGCGCTGGTACTCGACGGTCTCGCGGTTGACGTCGCGAAACACCATCTTCAAGAACTCCCATGTGCGGTTGAGGTCGCGCCGATGGATGCGGCGCACGCTCACCGTGCCAGCGGTCGTCGCCGGCTTGCTCTCGTCGTTGGCGTCAGCGGACATGGGCCCAGGAGCCTATCACGATCGGCTCGTCTCTGCCTCGTCGCTCGGATACTCCCCTTCCCAGCGGGCGATCACGATGGCGGCGAGGCCGTCGCCGAGGACGTTGATCGTCGTGCGCGCCATGTCCATCACCTCGTCGACGGCGAGCAGCATCGCGATGCCGGCCTCCCCCGGCAGGCCGAAGCTCGCGCAGGTGCCGGCGATGATCACCAGCGTCGCGCGCGGCACGCCGGCCACGCCCTTGCTCGTCAGCATGAACGTGAACACCATGGCGAGCTGCTGGACGAGCGTCAGCTCGATCTTGGCCGCCTGCGCGATGGTCAGCGACGCGAGGACGAGGTACAGCGTCGAGCCGTCGAGGTTGAACGAATACCCGGTCGGCAGCACGAAGCTGGCGATGCGGCGCGGCACGCCGAAGCTGACGATGTTCTCGAGCAGCCGCGGTAGCGCCGCCTCGCTCGAGGCGGTCGAGAACGCCGTCATCGCCGGCTCGCGCACGGCGCGCAGATAGTCAAGCACCTTGACGCCGCAGACCCAGAGCACCGGCACGAACACCAGGCTGAACAGCAGCACCATGCCGAGGTAGAGGCTGCCGACGA
>CAZPEY010000239.1:0-9067 GCA_964585665.1 uncultured Polyangiaceae bacterium | reverse complement strand
CGGCGGCGCGTAGGTGACTGGCGCCGGCGCGACGTAGACGGCGGGCGGCGGCGCGACGATCGGCGGCGGGATGGGCGGCAGCTCGCGCGGCGCGACGTAGACCGGCTGCGGCGGCGCGACGTAGACCGGCTGCGGCGGCGGCACGTAGACTGGCGGCGCCGGATACACCGCGACGGGAGGAGGCGCCGGGTACACGACCACGGGCGGCGGCGCCGCGACGCGAACGACGCGCACGCGACGGATGAACCGCGGGATCGGGATCGGCGGCGCGTGCACGACGACGCGCGGCGGCGCGATGTAGATCTGGGCCTGCGCCTCCGATGCTACGAGAGACGAGGCAGCCAGAAAGAGACCGAGACCAGCGAGGAGAGCCTTGCGCATGAGGACCCTTGCTGCACGCAGTGGGCCAAGCTATGCTCGACGGAGACTTGGCCTCGCCCTCCTGCTTCGTTAACTTCGCTTCACAGTCGATGGTGTGAATCCGCTTGTTGACCACGGCGTCGTCGGTCCGTATTGTGCGCAGCACTGCTTTTTTGAACTCGCTGCAAGAGGAGAACGAGTTGGAAGACAACAAGAAGTCCGGCAAGGGTCGCGACCTCGGTGATTTGAAGGCCCGCTTGGGTCTCAAGAAGGGGGGCGGTGCTGCTCCCGCGCCTGGCGCCGACGATCAAGGCGCTGCCGCACCTTCGACGAGAGCCCCGAGCACGACCGGCCCGCAGGCGGTCCTGCCGCCGCCCATCGCGGGCGTCGGTCCGCAGCCACAGGCGCAGGCGCAAGCAGAGCCGCCGCCCCCCGCCGATCCCCGCCGCGATCCGTTCGCAGCGCAGCAGCAGGCGCAGGCCGCGCAGCTCGCCGCGTTCTATGGCCTCGGGCAGGCGCTGCCCGGCTCGGCAGACTCGGTCCCCGACTCGGCGCTCGCCAAGCCCAAGCCCTGGAACAAGATCATGCCGTTCGTCGGCCTCGGCATCGGCGCGCTGTTCATCGGCCTGCTCTTCGGCCGCCTCACCGCCGGACGCGCCGAGTACAACCTGACGATCGATCACGCCTCGAAGATCCGCGACGAGGTTCAGAAGCTCGCCAAGAACCTCGACACGATCGCCCAGACCATCAACAGCTCGAAGGACACGCTCAAGGGCAACATCGATCTCGAGCTGACGCCCAAGCTCGGCGCGCTCGATCTCAAGAAGCCGGATCCAGCCAAGCTGTTCCACACCAACTACGCCCACTTCGATCCGGTCGCCGTCGAGCGACTGATGACCTACTACAACGACACGATCGCGCTCTACGGCGAGATCGAGTCGCACGTGAAGAAGACCGAGGCCGACAAGGACTCGATCGCCAACTTCGTCAAGAACGGCGCCGCCAAGAGCGACAAGAACTTCGGCGTCATCATGGACGTCTCCGGCGCGATCCCGATCGCGCAGATGGTCGAGGTCGGCGCGCCGGTCTGCAACAAGCAGGGCGTCACCGACTGCAACGCCGCCGAGCTCAAGGGCTTCAAGTACCGCACCGACGCTGGCGGCGCCTGGGGTGAGAAGCCACTGCGCGGCAAGCCCGGCGAGACGATCACGCCGCTCAACCAGACGCCCTTCTTCAAGTCGATCGCCTCCGGCAGCCCCGACATCCTGGCGGTCAAGGACTACGCGCGACGCATCGCGCGCATCCAGGCGGCGGTGATCAAGCTCACCAACGCGCAGAAGGACGTGCTGGCGGACATGAAGAAGGCGGCCGACAAGCCGCGCCTCATCGCGTTCTAAGCGCGGCACCGCTCGTCGCTGTCGCCCGACCCTGGCGCGCGGCGAACCTCCAACCCAAAACTCAAGTAGCTTGCCCATGCGAACCCAGATCGCCTCTTCGCTGCTCGCCCTCTCCCTGCTCGGCTCCACGGCGCACGCCGTGCCCCTCTTCGACCTGGTCGACAACCGCACCCTCGCTCACGGCCTCGCGCAAGGCGGGCTCTACCTCGCCGCAGGCGCGCCGGGCTTTGCCAAGTACGTCCACTTCTCGCGGCCGGTGCCGACCTGGAAGCTCAGCAAGGTCGTCGACGGAAAGAAGGTCGCGCTGCCCGCTTCGCAGGCGGTGCTCGAGGTGCCGCTGACCGCGACGCAGAGCAAGTCAAGCAACTTGACCTTCCGCTTGTGGAGCCCGGTCAAGCAATCCCTCAAGGTGTCGATGAAGGACAAGGCGTCGGCCGCCGTCCCCGTCGCCGACGGCTGGCAGACGCTGGTCGTGCCCGTGCCCGCTGGGATGCTCAGCGAGGGGGAGAACAAGCTGCTGCTGACCTTCGCGCAGTCCGCGACCATCGCCGGGCAGAAGGCCTCGGCGGCGGTCGAGTGGATCGCGATCGGCAACAGCGGCGCGCTCGAGGACAACGCGCTGCAGCTCGCCGGCTCGGCGGGCCTCACCCTGGCGCGCGGCACCGGCCTGTCCTACTTCGTGCAGATCCCAGACGGTGGATCGCTGCTCGCCTCGGGAGAGCTCGGCGGCTGCACCGTCACCGTGACGGCGAGCGCCGGCGGCCGCAAGCTCGTCGATGGCGCGCTCGCCATTGGCGCGCCCCTCGACCTCGCCGCCGCGGCCGGCAAGGTCGTCCGTCTCGATCTGGTCGCCGACGGCCCGTCCTGTACGCGCACCAAGCTGCGCGCCGCCCTCCAGAACAGCGCGGCGCCGGTCACCGTGACCCGCGCACCGGCGCCGCGGAACGTCATCGTCTGGCTGACCGACTCCACCCGCGCCGACAAGTACCGCGCCTTCAACCCCAAGACCCGCGTCGAAACGAAGTTCATGGACGAGTGGCAGAAGCAGGCGACGCTGTTCCGCACCGCCTACGTCCAGGGCAACGAGTCGCGCGTCTCGCACGCCTCGCTGTTCACCGGCCTCTATCCCAAGCAGCACAACTTCATCGCCGAGAAGGCCAAGCTCAACCCGAGCTTCGTCACCTTCCCCGAGATCGCCAAGGCGGCGGGTCTCAAGACCGGCGGCTTCATGGCCAACGGCTTCATCGACGCCTTCTGGGGCTTCGGCGAGGGGTGGGACGTCCTCAAGAACCACATCCACGACGGCGGCGGCCTCAAGGCCGAGGACCTGATCAAGGTTGGCAAGGGCTTCTTGCAGTCGGTGGGCTCGTCGCGCTTCCTCAT
Source organism: uncultured Polyangiaceae bacterium (assembly GCA_964585665.1). Taxonomy (GTDB): domain Bacteria; phylum Myxococcota_A; class Polyangia; order Palsa-1104; family Palsa-1104; genus CAZPEY01. Next base: position 5,927 of record CAZPEY010000239.1, on the reverse strand, counting down.
GTACCTCGGCACGATCGATGCGCACGTCTCGTGGCGCGCCCACTCGCCGTGGTTCGAGAAGTACGATCCGGCGCCGTACACCGGCCCGTTCGTCAAGGCGTGCACGGATCCGCAGCTCGATCAGATCGTCGCAGGCAAGCTCAAGGTCAACGAGCGCGACAAGGTGCGCATCCTGGCGCTCTACGAGTCCGACGTCAGCTACAACGATCAGCAGTTCGGTGAGCTGGTCGCGCACCTCGAGAAGATCGGCAAGAAGAACGAGACCATGATCATCCTCACCGCCGATCACGGCGAGGAGATGTACGAGCACGGCAAGATCGGTCACGGGCAGTCGCTGCGCGAGGAGCTCGTCCACGTACCGCTCGTGATCTACTACCCGCCGCTGTTTCCGTCGGGCAAGGCGATCGACGAGGGCGTCGACGTGATCGATGTCCTGCCGACGATCGCAGAGGCGCTCGGTCAGCCGATCCCCAAGGAGGCGCAGGGCGAGTCGCTGATCGCGCTCGCGCAGGGCCAGGGGCAGGGCTATCCGCGCCCGGCGATCGCCTCGCAGTACGAGCTCGCGCACACGATGCGCCTCGGCAAGTACAAGCTGTGGATCGGCGGCTCGGGCGACGTGCGCCTGTTCGACGCCGCGACCGACGCGCTCGAAGCCAGGGACCTCATCAACTCGCATCCGACGGAGCGGCGCTTCGTCACCGATGCGATGTCGATCTGGATGGCGAATCAGACCAAGTGGAGAAAAACGCGCTGGGGCGTGGCGTCCAACCACAAGCCCGAGCTCGCGGCCGATCTCGAAGAGGCGAAGTGATCGCAGTCCGCCGGCGGCTTCGCTTCGTCGCGGCGCTGGCCCTGCTCGCAGCGCTGGGCGCGAGCGGGTGCGCGGATCCGGGCGAGACGTCGCTCGTGCTGTCCTGGAAGTTCGCCGACGAGCGGAGCTGCCTCGACAGCGGCGCCGGCGAGTTTACGATCGAGAGCGTCGTCGACCAGCGCCAGTGGGGCTACTTCTATTGCGAAGACGCGATCTTCCCGACGTCCATCGAGCTCGGCGGCCTGCGCCTCCGCGGGGAGAAGCTGCAGATCGACGTCAGCTCGTGGGCCGGCGCGCTGCTCTACCGCGGGCGGGTCGACGACTCGCCGCTGCCGAGCTCGGCGGTGGTGACACTCTACGCAGTCGACGCCGAGTAGCCGCCGCGCGCAGCTCGGCCTCGTAGCCGAACATGACGCGCTCCTCGTGGGGCGTGCGGTGATCGTAGCCGAGCAGGTGGCAGAAGCCGTGCACCGCGAGGTGGACCAGCTCGTCGACGAGCGGCCGCTTGCCCGCCCGCGCCTGCCGCCGCGCTGTCGGCACCGCGATGACGATGTCGCCGAGCAGCGCCGCGTCGCCGGGCATCGCCTCGCCCTCCTGCTGCGCGAACGACAGGACGTCGGTCGCGTGATCCTCGTCCGCGTAGCGCAGGTTGAGCGCGTGGATCGTCGGATCATCGACGAGCGTCAGATCGACCGTCTGCCCGGCCCGCCCGGCGGCCGCCATCGCGCGCGCCAGCGTCTCGACCAGGTGCTCGCGCTCGACCAGCCGCGGCGCCCCCCGACCGCATTCGACAAGCAGGTTGACTATCCCAAGACGCGACGCCAAAGCTTGCTCTCGACGAAGATCCGGTAGAGGTCCGGGTCACACTTGCCCGATCGCACGTCGGCCGACAGGATGTCGAGCGCGCGCTCGACCGGTACGGCCTTCTTGTAGGGTCGGTCGCTCGCGGTGAGGGCGTCGAAGATGTCGGCGATCGTCATCATCCGCGTCTCGATGCGGATCTGCTCGGCGCGGAGCTGATGCGGGTAGCCGGTGCCGTCGAGCTTCTCGTGGTGCCCGGCGGCGATCTCCGGGATCGCGGCGAAGCGTCGCCCCCAAGGAATCGTCTCGAGGAAGGTCGCGGTGTGCACGACGTGACTCTCGATCTCCTCGCGCTCGCGCGTCGTCAGCGAGCCGCGCGGCAGCCGCAGCGCCACCACCTCGTCGGGCAAGAGGTACGGTAGCTCGACCCCGCGCGGGTCGACATAGCGGCGCGCCGCGATCTCGGACAGCTTCTCGAAGCTGCCCTCGGCGAGCACGGTCGGCTCGTTGGCGCGCAGGATGAAGGCGATGAAGTCATCGATCTCGGCGAGCTGCTGGCGCAGCTCCTCCTCGGCCTCGACGACGAGGCGCGGCTCGGCGCCAGCCACCATCAGCTCATGCCGGCGCTGCAGCGACCCGAGCTCGAGCCAGCGACGGATGTAATCGAAGCGCAGCAGGATGAGCTCGCGCTCCGGCTCGTACAGCTTCTTGGCCTTGACCAGGACCTGCTCGCGCACGCCGACCTTGCCGAAGTCATGGAGCAAGGCGGCGTACTCGATCTGCTTCATCATCTCGTCGGTGAAGCGGACGTCTGCGTAGATCCCCGAGCTCTCCCGATCGACCATCTCGGCCAGGCCGGTGGTCAACACCGCGACGCGGCTCGAATGGCCCGACGTCGTCGGATCGCGCGACTCGATCGCCGTCACCGCGGCCTGGACGAAGCCCTCGAACAAGCGGCGAATGTCCTCGTACAGCATCGTGTTCTCGAGCGAGATGCCGGCCTGCGTCGCCAGCGTCGAGGCGAGCAGCTCGTCGCGCTCGGTGAAGGGCAGCACCTCGCTGTCGAAGTCGAAGCGATTGCGCAGCGGCCGCTTGTTCGACGGCTTGCGCTTGTTGATGAGCTGGATGACGCCGATCACCTCGTCGCGCTGGTTCTTCATCGGCACGGTGAGCATGGAGTGCCCTTCGTAGCCGGTGCGCTGATCGAAGGTCTTGTCGTGTCGGAAGCCCCACGGGTTCTTGTTCGGCTGATCGAGCCCGTAGAGGTCGGCGATGTTGATGACGCTCTGGGTGAGCGCCGCGCGGCCGACGATGGATCGCTCGCCGAGCGGCAGGCTGAACTCGGTGAAGTCGAGCTTGATCGAGTCGTTCTGCGACACCATGAAGCGCAGCGTGCGGCGCGCCACCGGGAGGTTGAGCCCCTCGACGATGTAGACGCTCCCCGCGTCGGCACCGGTGATGCCGCGCGTCTTCTGCAAGATCAGGCCGAGCAGCTTGCGAATGTCGCGCTCGCTGGCCATGGCGCGGCCGATGTCGATGATCTCGGCCAGCTCGTTGGCTGCGCTGCTCGCCAACGCGCCCTCGGCGCCTCCGTCCCCAACGTCGGTCATGCCGGCATGATATCCGAAGTGCGAGTTCGTTTCAGGTCTGCGATCCCGAGGGATCTGGGTTCGCTTCCACCCGGCTCGGCTCCGATGGCGCGGGCGCCGCGACGGGCGCGGGCGGAGCTCCGGTCGCGGGCGACGAGCCCGAGGCCGCGGCGGCATAGCGCGCCTTGATCTGCTGGAGCTCGGCGTCCCGCTTCTCGTAGGCCACGATGATCTTCTGGACCAGCGGGTGGCGCACCACGTCCACCTCGGTGAAGGTGCAAAAGCCGATGCCGTCGATGCCCTGGAGCAGGCGGCGCGCCTCTTCGAGCCCGCTCTTCTGCCCCGATGGGAGATCGACCTGGGTCACGTCGCCGGTCACCACGGCCTTGGACTCGTAGCCGAGCCGGGTCAGGAACATCCGCATCTGCTCGGAGGTCGCGTTCTGCGCCTCGTCGAGGATCACGAACGACGCGTTGAGCGTACGACCGCGCATGAAGGCCAGCGGCGCGACCTCGATGATGCCGCGCTCGATGAGCTGCGTCGCGCGATCGATGTCGAGCATGTCGTTGAGCGCGTCGTACAGCGGCCGGAGGTACGGGTTGACCTTCTCCGCCATCGACCCGGGCAGGAAGCCGAGCTTCTCGCCCGCCTCGACGGCAGGCCGCGCGAGCACGATGCGCTGCACCTGCTTGCTGAGCAGCGCGCGGATCGCCATCGCCATGGCCAGGTAGGTCTTGCCGGTGCCGGCCGGGCCGATGCCGAAGACGATGTCGTGGGCGCGGATCGCGTCGACGTACTTCTTCTGGCCGAGCGTCTTGGGCGCCACGGACCGCGAGCGCGTCCCGACGAGGACGGTGTCCTCGTAGACGTCCTTGACCTCGACCTGCCCGCCCGATCCGGTGAGCACCGCGAGGGCGCGCCGGATGTCCGCCGCCTCGAGCGAGTTGCCGCGGCGCCCGAGCGCGTAGAGCTGCTGGAGGAGGGCGCGACCGATCGCGACCCGCTCCTCGCTGCCGACGAGCACCAGCTCGTTGCCGCGGGCGTGGATCTGAATCTGCAGCTCGCGCTCGACGAGCTTCAGGTTGGCGTTGTTCTGCCCATACAGGGCGACCGACAGCGCGTTGTCGTCGAAGACGAGCTTGTCGCGGCTCGCCTCTTTTGCCGTGGTCGTGCTTGGCGTTCCTATGGTAGTCCCTCCGAGCGCCGTACATAGCATGGATGTCGAGCGACAAGGAGCAAACGTGCCCGACGAGTCTTCGCCTCCGTCTACCCCGCTGGCCCAAACGGGCAACAGCCTGCCCAAGCTGGTCGAGCTGATGAACCGCCTGCTCGCTGACGACGGTTGCCCCTGGGATCGCGAGCAGACGCTCGACACGCTGCGGCCCTATCTCCTCGAGGAGGCGCACGAGGCGCTCGAGGCCATCGCCTCGGGCGACGTCGCCCATCACTGCGAGGAGCTCGGCGACGTGCTGTTCCAGATCGTCTTTCAGTCGGCGCTGCGGGCGCGGGAGCAGCGCTTCGGCATCGACGACGTCGTCGGATCGATCCACGACAAGATGGTGCGTCGGCACCCCCACGTCTTCGGCGACTGGACGGTCAAGGACAGCACCGAGGTGCTCGCCAACTGGGACAAGCTGAAGGCGGCCGAGAAGCAACAGAAGGGCGAGGCGGCGCGCCCCAAGCGCACGCTCGACGGCGTTCCCAAGGCGATGCCGGCGCTGCTGCGCGCCGAGCGTCTCGGAGAAAAGGCGGCGAGGGTCAACTTCGACTGGCCTGACGTCGGCGGCGTGCGCGAGAAGGTCAACGAGGAGCTGGCCGAGCTCGACCACGCGATCGCGTCGGGGGATCGGGCGGCGATCGAGGAGGAGCTTGGCGACGTGCTTTTTGTCCTCGCGCGCCTCGGCACCAAGCTGGGGCTGTCGTCGGAGGTGGCGCTCCTCCAGGCCGCCGCGCGCTTCGAGTCCCGTTTTGCCACAGTGGAAGATCGAGTCGCCCACCTCGGGCGCACGCTGACCTCGATGACGCCCGAGGAGTACGAGACCGAGTGGCGGCGCGCCAAGCCCAAAAAATAGGCGCGCTCGGCGAGGCACAAGCATCCGCGCAGCTTAGCGACCTCGGTCACAGAGTTTCCCACAGCTTTTCCCCTCCCCGGGCTCGCCCGTCACCCAGGTCCGCGCCGCCTGGCTTCGACGTTGGTGGCGGACCGATCCTCTTTCGCTTGACAGCAGGCGCGGCCGCGGGTACTCACTCCCCCTCTATCAGGAGTCAGGTTCGTGGCAAACGTCGCATCCGCTGAGAAACGCAATCGTCAACGCCTTCGCCGCCGTGAGCGGAACGTCTTTCACCTCTCGACGCTGCGCACGCAGGTCAAGAAGGTCAACAAGGCCCTGCTCGCCAACGACAAGAAGGCGGCCGAGGCGGCCCTGCTCATCGCCGTCAAGGCGATCGACAAGGCGGCGCAGCGCGGCGTGATCAAGAAGGAGACCGCCTCGCGCAAGGTCTCGCGCCTGACCCTCGCGGTCAACCGCGCCAAGTAGCTCGTCGTACTACCGCGCCGAGCTCTGCTCCGCGCGCGTCATCTCGAGCACCATTCCTTCCAGAATTCGCGCCTCGTCGAGTCGTGACGACTTGAGCGCTCGATCTGCGTCGTAGAGCGCCGTGTGCATCCGGCGCAGCGCGTCCGCATCGAGGCGGCGTGCCTGCTGCCGCAGATCGTTGACCGCGAA
>CAZPEY010000238.1:0-9086 GCA_964585665.1 uncultured Polyangiaceae bacterium | reverse complement strand
CCTCGAACACCGGGCGAAGCTCCCACGGCCCATCCCGCCCGATCACCTCGCTGACCGAGAGCAGCCCGGCCTTGCCGTCGTAGCCGCGGCCGATCTCGACCGCGACGTGCAGGCCGCGGCCGAGGGCCGAGCGCACTGCCAGCGAGGTCGCTTGGCTCGAGTGGAGCTGGGCGAGCTCGCCCCAGCGCACCGCCGCCTCCTCGGCCGACGAGGCCTGGAGGCCGATGATCGCGCCGTCGTGTCCAGCGACGAGGAAGTTGGCGAGATCCACCGACTCGGGGCCAAAGAGCTGCGGCACCACGAGGCGATCCCACGACAGGCGCATCGCGTCGCCGAGGTCGCTGCGGACCGTCGACGGTCCGACGTCGAAGGTCGCCCAGCCGAGGCCACCGAACACGGCCGAGGCGGCGCTGTCGAACACCGCGCCGCGATCGCCATCGCAGGCGCGGCACAGGGCACCGATCAGGGGATCGCGCAGCGCGCGGCTCGGTCCGACGACGAGGAGGTTGCGTCGCGCCCGCACCGCGGCCTCGAGGAACTCGGCCGCGTCGGCGGGCAGCGCGCCCTCTTCGACGAGCCGCGCCAGCGTCGCGGGTACCCGCGGCCGACGCGCCTCGAGCGCAACGCCGCCACCGAGTCTCGCGACCGTGAGCCACACCCCGTCGACGAGAGTGTCCACGACCCCGCGCTCGGGCAGCGACTTTCCGGCGCGCGCCAGCAGTCGCCGCGCCGCGCGCTCGGTCGAGCTCGGCGACGAGAAGCCGCGGCTGAAGATCGTCTGAACGCCGTGGCGCTCGACGTAGATCCGCTCGCCGCGCGGCACCGACAAGGAGTCGATGCTCTCATCGGCGATCATCTCGTCGAGCGGTCCGGTGCCGACCGCTTCGGCGACCACTTCGCGTGAGGCCTGATCGACATCGACGCCGCTCGGCACGCCGCCCGGCCAGGTCTCGAGGATCTCGGTAGCGATGGCCTCGGCCCGCATCCACAGCGCCGGATCGCGGCGGCCGAGGTTGGCCTCGACGTCCCCGAGGCGCTGCAGCAGGCGCTCGACCGCGCCCCGCACCACGTCGGTGGCGGCGTTGCCGCTGCGCTCGACGACGCGCGGTGCCGTGGTGCGGCCCTGCGCGGGCGGGACGGTCTGCATCGGCATCGCCGGGGTCGGCGGCGCGGGCAGGCTGGGGCTCGACTGATGGGCGGGCAGCGACGGCGGCGGTGAGTGCGCCGGGAGGCTCGGGCTCGCCGGATGAGGCGGCAGCGCCGGAGCCGGGGTCGGCATCATGGTGCGCGCCTGTGGCGGCGCGCTCGGCGGTGCGACGGCCGCGGTCTGCATGGTCGGCCGCTGCGGTGGCGCCTGCGGACGGGGTGGCTCGGGCGGCGGCGTCAGGCGCGGGCTCGACGGCGTGACCGGTACGACGGGCGTCGCGGTGTTGCTGCGCGGTGGAGGTGCAGGCGGCGACGGCGGCGCGGACGGAACGTACGGCGGCTGGCTCGGAGTCGGCGCGACCGGCGGCATGCCGACCGTTGGCGACTGCGAGGTGCCGAGCGGCGACGGCGACTGCAGCGATGGAGACGAGGGCGATCCGCTGCGCTCGGCCATCGGCGACGGCTGCGTCGAGCGCGGGCTACGCACCTCGTCTTCGCCATCGTCTCCCTGATTCTCGACGGGAACGGTCTCCGTCGCCTGGGAGCGGCGCGGCGCGGGCGGCGGCGGTGGCACGGGTGGCCGCGCAGCATCGTCGATACCAGCGCCCGCACCCTCTTCGATCGAGAGGATGAAGTCCCCGATGTAGATCTTGTCGGACGACTTGACGACCAGCGGGCTCGAGATCTTGCGGCCGTTGACGTAGGTGCCGTTGGTGCTCTTCAGGTCGACGATGATGAACTTGCCGTCCTTGAGCACGATGCGCGAATGGCGCTTCGATACGTTGCCCTTGGGCAAGATGATGTCGTTGCCCTGCACGCGGCCGATCGTCACCTCGGGCTTGTCGAACTCGAGGCGACGTTGCTCGCCGCCTTTCTCGCTGACCAGAATCGCGAACATCCTATGGGACCTCACCGAGCGCGCGTAGTTGAGTCGTAACGGTACGAATCTATAGGACGGTAGGTCAAGTTCTCTTTGCGACTGTGGTAGGGTCGCCGCATGAAGCCAAGGTTGTACGGTGCGATCAGGTCTGGAATTGGCGCGGCCCTCGGGCTCCTCGTGGTCGCCCTCGCGGGCTCGGCCCAGGCCACCAACTACACGGTCTCTCCGTCGGGAACCGACAGCGGCGCGGGGCCGTGGAAGACGCTGCAGTACGCCGCCGATCACGTCGCGGCCGGGGACGTCGTCACGGTCGAAGACGGGACCTACGCCGGCCTGGTGATGGACTCGATCTCGGGCAGCGCGAGCCAGCGGATCGTGTTCACGGCCAAGAACCGGCTCGGTGCGAAGATCACCTCCGCCTCCGCGACCGGCGGCTTCCCCAACGACTGGGTGGTGTTCACGTCCTCGAGCTTCATCACGTTCTCGGGGTTCGAGGTCAGCGGCGCCGGCCGCGCCGGCATCAGCGTGCTCGGCAACACCGACGACGGCAGCGACGCCACTGACGTCATCATCGAGTTCTGCCACTCGCATGACAACGGCGGCGGCTCGTCCGCCGGACGACACGACGGCATCTTCACCGGCTTTGCCCGCAACGTCGTCATCCGCAACAACACCAGCAACGGCAACAGCGAGCACGGCATCTACGTCTCGAACGCCGCCGACAACCCGATCATCGAGCGCAACGACGTCTACGGCAACACCGTCAACGGCATCCAGATCAACGCCGATCTGTCGACGGGCGGCGACGGCATCATCACCAACTGGCGCATCACCCAGAATCGCGTCCACGGCAACCAGGGCGCCGCCGCGATCAACCTCGACGGCGCGGTCAGCGGCCTGCTCGCCAACAACCTCGTCTACGGCAACGCCAAGGCCGGCATCACGCTGTTCATGGGCGATGGCGCGGTCGCGTCGCACGACAACGTCGTCGTCAACAACACCGTCTACAACCCGAGCGGCACGCGCGCTGCCCTGCAGGTCGCCGCCGGCGCCGACAACAACATCGTGTTCAACAACATCCTCTATAGCGGCAGCGGCGCGGGGCTCGAGGTCCAGACCGTCAGCGGCCTGCAGCACGACTACAACCTGGTCTCGACCTACGACGGCGCGACCGCCTCGGCACACGAGTCGTCACCGGCGGCGGCGGGCCTGTTCACCAACCTCGCGAGCAACGACTACACACTCGCCAGCAGCTCGCCCGCCAAGGACACGGGCGCTGCCTCGCTCGGCGGCAAGAGCGCGCCGACCGTCGACCTCGTCGACGGTAGCCGCCCGATCGGCAGCTTCGACGTCGGCTGCTACGAGAGCGGGGCCGCCCCGGTCGGTGACGGCGGCAGCGTCGCGCCCGATCTCGCGACGCCCGTCGACGCGGGCGGCGGCAGCAAGGACGCCGGCAGCGGCACGGACGCGGGGAGCGGCACCAGCGACGGCGGAAGCAGCGCCGACCTGTCCGTCCCGACGACAGGCGGCACCTCGAAGAGCGGCTGCGGCTGCCACACGGCCGGGGCCTCCCCGGTCGCCGACGCTTTGCTCGGCCTGCTCGCGCTCGCCGGCCTCGTCGGCTTCGCCCTGGTCGAGCGCCGCCTCGTGCGACAGCGCGTCGCGCGCCGCCTGGTACGGCAGCGCGCGGCCCGCGCCCGCGGTAAGGACGAAGAGACGGGAGGCCCGCAATGAGCCAGGACGAGGGCAGCGAGCTGGTGCCGCTCCGCGATCTGCGTCGCTCCGACTGGCTACTGCGCGGGCTGTTCGCGCTGCTCGTCCTCGTCGCGCTCGGCACGCAGCTCCAGAGCGAGCTCGCCGAGTGGCTCGCCGTCGCCCCACCTGCGTCGGGCCGCTGAACAAGGAAAGGAAGTTGAGAGGAAGATGAGAGGCACCGCCAACCCGAGACCCACTCTCCTCGCCGCCGTCCTGGCGATCGTCCTTCTGCCGATCGCCCTGGCCCACGCCGAGCCGAAGTACTACGTCGAGGTCCGCAGCGTCATCGAGACCGAGGGCGTTCAGTCCGGCATCGCGCACGAAGCGCTCGATCACCTGCGCGCCGAGCTCGGCAAGCGGCCCGACATCACGCTCGAGTCGCCGGTCGACAAGGGCGCGAGCGCCGACGCGCTCCGCAGCGCGCTCAAGCAGAAGAAGCTGCGCGGCATCGAGCTGTCCCTCAAGATCCTCGCGGTGGAGGACGGGCTCGATCCGCCGCCGCCCGGCAAGCAGTACAAGGTGCTCACCCGCGGCATCAAGGTGTCGCTCTTCGGCAACACCATCCCCGATCAGACGCTATCGCTCGGCGGTGACGGCGAGTCGACGATCAAGATCGAGCTGGGCAAGCGCAGCGACGTGGAGCAGGAGCGGCGAGCGCTGCTGCTCGAGGCGAGCAAGGCGGCGATGATTCAGGCGGTGGACATGACGCTGCGCAAGCTCGAGTCCGGCAGCGAAGGAGACGGCCGGGGCAAGCGGCCGAAGCGACCGAAGAGCCCTGGGAAGTAGACGCCCGTCGAGTCGACCCGACGGGCGGCCAGAGAGCGCGACTACGCCTTCTTCTTGCTCGCCTTGGAGGCCTTGGCGGGCGCCTTGGTGCCAGCGGCGGCGCGCGTGGCGGCAGCAGCGACGCGGCGACGCTTGATGCGAGCCTTCTTCTTGCGCTGAGCGGTGCGGCGCTTGGTCTTGGGCGTGCGCCGATTGTCTCCGTTGGCCATCTGTACTCTCTCCTTGAAGCTGATCTCTAGAAACGAAAAAGCAGGGCGCAAAATGGCGGCCCGCGGCGCGGCTGTCAAGCGTCGTTCAAGCGTGGCGAACGATCGGCAGCGCGCTCACCGTCGCGGAGCGGCTGCCGCATTGCAGGACCGTGCCCGGCGTCCAGGCGGTCCGGTGGACGTAGCCGAGTCCGATCTGACGACCGAGCGTCGTCGAGAACGTCGTGCTGGTGACGAAGCCCGCCTCCGGACGGTCGCTCGACGCGAGCTTGGCGCCGCGCTCGGGCAGCGGCGCGTCGGGGTGCGTCTCGTCGAACAGCAGGCCGACCAGGCGACGGTTGAGCTGGCCGCGCGACTGCGCGCGGACGACCACCTCCTGCCCGAGATAGCAGCCCTTGTCGTAGCTGACCGCGTCCTCGATGCCGGCCTCGAGGAAGAGCCGCTCCTCGTCCATGTCGAAGCCGTAGCGCGGCGTCCCCGCCTCGATGCGCTTCATCTCGAGCTCGTCCTTGCCGAGCGGTGTCGTCGTCGCCAGCAGCCGCGCCAGCGTCGCGCTCGCCGTCGCGTTCGCCCGTTCGCCAGTCGGCACGAACAGGCGCAGCCCGGGCACGCCGAGCTCGCGGGTCCCCGCCACGACCAGCCCCTCGTGATCGCGGATCGCGTACGGCGCCTCGGGATCGACGGCGATCGGCAGCGCCCCGCCGAAGGCATAGATCGCGTGCAGCGCCAGCGTGCGACGACGGTCCTCGAGCTCGACGTCGTCGGCGATGATGTGCTGCTCGAGGATGGCCGCGACCTTGTCGAAGGTCGATCGATCGGTCTCGATCCAGAGCTCGTCGGGGCGCGCGTACACGACGAGATCGGCGACGAAGCGTCCCTTCTGCGACAGGAGCGCGGCGCGGCAGCCGCGCCCCGTCGTCAGGCGCTTGATGTCGTTGGTCACCATCCCGTGGAGGAAGCGGACGCGATCACCGCCCGTGAGGGCAAGCACGGCGCGGTCGTCGCGCTCGATGGAAAGAAGAACCCCGTTCACGGGGCCAACCATGCGATTGGTGCTTCGGCTTGTCAAAGGGCATCGCCTGGCCTTTACTGCGCGCGTGACGCCGAGGTCTGGTTCGCTCGCCCGCACCGCTGCCTTGCTGGCCGCCGTGGCGACGTTTGTTCCGACGGAGAGCCGCGCCGAGCGCTATGACCTCACGGCGCTCCTGGCCCGCGTCCGTCAGCGCGCCCCGCAGGTGATCGCCGCGCGCGAGCAGATCGCCGTCGCCGACGCGCAGCTCGCCACGGCGCGCCGCCTGTGGGCCCCGCAGGGCGAGCTGACCTTCGGCCTCACCGGCGCGCCCGACGTGCGCTGCGCCGACGCCACCGGCTACTCGAACCCCGATCGGACGCTGCGCGAGCGCAACTGCGTCCAGACCAACGTCGCCGATCTGCAGAACAACAAGAGCCTCGCCGACGCGCTGCCCTTCCAGGGCGTCGGGCTGCGCCTCGACGCCAAGCTGGTCCAGCCGATCTACTCGTTCGGCAAGATCGAGGCGGCCAGCGACGCGGCGCGCGCCGGCAAGACGGTCGCCGGCCTCTCCGTCGAGCAGGCCCAGGCCGAGGTCGTGGTGCTCGCGCAGCGCGCCTACTACGGGCGCAAGTGGGCGCGCGCCGCCCTCGCGATGCTCGACGACGCGCTCTCCCGGCTCGATGGCTGGGTCAAGAAGATCGATCGCGAGATCGACACCGGCAAGTCGACGTACACCGAGACCGATCTGCTGCGCCTCAAGCTCGCGATCGAGCAGCTCGCGCTGGTCCGGCTCGAGGTCAAGAAGGCGGAGACCATCGCGCTCGCCGGCCTCCAGATGCTCACCGAGGATCTGCGCGCCGACGTCGACGACGCGGAGCTCGTCGCGCCCGAGGAGCCGCTGCAGCCGCTCGTCCACTACGCCGACGGCAGCACCGCGCAGCGCCCCGAGGCTCGCATGATCCGCGCCGGTCTCGACGCGGCGGCCGCGCAGCGCAAGCTCCGCATCGCCGAGATGCTGCCCGATCTCGGCCTGGCGACGTCGTTCACCTACGGCTACGCCTCGTCGGTCGACGACCCGCAGAACGCCTTCTTCAGCCGCCCCAACACGCTGTCCTTCGGCGTCGCGCTCGTGCTGCGGCAGCCGCTCGACTTCGGCGTCCGCAGCGGTCGCTACGCGCAGGCGCGCGCCGAGGAGCGCGCCGCCGAGGCCAAGCGGCAGCTCGCCTGGGCCGGCCTGCGCCTCGACGTCGAGCGCGCCTTCGCCGACGCCGAAGAGGCTCGACAGCGCGCGGTCCACGCGGCGCGCGCTGAGCGGCTGGCAAGGAGCTGGCTCAACGCGGTCGATCAGAACCTCGAGATGGGCACCGCCGAGTCGCGCGATCTCGTCGACGCGGCGCGCGCCTACCTCGAGATGCGCCTGCGCAACCTGCAGGCGATCCTCGACGCGCACACCACGCTGGCGCAGCTCCGCCGTGCCGCTGGCCAAGCACCGTGATCGGCCCCACGTTTGTCGTAGAGGGAGTGTGATCGAGGAGGCTTTTGAAATACCTGCGAACGCGCTACGTTTCCTCTGCTGGATTGGTAAGTAAGGAAGACCGATGTCGAACTTCGTCCGTGCTGTCGCCCGTCTGATCTCCCGAACGCTCGTCGCTGGGATCGCTCTCTCTGGCGGTCTCGCGCTCGCCGCGCCGTCGGCGCTGGACACCATCAAGCAGCGCAACGCCGAGGTCGACAAGCTGCTGCGTCAGAAGGTCGAGAAGGGCACGCCCGCCGAGCAGAAGGTCAAGGACGACCTGCGCCGCCTCGCCGGCGCGTTGCTCGACTACGGCGAGCTGTCCAAGAAGGCCCTCGGGCCACAGTGGGACAAGCTCACGCCGGCGCAGCAGAAGGAGTTCGTCACGGTCTTCCAGAAGCTGATCGAGCGTCACTACGTCAAGCAGCTCCGCACCAACCTCGACTACGAGGTCAACTGGCGCGGCGAGCAGATCGACGGCGCGACCGCGACGGTGACGTCGATCATCAAGGTCAAGACGAGCTCGGGCACGACCGACGCGCAGATCCTCTACAAGCTCAAGAAGGGCGACGCGGGCTGGCAGGTCTGGGACGTCGTCACCGACGAGATGAGCCTGGTCCGCAACTACAACTCGCAGTTCGCCAAGATCATCACCACCAAGGGCTACGACGAGCTGCTGCGCCGCATGAAGCAGAAGGCAGAGGATCCGAACGACGCAGTGACGGCGGCCAAGGGTGCGGGTAAAGACGGCGGCTAGCCGAGCGACGCTGGCGCTCGCCGCGGGGCTCGCGGCCTGCGCCGATCCGGTCACGCTCTATTCGAGCGAGCCGATGCAGCTCGAGGCTCGGGGCGCCGGTGGGGCCGAGGCGCTCTGCGCGCGCGGCACGATCGGCGACTCGAACCAGACCTTCCCGCTCCTCCTCGACACCGGCTCGCCGCTCTCGGCCCGCGACGACGCGACCCTCGCGGTCCGCCCCGAGCGGGTGCCGCTCTCGGTGTGGTCGACCGACGCGCCGGAGCGCGAGCGCATCCGCTTCCCCGAGACGCTGCTGTTCGTCGCGCCGCTCGGCAACATCGGGCTCGGCGTCGGCAGCGGCGACAGCACCACCAAGCTCGGCGGCATCCTCGGCGGCGATCTGCTGTCGAAGTTCGTGCTGCACTTCGACTACTCGGCCGCGACCTTCGCGCTCGAGCCGCGCCTCGTGCCCTGCGGCTGCGAGCTCTCCGCGGCGTGCCAGGCGGTGTTCCGCTACGGCGACACCGGCGGTCAGCTCAACATCGTCGTCGGCGAGGATCAGTACACCTTCCCGGGGACGCGCATCCTCCTCGACGCGTGCCTCGAGCCGCTTGCCGATCCAATCGCGACCACCGCGTGCGCGACCAACAACCTCGACGAGCCGCACGCCCCGGCCTATCTGCCGAGCGGCATCGACGTCAAGGTCAGCCTCGCCACGGGCTTTCCGGGTGTGCTCCTCGGCGCGAGCGCCTTCGAGCGCCTGCGCGGCGCCGGCGCGGCCGCGACGCTGCTCGCCTCGGCGCCAGCGGAGCTCGGCCCCCCCGAGCTCGGTGGCCGCACCCTCACGGTAGCGCGCACGACGCTTGGTTCGAGCGAGCGTGCGGCCCTCGCCGTCGTCTCGCGCGAGGCCTACTACGGTCCCTGCGCCGAGCTGGCGCGATCGCGACGACAGCGCCGCTTTCCGCCTGGTGCGCCGATCGTCGGCTACCGCGAAAATGAGCGCGCCTGCCTGATCGGTCGCTCGACGCACGGCGACCTCGCCTTCGTCAGAG
>CAZPEY010000237.1:8796-9118 GCA_964585665.1 uncultured Polyangiaceae bacterium | reverse complement strand
GGTCAAGCTGCTGCGCGTGCTGCAGGAGCGGACCTTCGAGCGGGTCGGCGGCAGCGAGCCGATCACCGTCGACGTGCGCCTGATCGCCGCGACCAACCGCGACCTGCTCGCGGACGTCGGCAGCGGTCGGTTCCGCGAGGATCTCTACTATCGCCTCAACGTCGTCGGCATCGAGATGCCGCCCCTGCGCGTCCGCGGCGGGGACATCCTGGTGCTCGCCGATCACTTCTTGCGCAAGTTCGCGCTCGACAACCACAAGCGGCTCGAGGGCTTCACCGAGCAGGCGCGCCAGAAGCTGATGTCGCATCGCTGGCCGGGCAAC
>CAZPEY010000237.1:0-8786 GCA_964585665.1 uncultured Polyangiaceae bacterium | reverse complement strand
CGCGCTCGAGAACGCGATCGAGCGGGCCGTCGTCCTGTGCGAAGGCGATCGCCTCGACGCCAGCGATCTGCCGTTCGAGGCCGCGCCGGTGCTCGACGGCAGCCTGCAGATCCCGGGCGCGACGATGGCCGAGATCGAGCGCTACGCGATCCTGAAGACGCTCGAGGCGGTGGAGGGCTCGACCTCACGCGCCGCCGAGATGCTCGACGTCAGCGTTCGCACGATCCAGTACCGCCTCTCCGAGTACGGCCTCTCGAGCCGCGACCTCGCCAAGAAGAACCAGTAGCCTGCGTTCGCCTCGATCAACCGACGCGAAGGGGCTCGCGTTTCGGGCCGGATTTTGCGTCTGGCTTCGTTGCTCGCTCGTCTAGACCGCCGACGAGAAGCGGCGCTCCTTGCTCTGTCTCAGGTAGGTGTCAAAGACGCTGGCGACGTGGCGCACGAAGGGTCGCCCCTCGACGGGGATGTTGAGCTGCGAGCCGTGCAGCTCGACGAGCCCCGCCTCGGCGAGCGGCGCGAGCGCCGCCAGCTCCTCGGCGTAGCGCGGCGCCTCGTCGCCGAGGTCGATCCACATGTTGCAGAGGATCTGCGTGATGATGCTGCGGCGTGCCTCGTCGTCAGCGCTGCGTCGCAGCCCCTTGCTCGTCGGCAGGACCCCCTTCTCGAGGAGCTTCTTGTACTCGAGGAGCCCGAGGCTGTTCTGGGCGTAGACGCCGCCGATGTCGCTGATCGCGCTGACGCCGAGGGCCAGCGTCTCTTTGGCCCGCTGGGTGGTGTAGCCCTGGAAGTCGCGCCACAGCCGCTTCTCGGCCAGCGCGATCGCCAGATCGTCCCCGGGGAGCGCCCAGTGATCCATGCCGATGGCGACATAGCCGTTGGCCTCGAGCTTCTCGGCAGCGACGGCGCGGAGCGCCAGACGAGCCTGCGGATCGGGCAGCTCGGCGACGGGGAGCCGGCGCTGGTTGGGGCGCACGTCGGGCACGTAGGCGAAGGCGAACGCGGCGATGCGATCGGGCCGCAGCTTGAGCACGGCGTCAATGGTGGCGCTGAAGCCGGGCACCGTCTGGCGGGGGAGGCCGTAGACCAGATCGAAGTTGACGCTGCCGAAGCCGACCTGGCGCGCCGTCTCGGCGGCCCGCGCGGTCTCTTCGAGCGACTGGATGCGCCCGATCGCCTCCTGCACCCGGGCGTCCAGATCCTGAACGCCGATCGACAGCCGACGGAAGCCGAGCTCGCTGAGGAGCGCGAGCTGCTCGGACGAGGTCACCGTCGGGTCGATCTCGATCGACGCCTCCGCGCCAGGGCCCAGCGAGAAGTGGGCGAGGATCATCCCCCAGAGGCGCGCGATCTGCTCCGGCGAGAGGAACGTCGGGGTGCCGCCGCCCCAGTGGACGGCCGACAGCCCTCGTCGCGCTCCGAGCGCGCGGGAGACCTCGGCGAACTCGAGCGAGAGCGTGTCGAGGTAGCGATCGGCCTTGGTCGGATCCTGCGACACCGCGACGTTGCAGCCACAATAGGTGCAGCGGCGGTGGCAGAAGGGGATGTGCACGTAGAGCGACAGCGGCTCCTCGGGGCGCTTGCTGGCGCGGACCAGCGCCGCGCGGTAGTCGTCCGACGAGAACTCATCGGACCACTCGGGTACCGTCGGGTAGGAGGTGTAGCGGGGCAACGGCACGGCGAGGCGCGCCGCGAGCGCAGGGGAGATGGGCGACATGGCTATGGACTCCGCAGGAAGCCATCGTGTTGCGCGAGCCAGCGCACGATGTCGAGAGGGGTGACGATGCCGACGATCTTGCCGTCGTCCGCGAGCACGGGGAGGCGGTGCACTCCCTCGGTCGACATCAGCGCCGCGGCTCGCGCGATCGGGGTCGACAGGGGGATGTGGATTGACATGGGAGTCATGATCTCGGCGACGGTGGTGCGCGCCATCGGCTCGAGGCCGTGACGGACCAGGTCCGTCTTGGACAGGATGCCATGCGGGCGCCCCTCGGCGTCGACGACCGGCACGCCGGAGATGCCCTTTTCGAGCAGCAGCGCGGCGACGAAGTCGATGCGTACGTTCTCCCGCACGCACACCACCTCGCTGCCGAGCAGGTGAGCGACCGCGGTGCGCTCGGCGATGGACGGCTCGTCGGCATCCCCCGACGGCTCGCAGCGCGCCGCCGGATCGTGGCAGAGCAGGTTCGCCTCCTCGCGTCCGTTGGCGACTCCATACGCGACTCCCGCGTACGACGGGCAGCGCATGCACTTGTCGAGCGTCGAGAGGCCGGCGACCTTGGGGCAGTGGACGTAGGAGAGAGAGATCGTCCCTTCCGTCGAGTAGATGTGACAGAGGCGCATCACGACGGCGCAGGGAGCTTGACCCTCCTGGTCCGACCCGATGTTGACCCTTGTGCCAGCCACCATGGGGCAGGGTAAAGCAAGCGGCGTTCCGCGGCTGGGGCCGCGGTTCCCCTCATCCGCACAGAATTTGCGCGCGCAGGATTTGCGCATGGGGGGGAGGCTACGCAGAAGGTGCGTCGTGGCGACGGAGGTCAGCGAATGTCCCAGGCGAGCGCGAGCTGGCCTTGCGGCGCCTCGTGCTGCGCGCCGCGCAGCCACGTGTGCAGCGGGATGGACGCGCCAAGGCGGATCACCCACGACGCGGCCGGGACGATCAACAGCGACGGAGAGAGCCACAGCGACGTGCCGCCCGTGTCGGGCTGGAGCTGGCCGGAGCCGAAGCGATCCGGGAGGCGGTGCTGGACGTCGAGGCTGCCGGCGATCGCCAGGCGCTGGAGCGGCTGGAGCTGGACCTGGGCCTGCCCGACGAACACGCCGCCGCGCTGCTCGCCTTTGCGACCCGGCGTGCCGTGGCGATACGAGGTCGCGACCAGCGTCGAGACGAGCCCACCCGAGAGCCAGGCATAAGACAACCCGACGATCGGGTCCCACGAGCCGCTGCCGGGCTGCTGATCCTCCGAGAGCCAGTAGCCGGCCTCGTCCTTGAGGCGCGGCCCCGTCGGTGTCTTGACACCTGCCGTGAGCGCGACCAGGTGCTGCGGCGCGAACTTGCGATCGCGATAGACGATGACGCGCCCGGTGAGCTCGAGATCGCCGAGCCCGTTCACCGTCGAGAGATGGCGAAAGCCCATGCCGGTGTGCGCCGACCAGGCGCTGATCCATGGCAGCGCCGCGCTGAGCAGGACACGGCCGTGCGGCGCGTAGACGACGTGCAGCGTCGAGCGCAGCAGCGTGGTCTGCATCTGCACGTCCTCGCCCATGCGGTGTGAAGAGACTCGCTCGTCGAGAGCGACGCGGACGCGATGGCGGTAGGGCTGTTCGACGCCGAGCGCGGTGATCGTCGGGTCGCCACCATTGCACTGCACGCACGCCGCTGCGGGGCGAGGTGCGAGGAGCGCCAGGCTCGCAATCGCGAGCGCCACGAGTCGCTTCGCGATAGGCGACACCATGGGCGTCTCGCCGTAGGAAGAGTCGTGCCAGCGGCACGGCGCCGAAATCGCCGCAGCGGGCGCCGCTGGCACGCTGCTTGGAGGTGGGTTGCGTCGTGGACACCACAGCTCCGTCTTCCCCCCCAGCGCGGTCGCTCTGGCCCGCCGAGCATGGCGCGTACGTGCAGATCGCCGTGCCGCTGTTGGTCGGGGTGATGCTGGGTGCTCCACGTCCAGCAGTGTGGCTGCTCGTCGCGTCGGCGCTATGTGGCTTTTTTTCGCACGAGGCGCTGCTCGTCTGGATCGGGCGGCGCGGCACTCGCGCGCAGCGGCTCGACGGCGGCCGGGCGCGGGCGCGCTTCGCGCTGCTTGGGCTCCTCGGTGCGGCGGCCCTCGCCGGGGCGCTGGTGCTGGCGCCGAGCGCGCTCGTCTATCTCGCGCTGCCAGGCGGGCTCGCGCTGTGTGTCGGGATCGCGATCGCGCAGGGGCGCGAGCGCACGCTCGCCGGGGAGGTGTTCGCCGCGATGGCGCTCGCCGCGACGGCGGTGCCGGTCGCGATCGCGGCGGGCGTGTCGAGTGAGCGCGCGCTCCTGCACTGGCTCGTGTGGTGCGACGGGTTCGCCGCGGTCACGGTCGCCGTGCGCGCGCTGCGGCCGCAGCGTGATGGGGGACGGCTCGCCCCCTGGCTCGTGCTGATCGGCAGCGTTGGGATCGTCCTCGGGCTGTGGTGGCTGCGCGCGCCGGCGGCGATCGCCTGCGTCCCGCTGCTCGTCGCGGCGCTCGGGGTGTTGGCGTGGTCGCCGAGCCCGCGCTACCTGCGCCGGGTCGGCATCGTCGTGACGGTGGTGGCGCTGCTGACGGGCGCGCTGCTGGTCCGGATCGTCTGAGGGCGCGGCTACTGGGCGCAGGCGGCGGTGGTGCTACCGACGGTGGTCGTGCACTTGACCGTCGGCTTGGTGACGCCGCACATCTGCGCCATCTTGCCCGCCATCGCGACGGCGCGCTGCTCGATCTCCGACTCGATCGCCTTCTCCTTGAGCGGCCCGCTCCAGGTCAGCGTGATGGTGATCGACGACTGGGGGTCGACGCGGCTCAGCTCCACTTGCACCGTGCCGTCAGGGAGCAGCGACGGGTGCACGAACTGCGGGCCGATGTTCCACTTGCGCTCCTTGTCCTTGCGCTTGGCCGACATCCCGAGCTCCTTGACCGTGTGGTCGAGGCAACCGTCCTGCTCGGCCGGCACGCTCGTCGCGGCGACCAGCGTCGTTCGGCCCTCGGCGTATGCCAGTGGGGCCACACCAACCATCAACAGCGTCGAGAGCAAGCGCTTCATGTTCGGCATCCTTCGTCCCGGTTCGTGGTTAAGGCGAGGAGCTCGCCTCGGCCACCGCGCGGCGGCGACCGACGATAAGATGCCACAAAACGACGATCGCGATGCCGGTGGCGAACACCCCGAGCAGGTAGCTGCCCGCTTGCGGGTACGAGTAGGTCTCGAAGTTGGCCACGGTCTTGTGGCCGAAGATCACGGGTAAGAAGGGCGCGACCTTGACCGGCGCATGGGGATCGAGGTCGTGCCCGAAGACCCACAATCGATAGACGAAGCGAGAGAACGCGAACACCGACACGTAGCTCGTCACGACGACGAGGTCGAGCAGGTCGCGCACCGTGCCGATGACCGCGGTGCGGAGCGCCATCAGGACGAGCGCGCCGAGCGCGAACGGGATCCAGTCGAGATCGGCGGCGGCGGTCTTATCGAGCTTGTGCATGCCGATGTAGTGGTTGAGCGTGTTGATCTCGTGGATGTCGTTGCCGTCGTTCCCGCCGACGAGCTTGTACGGATAGATGTCCATGTACAGGCCCTTGGGGTACTGCGGCGCGGTCATCGAGATCCGCCACAGCGGCTGTGTGAACGACAGCACCAGCGGCACGACGAGGATCGTGAGCACGATGCGCGCGGGACCGAACAGCGGTCGGCTGAGGAACTCGTAGAAGCGGTTGAGCATGAGTTTCATGGGCGTAGTCTCCTCAGACCAGGTCAGCGCGGCGGAAGCTCAGACCCGCGACCAGCCAGGCAAAGACGCCGACGGTCCACGGCCAGAGCACTCCCACTGTATAGAGCCAGGCGGGGCCAATTCGGTTCGAGAGGTAGAAGCCGACCGGACCCAGGACCGCCAGGTCGGCGGACGCGCCGGACAGCAGCGCCATCCGGCTGGCCTGCACCGGGTTGAGGGTCGCGACGAGGAACACGGTCTGCGGGTTGACGCGCCACTGCAGCATGAGGCCGACCAGGCCGAAGTCGACGAGCGCGACCGAGGCCGCCCACAAGACGAGGACCCAGCTCACGGCGCGCGCCTGGCTGCGCACCAGCGTCGAGACCGCGATGCCGATGCCGACGAAGGCGGCGACCAGCGCGGCGCAGATCGACATCGCTTGCAGCAGGAAGCCCCACGGGATCTCCTGGCCGAACACGCCGCGCCCGACGAGGCCCATGGCCAGCATCGTCAAGACGAGTGGCAGCACCAGCGCCGTGTAGCGCGTCAGCGTCACGGCGAGAAAGTAGGCGAAGCGCCGCACCGGGTGGCTGAAGAGCAGCTCGAGCGTGCCGTCATCGCGCGCCCGGTTGATCACCTGCGCCGTCGCGGTGAGCGCGAGCAGCGGCAGGAGCAGGAGGAGGGCGTGGACCATCGAGAGGAGCGCCCGCCCCATGCCGGAGAAGCCCACCACCATCGACTCGCGCATGCCGATGAAGACGAAGCCGCCGCCCAAGGTTGCGTAGGCCAGCGCGCAGACGATCATCCACCGCGAGCGCAGCACTTCGGCAAAATCGAGGCGGGCTACCGCCCATACTTCGCGATGCAGAGTGGCCTTCATCGCGAGCCTCGCTCTGCGCTCTTCTGCAGCACGCGCGCTTCCGCCTGTGGCCAGCGCAGCGCGCCGGGTTCGCTGCGGTCGACGGCACCGAGGCCGAAGCCCATCGGCGTGGTCAGGTGATCGACGAAGGCGGCTTCGGTCTGCGACAGCCAGCGATCCTGCTTGTAGTGGCGAACGTAGATGGCGCGCGGCTCGCTGCTCGGCTGCTTGGTGACGGTGTGCTGCTTGAGCCAGGTCATCATGCAGCCCGGGTCGTCGAAGTTGAGGACGGCGCCGTTGTGGAGCTGCACCTGCGCCGCGAAGGCGGGTTCGCCGACGTGCATGTGGCAGTGCGCGCACGCCTCCTTGTCCCAGACGATCGGCACCGGGCCATCGGCCAGCTTCTGGGCGCGCAGCACGAGTACCGCGAACACCGCGATCACGATGACGACGCCAGCGAGCGCGACGGGGAGCGCCAGGTTGCGGCGGCTCATGCGGCGCTCCGGCCCTCTTTGAGGGCGACGACCTTGCGGGTCAGCAGTGACACCTCTTCGACGCGGTGCGAGCAGAGGATCATCGTCGTGTCGGCGGGCAGCTCGTTGCACATCGCGAAGAAGGTCTGCCGCGTCGCTTCGTCGAGAGAGGCGGTCGGCTCGTCGAGCACGAGCAGGCTCGGCTGTGCCGCGAAGGCGATCGCCAGCAGCACCTTCTGCTTCATGCCGCCCGAGAGGTTGCGAAATGGCCGGCGCTCGATCTCGGCCAGCGACAGGTCGAGCCGCGCCGCGTTCTTCTCGACGGCCGCGTAGGTGAGGCCGCGGGTCAGGCAGACCAGCTCGATGAGCTCGCGCGGCGAGGCGCCGAGCGCCGGCGCGACCTGTGGGACATAGGCGAGGCGCTTGGCGACCTCGATGCGCGCCTCGTAGGGCGCGTGCCCATCGAGCAGGATCGTCCCGTCGCAGTCGATGAGGCCGAGCAGGGCGCGGATGAGCGTCGACTTGCCCGAGCCGTTGGGACCGACGAGCGCGACCCGCTCGCCGCGCGGGATGTCGAGGTCGATGCCCTTGAGCACCTCGAGCTTGCCGAAGCGCTTCCTGGCGCCGCGAATCTCAACGTGCATGGTCGCTCCGTGCGCCGAAGCGGGGCTTGAGATCGCGCAGCACCGGCTTGGGAGCGAACATCGGCACGACGTCGCCAGCGACGGAGACGAGCGCCAGCGCCGGGGTGCCCCGCAGGAACTCGAGATCGGCGTTCCGCGACACCAGCGCGTCGGACAGATCGCGCAGCTCGTAGGGGAGGTCGCCGATCCCATCGCCGTCGAGATCGTAGCCGGCGTAGTCGCTCCAGTCGTTCTCCGTCCAGGTGATCGCCATCGCGTCACCGCCGCCGTCGACACGGACCTGCGTGGTGTTGTCCTTGAAGGTGTTGCGGCGGAAGGTGTTGTCGCGGGGAGCCGACAAGAACCCGACGCCGATCGTCGACAGACGCACGATGTTGTCCTCGAACAGGTTGGTGTCGCCGACGTTGAGCGGCGAGTTGTCGACGAAGATCCCTTGCGTGTTGTGTGCCAGCAGGTTGCCGCGCACCGTCAGGTTGCCCGACTCCTTGACGCCGATGCCGATGCCGGCGGCGCCGCGCGAGAAGAGCATGGCGTTGCTGGTCAGCTGCAGGTTGCGGCTGTACATGGCGAACACCCCGACCTCGTTGGACCGGAACTGGTTGTGCTCGAGCTTGTTGTCGTGGCTGTACATGAAGTGCACGCCGTAGCGGCTGTCCTCGACGAGGTTGTCGCGCAGCATGTTGCGGGAAGAGTACCAGACGACGCAATCACGGACCGCGCTGACGCGGTTGTGCTCGACGAGGCTATCGTTGGTCTCCCAGAGCCGGATGCCATCGCCGCGCATGCCGAGCGCTGGGCCGCCGACGCCGAGGACGCGGTTGTAGCGGATGGTTGCGCGGTGGGACTTCTCGGCGAGGATGCCGAAGGCCGAGTTCCGGATCGTCACGCCCTCGACGAGGACGTCGTCGCCGTGGATCTTCACCGCCGAGTCGAGGACGTCGAAACGATCGCCCGAGCCGTCGATGACGAGCCCGCGCAGCGTCGTCTTGCTCTTCATCAGCACCGTGGTGCCGACGCGGTTGGTGTGGAGGATGGAGCGCGCCCCCCCGTAGAGGCCGATGCCGTCGGGGATTACGATCGCGCCGGTCCATTCCCCGTCGGCGAGGCAGAGGTTGTCGCCCGGCTTGGCGGCGTCGAGGCGAGGCTGCAGCGGCGCGCCGGCAGCGACAGAAGAGCAGTTGGCGGGGAAGGGCTGGGGAGGCGGTTGCAGCACCGGCGGAGCCAGGATCTCCGCCGGTGTGCAACCTACCAGGAGACCCGCCACCAGCGTCACGACAGCAAACTGCCCCGTGGGCTGGTGGCGGCGCTTCATAGCGCGCTACTTCTTCTTCGGTTCGACGAGGAAGTAACCCGCCATCTCGAGGTGCAGCGCCGAGCAGAACTCGGTG
>CAZPEY010000236.1:0-9122 GCA_964585665.1 uncultured Polyangiaceae bacterium | reverse complement strand
CGGGTTGACACGATGCGGTGGCGGGCACAAAGTGGGGCACTTTTTCGGTCGCTGTTTCGCACCGTTTGTTGAGGAGATTTTTCCCCCCATGCAGCTCCACGTCACCTTCCGCCACATGGACGCCACCGACGCGCTCAAAGAGTACGCGCAGGACAAGATGGACAAGATCCGCAAGTACTTCCCGGATCCCATCAAGGCTCACGTCGTCCTCTCCGTCGACCGCGGCTACGACCACACCGCCGAGGTCACGATCACGCTGCACAACGGCATCGTGATCCGCGGGGAGGAGACGACCGAGAACATGTACTCCTCGCTCGACCTCGTCAGCGCCAAGATCGAGCGCCAGACCCGTCGCTACAAAGAGAAGATCCAGAAGCACAAGGGTCTCGAGTCGCTGCACTCCTTGAAGGAGGTGCGGCACAGCGTCGTCGCCGACGGCAGCGCCGACGGCGAGGTGGTGCGCGAGAGCACGATGGAGGCGCGCCCGATGACCGACAAGGAGGCCATCATGCAGATGGACCTGCTCGGCGCGAACTTCTTCGTCTACCTCGACGCCGACACGCACGCGGTCAGCGTCGTCTTCCGGCGCGCCGACAGCTCGGTCGATCTCATCAAGACGCCGTCGAGCGCAGGGCAGAAGCAGTAAGCGGCGAGCGCCATGCGGATCATCGATTTCGTTCGCGAAGAGTTGGTCATTCCCGAGCTGCGGGCGCAGGAGAAGGGGGACTTGATTCGCGAGCTCGCCGATCACCTCGCTGGGCATGTGCCCGGCGTGGATCGCGAGGCGCTGGCCAAGGTGCTGATCGAGCGCGAGCGGCTGGCGTCGACGGCGATCGGCGAAGGCGTGGCGATTCCGCATGGCAAGCTCGACTCGGTCGGCAAGCTCATCGGTTGTGTCGGTCGCGCGCCAGGCGGCGTCGACTTCGACTCGATGGACGGGCGACCGACGCACCTCTTCTTCGTCCTCGTCGCGCCCGAGAACTCGACGGGCGTGCACCTGAAGGCGCTGGCGCGCATCTCGCGCCTCTTCAAGGATCCGGACTTCCGCCACCGGCTGATGCAAGCCGAGACGGCGCACGAGATGTTCGCGGCGATCACGAGCGAAGACGCCAAGTACTGACCGCGTCCTCTGGCTCCCTTAGACAAGGATCTTGACCATGTCTCGTCTGGCCATTCGTCTGACTCCCTGGCTCGCTCTCCTCGCTGCCGGCTGCGGCGGCGGCGGCTTCGGCCTCGAGGGCTACAACCTCGTCGTCGCCGACACCGGCTACTACTCGACCCCCGACAACGCCTTCTGCGAGGCGATGACCAACAACCAGGTGATGATCCAGCTCGTCGACTACTCGCCGATCTGCGGCTCCGGCGACGCGCGCGACCCGGCCAAGGATCACACCCAGATCGACCTCATCTTCTCGCTGGGCGCGCAGAGCAACACCGCCAACCCGTACATGGTGCAGAAGATCAACTGCACCACTGGCCCCGCGGCGCCGGCGATGGTCCGCTATCGTCACTTCCCCGCCGGCAGCGACACGCCGGACTTCGACGCGCAGGCCGACTCGGGGACGATCAAGTTCACCAACTTCGACCTGACCGGCACCAACCCCGCCAAAGGCACGTTCGACGTCATGTTCGGGAAGAACCACATCTCCGGAAGCTTCGAGTCGGTCGCCTGCAACTAGCCGCGAAGGGAGCGAGGTAAGCGTGCCCGCCGTCCGCGTCGACGCGCTCTTCGAAGGGCAGGAGGGGCGAGAGACTGCGCTGGGGCTGCAGCTCATCGCAGGCCAGCGCGGCACCTTTCGCACCATCACGGGCGCCCGCGTCCAGAAGCCGGCGCTCGCGCTCACCGGCTACACGGCCTACGTCAACCCCAACCGCCTCCAGGTGCTCGGCCTGACTGAGCTGTCGTACTTCAAGACGCTGTCAGACGAGCAGCGCCAGAAGGGGGCCCGGGCGCTGTGCGGCATCCTGCCCGCCGCGATCGTCGTGACCCGCGGCCTCGAGGCGCCGACCGAGCTCGTCGACGAGGCCGAGGGACAGGGGGTCGCGCTCTACTCGAGCCACCTCGTCTCCTCGCTGTTCATCCAGCGCGTCCAGAAGCTGCTCGACGACCGGCTGTCGCTGACCTCGAGCATCCACGGCGTCCTCATCGACGTGCTCGGCGTCGGCATCTTGATCCTCGGTCAGTCGGGCATCGGCAAGAGCGAGGCGGCGCTCGATCTCATCCTCCGCGGCCATCGCCTCGTCGCTGACGACGTCGTCGAGCTCCGGCAGCACAAGGACACCATCTACGGATCCGGCGCCGAGATCATCAAGCACCACATGGAGATTCGCGGCCTCGGCATCATCAACATCAAGGACCTCTTCGGCATCGCGGCGGTGCGCGACGTCAAGAAGGTCGAGCTGGTGATCGAGCTGTCCGACTGGAACGAGACGGACGACTACGATCGGCTCGGCGTCGACGATCTGTACTACGAGCTGCTCGGGCAGCGGGTGCCGATGCTGCGCGTGCCGATCCGCCCCGGCCGCAACATCGCATCGATTATCGAGGTCGCGGCGCGCAATACCCTGCTAAAGTTGCAGGGCAAGCACTCGGCGCGCGAGTTCCAAGAGCGACTCAACCAGGCGCTGCTGGCGGTCCGCCCCGACGAGGGACCGCCGCGCGGCGACGAGGTAGAATAGACACGTATGGATCTGGTCTTCGTCACCGGCGTATCGGGAGCAGGCAAGTCAACGGCGCTGCGCGCGCTCGAGGACATCGCCTACTACTGCGTCGACAACATGCCGCTACCGCTGCTCTCGTCCTTCGTCGAGCTGCTGGCGCGGTCGAGTGACGTCAACCAGGCGGCGCTGGTGTTCGACGCGCGCGCCGGGCGCTTCCTCGAGGGGTACCACGAGGCCCTGCAGGCGCTGCGGCGCGCCGGCCACAAGGTCGAGGTGCTGTTCCTCGAGGCGAGCGACGAGGTGCTGGTGCGACGCTTCTCCGAGACGCGTCGGCGCCACCCGCTGTCTGGCGAGGATCTGCGCAAGGGCATCCTGCTCGAGCGCGAGATGCTGCGCGGCCTGCGCGAAGAGGCGACTGCTGTGGTCGACACCGGCATGCTGTCGGTGCACCAGCTCAAGGGCGTCATCCAGGAGCGCTACCGTCGCTCCGGTGATCTGCTCGGAGTGACGCTGCTGTCGTTCGGCTTCAAGCACGGCCTGCCCCCCGAGAGCGATCTCGTGCTCGATGTGCGCTTCCTGCCCAACCCGTACTTCGTCGAGGAGCTGACCGCGGCCACCGGCAAGGAGCCGCGCGTGTCGAGCTTCGTCCTCGACAACGACGACGCCAAGGAGCTGCTCGAGCGCTACACCGGGATGCTGCACTTCCTGCTGCCGCGCATGCAGAAGGAGGGCAAGGCCTACCTCACCGTCGCGATCGGCTGCACCGGAGGACGCCACCGCTCGGTGGCGATCGTCGAGGAGCTGGCCCGGCGCATGCCGAAGGACTTCCCGCTCACCGTCCGCCACCGCGACCTGGAGCCAGCCTAGCCGTGTCCGACGTCGCGAACACGCCAGTCATCTTGATCACCCACGGCGACGCCGGACGCGCGATGGTCGCGGCCGTCGAGCAGTTCGTCGGGCCGGTCGACGTGATCGTCGCCGAGATCGAGGTGACGTCGGGCAAGTCGACGATGACCACGGCGATCGAGGGGATCTCGGACCGTCTCACCGGGCAGCCGGCGCTGTTCCTCGTCGACCTCGACGGCTCGACGCCGTGCCGGCTGTGCCAGGAGCACGGCGTCGTCGTCACGGGGGTCAACCTGCCGATGCTGATGAAGCTAGCGACCTGCGACCGCACGCTGTCACCCGCCGAGCTGGCGCGGCAGCTCGCGCAGACTGGACAGCGCTCGATCCTGATGCGCTCGGGGGATGCCACGTGAGCGTCGAGCGACGCGTTCAGATCCAGAATCAGCTCGGCATGCACGCGCGCGCGGCGACCAAGTTCGTGCAGCTCGCCAACAAGTTCCCGTGCAAGGTCCTCGTCGAGAAGGACGGCCAGTCGGTCAACGGCAAGAGCATCATGGGGGTGCTCATGCTGGTCGCCAGCAAGGGCTCGTTCATCTCGGTGACCTGCGACGGTGGTGACGAGCTGGCGGCGCTCGAGGCGCTCTGCAAGCTGGTCAACGACAAGTTCGGCGAGGACTAGCCGCAGCGATGGCGCGCCCTCCCGTCGATCTGCAGAACGGCATCTGCGCATCGCCCGGCATCGCGGTGGGCCGCGCCTTCGTCGTCGATCGCCGCCGCCTGCGCACGCCGCGGCGCCACATCGGCGAGGACGAGATCGAGCACGAGCTGGCGCGCTTCCAGCAGGCGATCGACGCGTCGGTCGAGCAGTGCATGCGGATGATGCGCAAGCTCGCCGAGCGGGCGCAGGACGATCCGTACCAGATCCTCGAGGCGCACCTGCTCATTCTCCGCGACGAGCACCTGGTCGAGCCGACGCGCGCCAAGATCCGCACCGAGCACCTCAACGCGGAGTGGGCGCTGCGCAAGACGGTCGAGGAGATCAAGAGCGTCTTCGACACCGTCGACTCGGACTACTTCCGCGAGCGGCGCTCCGACATCGACTTCGTCGGCGACCGGATCCTGCGCAACCTGCTCGGCGTCGACACGACGCCCGTGCAGCCGCCACCGGGATCGATCATCGTCGCGCACGACCTCTCGCCGGCCGACACCATCGCGCTCCAGCGCGCGCGCGCCCTGGCCTTCGTCACCGACGTCGGCGGCAAGACGTCGCACTCGGCGATCCTGGCGCGCGCCTTCGACATCCCGGCGGTGATCCTCGATCACGCCACCGAGGTGATCGGCACCGGCGACCTGCTGATCGTCGACGCGCAGGCCGGACGCGTCATCACCCAGCCCGATCCCGAGCTGGTGGCGCAGTTTCGGCTGCGCGTCCAGTCGCGCTCGGCGTTCCAGCAGAAGCTCTCGGCGGATCGCAACGAGCCCGCCGAGACGCGCGACGGCCACCGCGTCCTGCTCAAGGCCAACGTCGAGATCGTCGACGAGGTGAGCGCGGCGCTCGAGCGCGGCGCCGAGGGCATTGGCCTGTACCGCACCGAGTTCCTCTACCTCGATCGCAACGAGCCACCGCGCGAGGAGGAGCACTTCATGCACGCGCGCGGCGTGCTGCGACGCGTGCACCCGGCGCCGGTCGCCTTCCGCACCCTCGACCTCGGCGGCGACAAGATCGCGCGCTTCGGCGGCGTCCCACAGGAGGAGAACCCGGCGCTCGGCCTGCGCTCGCTGCGCCTCTGTCTGCGTGAGCTGCCGATGTTCCAGGCGCAGCTCCGCGGCCTGCTGCGTGCCTCGGTGCACGGCCACATGCGCATCATGTTCCCGATGGTCTCGGGCGTGGGCGAGCTGCGCGAGGCCAAGGAGCAGCTCGCCGCGGCGATGGCGGCGCTCGACCAGGATGGCCTCGCCTACGATCGCGCGGTGCGCGTCGGCGTGATGATCGAGATGCCGTCGGCGGTGATGGTCTCGGACCTGCTCGCGCGCGAGTGCGACTTCCTGTCGATCGGCACCAACGACCTCATCCAGTACTCCCTGGCGATCGACCGCGTCAACGAGAACGTCAACTACCTTTACCATCCGCTCCACCCCGCGATCCTGCGCATGGTGCGCTTCGTCGTCGACGCCGGCCACGCCCACCGCAAGCCCGTGTCGGTGTGCGGTGAGATGGCGAGCGTCCCGTCGCAGGCGCTGGTGCTGCTCGGGCTCGGGGTGGACGAGCTGTCGGTCAGCCCGGCCGCGATCGGCGCGATCCGGCGTGTCGTGCGCGACAGCGCGTACGAGGAGGTGCGGATCCTCGCCGACGAGCTGCTCGACTACGACACGCCCGAGGCGATCGAGCGGCGGGTGCGCCAGTTCATGGAGGCGCACTTCGAGCGCGAGCTCATCGAGACCTCCGACGAGCCGTAGACCACGCCTTCTGTGCTATGACAGCGACGTGAGCCTCTCCGGAACCCTCGTTTCGACCGATGCTGGCCGCGTCTTCGTGCACCGCTCGGGCCCTGCGGCGACGAACACGCCGCCGCTCGTCGTCCTACACGGTCTGCTGCTCTCGCACTACTACTTCGAGCCGATCGCCGAGGCGCTCGCCGCCCAGCGCCCGCTCGTCATGATCGACCTGCTCGGCTTTGGCGAATCGGACCGTCCTCCCGTCGCGCAGTTCGACTACCGCCCGGAGCGCCACGTCGACACCTTGGTCAAGGTGCTTGACCAGCTCGGCGTTGGCGCCTTCGACCTCCTCGGCCATTCGATGGGCGGCGCGCTGTCCATCGAGCTCGCGGCGCGCCTGCCCGAGCGCGCTCGGCGCGTCGCCACCATCGCCGCGGCGCTGTTTCCTCTGCCGCTCAACACGCAGCAGAAGCTGCTGCTCTCGCCGGGCCTCGGCGACGTGCTCTGGCACAACGCGATCACGCGCCGCGAGATGGGGCGGGTCTTTCGCGAGGAGCAGGTCGTCCGCCCGAGCGACATCTCCGATCGGCTGATCGACTTCTACTGGGCGCGCTTCAACCGTCCCGGCGCCAAGGACGCCGCGCTCGCCTCGGCGCGCGCCATCGCGTTCCGTCAGGATCCGACGCCGATCCTGAAGCGCGTGCAGCAGTCGGTGCTGGTGCTGCACGGCGAGGCGGATCAGCTGGTGCCGATCGCCAACGGCCGGCGCCTCGTCGAGACGCTCGCCCAGGCCGAGCTCAAGCTCATCCCGGCGGCTGGCCACCACCCGGTGCTCGAGCGCACGCGGCTCGTGCTGCGGCACCTCGAAGGCTTCTTCTCGGCATGAGCCGCGCCGAGCTACGGCACGGCTCGCTGCGCGATCTGGCGGCGCTCCTGCCGCTGTGGTCGCGCGCGCACGCCTGGCACGTCGAGCACCACCCCGCCTACTTCGCGCCGCTCGACGACGATCAGGCGGTCCGCGTCCTCCGTCGCGATCTGGTCGGCATCGTCGAGGATCCGCAGCAGCTCTTGCTCGTCGCCCCCGATCCGGAGGGCGGCCCGCTGGTCGGCTTCGCGCACGCCCGCCTCCACCCGACCCCGCCGCTGCCCGAGCTCAAGGCAGAGCTGCGCTGCGAGCTGGTCCAGCTCGCGGTGCGCGCCGACCGTCGCCGCGTCGGCCACGGCACCCGCCTCCTCGACGGTGTGCGCGCCTGGGGCAGGCGCTCTGGCGCGTCCGAGCTCGTGCTCACCGTGTGGGACGGCAATCGCATCGCCGAGCGCTTCTATCGCGCCCACGGCCTGGCGCCGCTGCACCGCGTGCTGGCCACGGCGCTGTAGTCCGATGCCGCGCCCGCGTCTCGCCGTCGTCGTCGCGCTCGCCGTCGCCCTCGCGGTCTGGCTGGGCGGCGCGACGAGCGCCCACGCCGGCGACGGGACGCAGCAGTGGCGAACGCTGACGACCGAGCACTTCTTCATCCACTACTACCGCTTCCCCAACGACGAGGGCGAGGAGGCGGTCGCGCAGCGCATCGCCGTCGTCGCCGAGGAGGCGCACCGCCGCCTCGTCCCGTTCCTCGGCAGCGGCCTCATCGGCAAGCCCGCCTTCGCGCGGACGCACATCGTCATCACCGACCAGGTCGACGACTACAACGGCTTTGCCGGCGTCGTCCCCTACCCGTCGATCAACCTGTGGGCCAACTCGCCGGACGATCGCGCTGAGCTCAACGACTACGACGACTGGCTGTTCGGCCTGGTGCTGCACGAGTACGCGCACATCCTGCACCTCGGGACGATCCGCGGCTTCTGCGCCAAGGCGGTCAACGCGGTCTTCGGCCTCGGCTTCAACACCGTGTGGGCTCCGAACCAGGCGCAGCCGCGCTGGATCATCGAGGGGCTTGCCACGCTCGAGGAGACGCGGCGCACGTCGTCGGGGCGGCTCCGCAACTCGATCTGGGACATGTACCTGCGCACGCAGGCCCTCGAAGGACGGCTGCAGCGACTCGATCAGTTCACCAATGGGCCCATCCAGTTTCCGTTCGGCAACTCGGCCTACCTCTACGGCTCGCACTTCCTGCAGTACATGGTGACCCGCTACGGCGAGCCGGTGATCCGCGGCCTCTCCGATGACTACGCCGGGCGCTGCATCCCCGGCGCGATCAACCGCAGCGTCCGCAAGCTCACCGGGCGCACGTGGCCACAGCACTACGCCGACTTTCAGGCCGACCTCCTGCGTCGGGTGCGAAAGCAGGTCGACGAGCTCGGGCCCCTGTCGGACACGACGCTGCTCCTCGGGCCGCAGCCCGAGGTTGGCCGACCGAGCTACCTTGCCGACGGCGAGCTCGTCGTCGCGATCGAGTCCGACGGTCACCACCGGCAGCGCATCGTCTATGTCGACTCGCTCGGTCGGGTGCCGCCGCGCACGGTCGTCGAGACCGACGCCGCCCAGGGGCCGCACGCGAGCGCGGACGGCAAGCGCATCGTCTACGCCGCGGGCACGGTGCACCGGACCAACTACTTCTGGAACGAGCTCTACTCCTACGAGCCGCAGAGCAAGCGGACGCGCCAGCTCACCGAAGGGCTGCGGGTCAGCAACCCGAGCCTCTCACCCGACGGCAAGCGGGTCGTGTTCGAGTACGTGCGCAACGGCTCGCGCGGCCTCGCCGAGCTCGACCTCGACAAGCTCGGCCCACGCACCGCGACGGCCGAGGACCTCGAGGTGCTGGTGCCCGCGGTCGGCCTCGAGCACGCCTACACGCCCGTCTACTCCCCGGACGGCAAGCAGGTGGCGTTCTCGTGGTGGCGGACGGGTGGGCGCCGCGACCTGTACACGATCGATCTAGCCAGCCGCGCCATCGTCCGCCACACCGACGATCGCGCGATGGATCTCGAGCCACGCTACGCGCCCGACGGCAAGACGCTCTACTTCGTCTCCGATCGGACCGGCATCTACAACCTCTACGCGCTCGATCTCGCGACCCGCGCTCTCTGGCAAGCGACCAACGTCGCCACCGGCGTCTTCGACCCAGCGATCTCGCCGGACGGTCGACGCCTGACCTTCGTGGGCTTTCGCAGCGACGGGTACACGCTCGAAGAGATGGCGCTCGATCGCCGCCAGTTTCGCCCCGCCGCGCCGCCGCCCG
>CAZPEY010000235.1:0-9148 GCA_964585665.1 uncultured Polyangiaceae bacterium | reverse complement strand
ACCGTCTTGAAGTTGGTGAGCGTGCCGCCCAGCCAACGGTTCGTCACGTAGAACTGACCGGCGCGCTTGGCCTCCTCGGAGATGACCTCTTGCGCCTGCTTCTTGGTGCCGACGAACAGGACGCTCTCACCACGCGCCACCGTGTCGACCAGGAAGCGGTACGCGCGGTTGAACAGGTCCACCGTCTGCTGCAGATCGACGATGTGGATGCCGTTGCGCGCGCCGAAGATGAACGGCTTCATCTTGGGGTTCCAGCGGGCGGTCTTGTGACCGAAGTGAACACCCGCCTCGAGCAGCTGCCGCATGGTGATCGGCTGCGACTCTTCCTTCATTGCCTCGGACATATTCTCAGCCATCGAAGGCTCCTTATTGTGCGTCGTCCTCGGCCGCCTCTGTGTCGATGGGCTAGATCGACGTGACTCGACGCGAGCAGTCGTCGAGGCGGCCTGTGTTTTTGAGAGACGGAGCGATCTAGCACCTTCTCAGGTGGGGATCAAGCGTCCGCCGAAGCAGCCGCGCTCACGCCGCCCACGCCGGCGGTTGCACGACCCTTGCAAAATGCGAGAGCGATGGCCCGTGGTGGTACATTGACAAGCTCCCCGCAAACCCCCTAGATCGCAGGGATGGAGATCGCTCGGCTGGCGCAGCTACTCAGCGAGGTGACGGGAGCCCCGCTCGACGGGATCTCCGCGACGTCGACGCCGACGAACACCCGCGGGTGGGATTCGCTGACCAACCTCTCGTTCCTCGGCGCCATCGAAGAGGAGTTTGGCGTCTCGATCTCGACCGCCGACGCCCTGCGACTGCAGTCGCTCGGCGATGTGGCGAGCTTTCTGTCCGCTCGCGGCAAGTAACCATTCATGCCGCTCTCGAAGAACCCTTCCAGGCTGTTGGTGCAGCGGTGGCGGCAGCTCTGCGCTGCGCCCGAGGGGCTGCGGCCGATTCGAGTCGGCGTCGCTGCGAGCTACACGGTCGAGCCACTGTTGCCGTTCTTGGGCTGCGCGCTGGCCGACCGCGGGCTGTTCGCGCAGTTCCTGGTGGCGCCTTACAACCAGATCTACCAGAGCCTGCTCGACCCCGGATCGGAGCTGCGGCGTGAGCGGCTCGACGTTGCCGTGGTGCTGCCGCGGCTCGAGGAGCTGATCGCCCCGTCGCTGCGTGGCATGACCACGCTCGACCCGGCGGAGGTCGGGGCGGCCCAGGCGTCGGCGCGTGCCGAGATCGATCGACTGCTGGCGGCGCTCGGGGAGTTCGGCCAGGCTGCCCAGTGCCCAACGGTCTGCGGCAACTTCGAGCCGGCTTCGTCCACGCCGCTCGGCGTGCTCGACGCGACGCACGCAGCGTCGGACAGCGGCCTGCGGACGGTACTCAACCAGCAGCTCGCGGCGGGCGTCCGCGCCCAACGCGGCCTGGTCTTCGATGTCGCTGCTCTCGTCGCTGAGGTGGGGACTCGGCAGGCCTTCGATCCTCGCATGTTCTACGTGTCGCGGCACCCCTACAGCACAGGCTGCGGGCGCGCCCTGATGGCCGGTCTCGCGCGGCTCGTCGCACCCCTGTTCATCGCGCCGGCCAAGGTGATTGTCCTCGATCTCGACAACACCTTGTGGGGTGGCGTCGTCGGTGAGGACGGCCCGACAGGCGTGGCGCTCGGCGAATCGGGGGTGGGGGCGGCGTTCGTCGACTTCCAGGACGCGCTGCTCGCGTACCGTCGGCAGGGCGTGCTCCTGTGCATCGCGAGCAAGAACAACGAAGTCGACGCATGGGAGGTGATCGACCACCACCCGGCGATGCGCCTGCGGCGGGATCACTTTGCGGCCTGGCGCATCAACTGGAACCGCAAGAGCGACTCGCTGCGCGAGCTGGCCGAAGAGCTGTCACTTGGCGTCGATAGCTTCGTGTTCCTCGACGACAGCGGCATGGAGTGCGACGAGATGCGGCGCATGTTGCCGCAGGTCACGGTCGTGCACCTGCCCGAGGACGTGGCGCAGTACGTCGCGTGTCTGCGCGCCATCCCGGCGCTCGATCGAGTCGTGCTGACCGACGAGGATCGCCAGCGCGCCGAGCAGTATCGGGTGGCGCGCCAGCGCAACGAGGCCGAGGCTGCGGCGGGCAGCGATCCCGAGAAGCTCGCCGAGTATCTGCGTACGCTCGAGCTCTCGGTGTTCGTGCGACGGCCGACGCCGGCGGACGTCCCGCGAGTTGCCCAACTGACGCAGAAGACCAACCAGTTCAACGTCACCACGATCCGACGCACCGAGGCCGAGATCAACGCGCTGCTCAACGACGAGCACTGGCTGGTCTACGCGATCGACGTCCGGGATCGGTTTGGCGACTACGGGCTCGTGGGCGTGATGCTCGTCGTGGAGCGGGGCGGAGGCGAGGCGGAGATCGACACGCTGCTGCTGTCTTGTCGGGTGCTCGGGCGCGGCGTCGAGACGGTCCTTCTCGGCCACTTGATCGAAGATCTCGGTCGACGTGGCGGGCGCCGCCTCCGTGGGCGCTTCGTGCCGACCAAGAAGAACACGCCTGCCAAGGACTTCTTCGCGGCGCACGGCTTCTCCGACTCCGGCGACGGGGTGTGGCTGCTCGACCCGCTGCCGGAGGGGGCGTTCCTTCCCCCGCACATCGAGCGCCGCTCGACGGTCGATCCCCGATGACGCTGCGTGACTTGCTCGACCGCGCGCAGCTCCGCGTGCAGCAGGTCCTCGGGGACACTGCGACGAGCCCGCTCGAGAAGAGCGTCGCGATCGCCGAGAGCGCGCTCCACTTCGGGGGGCTCGATGGGGCGCTCGGCGTCGATCTCAACCACGTGCTCGAGCTCACCACCGCGCCGCGACCGTTCCGCGGCCTGCGCGATCTCGTGGTGCGCACGACCACACCCGAGGATGTGGCGCAGGTGTTGAGCGTCGGCGAGCTCACGCCGGACTTCCTGGCCAAGCGGTATGAGCGTGGCGATCGCTGCTGGATCGGCGAGTCGCAAGGCGCGGTGCTGGCGATGGTGTGGCTGCATCGGGGGCCGTCGCCGTTCTGCGAGGACGCGGAGCGGCTCGCCTGCTTCTCGGTCGGCAACGACACGCTGTGGTCCTATCACGCCGTGGCGGTTCCCGAGGCGCGGCAGTCCGGCGTCTTCGTCAAGGTGTTCCAGACGGCGCTCGTCGACGCGCTCCAGCAGCCGGGGATCACGCGCGTACGCTGCCGCATCAAGTACAGCAACGTCGCGTCGCTCAAGCTGCACGAGGCGCTGGGCTTCCGTCGCCTCGGCGTGCTGCAATCGGCGCGCACGCCGCTCGGGCGCGTCCTGCGCTGGCGCGGTGCCGAGCCCTGGACGCGCATCGTGTCGACGGGCGACGCCATCGAAGTCGGGTTTCGCGCGTGACCCCGACCTTCTTCGGTGAAGGTGGGCGGCTGTTTGGTTGGGTGCACGAGCCGACCGGCGCACCGCGCTCGGTCGGAGTCGTGCTGTGCGGCGGGCACGGCGATGAGCTCATGTGCTCCGTGCCGACGCTGCGCCTGCTGGCGATGCGTCTGGCCGCGGCGGGCTTCTGGGTGCTGCGCTTCGACTACGACGGGCACGGCGACTCGCTCGGCAGCGATCGCGATCCGGATCGCCTCCCAGCCTGGCGCCGCAGCGTGCACGAGGCGTGCGACTTTCTCCGCGCCACGGCGAGCGTCGAGCAGGTGCACCTCTTCGGCATGCGGCTCGGTGCGCTGCTGGCGACGATCGAGGCGGCGCAGCGCCAGGACGTCGCGAGCCTCGTGCTGTGGAGCCCGGTCACCAAGGCGCGGATGTACCTGCGCGAGCTCAAGGCTTTTCACGCGACGTCGGCCGGCACCGAGTGGGCCGAGAAGGAGGTCCCGAGCGTGCGCGGCCCCGAGGACGCCGAGGTGGGAGGCTTCTTCTGGAGCAAGCAGACGCTCGAGCAGCTGGGCAAGCTCGACGCGCTCGCCGTGGACAAGGCACCCACACGCGCGCTCTTGATCGGTCGCGACGAGCTGCCGCTCGACGACAAGCTCATCGCCCACTTGCGCCAGCTCGGCTGCAACGTCGAGCCGCGTCAGGCGCTCGGGTACGCCGGCATGATGACGTCGCGGCACAACTCGAAGCGCGCCGTCGACGTGATCGAGGCGGTCGTCGGGTGGCTGAGTGACGCCACGCCACCCGGTGCTGGCGCGGCGCCGGCGCCGGTTGGTGGGAGAGCAGCGAGCGCGCCCGAGTTCGTCGAAGAGCCCATCCAGTTCGGACCGGGGCAGCGCCTCTTTGGCCTGGTGACGCGCCCGGTGCGGGCGACCACTCGGCCAGCGATCTTGCTGATGTCGATCGGCGCCAATCACCACATCGGCTCGAACGGGCTCTACGTGCGGTTCGCGCGCGCCTTCGCGGCGCTCGGGTTTTCGTCTCTGCGCTTCGATCTGTCGGGGATCGGCGACAGCGAGGCGGCGCCGGGTGAACGTGACAACCAGCCCTATCCCAAGGGCGCGCTCGACGATGTCCGCGCCGCGATGGAGGTGCTGCGGGCGCGTGGCCACCGACGCTTCGTCATGATCGGGCTGTGCTCGGGCGGTTACCACGCCTTCAAGACGGCGGTGCGCGATCCGAGCGTCGTCGGCCTGATGGTGATCAACCCGCAGACCTTCGACTATCAAGAGGGCGCGCCGCTCGACGTCACCCGCCGCCACTGGTCCAACGTCGGAGAGGCCAAGCAGTACCAGCAGTCGATGCTCAGCCTCGAGAAATGGAAGAAGCTGCTGCGCGGCCAGGTCAACGTGCGCCACGTCGCGGGCGTGGTGCTCGAGCGCGCCAAGACCGTTATCGGGACGCGCCTCCGACGGGCGCTCGGCCTCGAGCGCGACGCCAAGCGGCTGGCCTTCGGCGACGAGTTCGCCAAGCTCTGCGAGCGCGGCACCGACTTCTTCATGATCTTCTCCACCGATGATCCCGGGCTCGACTACCTGAAGCTGCACGCGGCCCGGCAGGTCGAGGCGCTGCGCGGCCATCCCAGGTTTGGCTACGTCGAGATCGCGGGGCCCGACCACACGTTCACGCCGCTCTGGTCGCAGGCGGAGCTGCAGGCGCTGCTCGTCGAGCGATTGCAGCGGTTCGGGGAATCGAGCTAACCTCGCGTCGTGCGGACGACGGCGCTGCTGATGCTCGGGTTACTACTCGCCGCGACGGCGTGCAACCGCCGCGTCGAGAGGCAGGGACACGTGACCAGTGATTACGTTGGCAAGGTCGTCGAGCTGCGCGGCGTGGCCAAGAACGCCAAGGGGGGCGCAGTGGTGGTGATCGACGAGGTCCCGATCTACGTGCGCGGCCTCGATGGCTGGCCGAGCGACGCGCTCGACAAGCGCGTCGTCGTGCACGGCACGCTCGACGAGAAGGCGTATCTCCCGGAGGCGACCAAGAACGCCAAGGGTGAGATCTCTCAGGGCGTCGAGCCGGGCAGCCGTCAGAAGGTGATCACGCTCGGCGACTGGGAGATCGAGAAGCTCGCGCCGCCGCCGAAGCCTCAACCCTAGAACGCATCAGGCGTTCTAGCGCCGCTCGCCGTCAGTTGCACTGCGCTGGTGTCGCCGCATCGGCACCGCCGGTGCAGCCGCTCGCGCAGTGCGCGCTCGCGTAGCCACAGACGCCCTGCCGCAGGGAGACGCCAGTCACCAGCACGTCGCCCTCGCAGTGCGCGGCGGTGCCCACGTCGCAGGTGAGCTCGGTCGTGCACAGCGCGAAGCGATCCGTCTTGAGGCACGCCTTGGGCAGGAAGCCGTTGCCCTTGAACAGCGCGATGCACTGCTCGCCGCTCTGGCAATCTCGGCTGTCCGCGCAGTCCGTGGCGCAGAACGGCAGGAAGCCCGAGACGCGCACGCAGCTCGAGCCCTGGCCGCAGGTGCACGCCAGGTTGGAGCACTGGCCGAGGTCGGGGCTCTGGTTGTTCGAGCCGCCGCCGCCGCAGGCAGCAGCGACGGAGAGGACGAGGGCGAGAGAGAAAGCGCGCATGGCCGCGCACCATGAACAACTTCGCGAACGAGCGCAAGCGTCAGCGCGTCCGCGGCTTGTCCCCGAGGAGGTAGCGCGCCCCGGGGCCGCGTCGCGCCGCCTCGTCGTCTCGGTTGTAGAGCGAACAGGCCGGCAGGGAAAGACAGCCGCAGCCGATGCACGAGGTCAGCTGGTCGCGCAGCCGGACGAGCGCCGCGATGCGCTCGTCGAGCAGCGGCCGCCAGGCGCGTGAGACGCGGGCCCAGTCCTCCGGAGTCGGCGTGCGTCCGCCGGGGAGCTTGCCGAGCACCTCGCGGATCTCGTCGAGGGCGAGGCCCACCGTCTGCGCCGCGCGGATGAAGGCGATCCGACGGAGCGCGTCCTTGGGGTAGTGACGCTGGTTGCCGGTCGAGCGCACCGACTGGAGGAGCTCCTGCTGCTCGTAGAAGCGCAAGGTCGAGGTAGCGACGCCGGCACGACGAGCGAGCTCGCCGATGGAGACGAAGGCGCTGCGGCTGGTCGACGGGGCGGAGGGCGGTGAACTCATGGGTCGTAGATCCTCTTGACTTAAAGTTCACTTTAACTTGCACAAGGGAGTCATGGAAACACTTCTTCGTCAGCTAGACGACCTGCGCCCCGAGACCGTCGCGTCGGAGTGGGAGCGGCGCGACCTCGCCCAGATCCCCGACGCGATTCTCGTCGGAGCGATCGTCTCCCTGCTCGCACCTCCCAAGGATCGCCAGTCGACCTCGTTTCAGCTCCACGCGCCGCTCGAGCTCTTGGCGCGCGTCGCGCTTCTGCCCTGGGTCGAACCCCGCGCTCGCCAGCGTGCGCGCCAGAAGATCGTCGAGCTCGGCGTGCGCTACGCACACAGCGCGGAGCCAGCGGCGCTGTCCGCCGTCGGGTTTTCCTCGGCGGAGGCAGCCCGTGCCGCGCTCCTCGCAGCGTTCTCGGCCGGAGACGCCGACACCGCAGACGCGGCGCTCGTGTCGCTGCTCGATCGCGAGCCGCTCGCCGCGACGCTCGCGGCGCTCCGCCCGCTGCTGGTGGATCACCTTGGCGCTGCAGCGCACGCGCCGATCCTCGTCGCAGAGCTACCGCGCGTCGTCGATCGAATCCCTGCCGTGGCGCAGCTCCTGCGCGCACCGCTGCGCAGCCTGCTGCACCATCCAGCGCACCTCGGGTGGCACCGCGTCCCCGCATCCTCCAGCTCCGCGCTCGATCGCGGGCGCGCCGCGCAGCTCCTCGGCGATCGCCTGGCCGCTCCCCCTCGCGTGACGAGTCCGTCGACCTCGATCGCGCCGACCATGCTCAGCGTGGAACAGGACGGGCTTGCCGCCGAGCTCCTCGCCGGGCCCTGTGCCGCCCTCGACGCCGCGACCGCGGAGCGCCTGCTGAGTCGGATCGCGGCGGCTGCGATGCTGCGCGAGCCGGAGACGCACGCCCCCTACGGATGGACCCACGCGCTCACGCTGCCGCAGGCCATGCTGCGCATGACCGCGAGTACCTCCGACGAGGCGGCTGGCGTCGCCATGGCCGCGACCTACGTGCTCGGGTTTCGCGCGACGCTCGGCGCCGAGCGACTCGAGCCTTCGCGCGACCTGCCGCCGCCCACCGCCTCGCCCGACGAGCGGAGGACGCAGCTCGCGACCGCAGCGGCCCAACACACCGACGCGCACTTCGCCAAGTACGTCGTCGCGGTCTTTGATGCGGCGAGCCGCGATCCGGAAGCCGAGCACCTCTACCTCAGCGCTGCCGAGCGGCTCGCGGCCTTCTGGGCGCGGCGTTAGCGTCGCTTGGGATCGGGCTCTGGCGTGCACCAGCTGCGCTCCGAGCCGGCGCGATCGGGGTCGCATGGTCGCCCGCCGCAGAAGGGCGGCGGGCTCGGATCGCTGCAGACGAAGGTGCTGCCGGTCCAGGTGCACCGGCCAGTCGGAGTCGTCGCGCAGGCGAGCTGACCGCCTCGCCCTTCGCAGTTGTAGCCGCACGCGATGTCTCCGTCGGACAGAATGCACTGCGCCCGCGGCAGCGCACGATCGTCGGCGCAGTAGTTGGTCGGTGGCGGATCCCAGCAGACGATGCCGCGAGAGGACGCGCGGCACACGCCATCGGGCGTCGTGGCGCACTTGGCCATGTCGCCGAGCGCCTGACATTGATAGCCGCAGGTCAGCTCGCCGCGCCGCATGACGCAGTCAGCGAGCGGCGTCTTGTCGCCGTAGTGGATGCGCACCGTCTCGGGGGGATCCCAGCAGACGACACCGGGCTGGCCGTTGGCCGGTGCGTCGCTCGTCGCCTTGCAGATGCCGTGGGGCGTCTTGGCGCAGGCAACATCTCCGTGCGCAGCGAGGCAGCGGTAGCCACAGACCGTTCTTCCATAATTGGTCAAGCAGGTTGACTGAACGGGGAGCAACGGCAGCAGAGCGACCAGCAGCGGCGCGACGAACATGCCCAAGCCAGACATGCAACGCGCCGAGCGTCAAGCCGAGGGCTTGCCAAGCCGCGGCGGACGACTCACCTTCTTGCGATGTCATCCCCTGAGCCGCTCCTGGCGCGCCTGGCGACCAGCGAGTCGCAGGCGGACGAGTGGCGGCTGTGCCTCGTGTCGCAGGGGATCGACGCGTCAGTCGACTGGACCGAGGCGGGGTATGTCGTCGTGCTCGACGCCGAGCGCATGCCGCAGGCGATCGCGACCATCGACGAGTACGAGCGCGAGCAGGCCGAGCGTCGCGCCGCCGCCGCGCAGCCTGCGCCATTCGAGCACGCGAGCAACCTCGGTGTGATCGCGATCCTCCTGTTCGTCGGGCTGCACGCGCTGTCCTTGCTCGATCGGGCTGCGTTTCTCGATCTCGGGGCGGCGGATGCGGCGCTCATCCAGCGCGGCGAGCTGTGGCGCGTCGTCACGGCGCTCTTCGTGCATGGCGACTACATGCACGTCTTCTCCAACAGCGTCGCAGCGCTCATCCTGTTCACTGCGCTCGGTCGCATGGTCGGCACACCGCTCGGGGCGCTCCTGCTCCTCGTCAGCGGCGCGCTCGGCAATCTGATCAACGCGTATGCCCACGTCCGCGGCTTCTCTTCCATCGGCGCCTCGACGGCGACCTTCTCGGCGATCGGACTCCTCGCGGTGCTGCAATGGACGAGACGCGGCACCCGTCGCGTACAGCGCTGGTGGCCGCC
>CAZPEY010000234.1:0-9149 GCA_964585665.1 uncultured Polyangiaceae bacterium | reverse complement strand
AGTTCGGCAAGCGCAAGGTGTCGTCGCGCGGCTACGCCTCGTGGTTCAACTTCAAGGGCTCGGATCAGCAAAAGCTGGTCAAGCAGCTGTCGGGCGGCGAGCGCAATCGCCTCCACCTGGCGCGCGTCCTCAAGGCGGGCGGCAACGTGCTGCTGCTCGACGAGCCGACCAACGACCTCGACGTCGACACGCTGCGCGCGCTCGAGCAGGCGCTCGACTCGTTCGCCGGCTGCGCGGTCGTCATCAGCCACGATCGCTGGTTCCTCGATCGCCTCGCCACCCACATGCTCGCCTTCGAGGGCGACGGCAAGGTCGTTTGGTTCGAGGGCAATTACCAGGCGTACGAGGCGGATCGCCACCGCCGCCTCGGCACGGCCGCCGACGTGCCGACCAAGTTCAGGCACAAGAAGCTCGCCCACTGAGCGAGGCTCGCACCGGGGAGCGCACCGACGGAGGAGAGACCCATGAGCTGGAAGAGTGTTTCTGGGATGGCGATCGCAGCGGCGACGCTGGTCTTGCTCGGCGCGGTCAACACGGCGCGCGCCGATGCCTACTACACGCCCGCCGAGATCAAGCGGATCGCGCACGAGCTCGCCAACGAGGTCGGCATCCCCGCCGACAAGCAGGGTGATCTGTGGGCGCGGCTCGGCGCGGCGATCGACGATCCGGCGTTCTTCGCGTCGCGCCCGCGCTGCAACGGCGTCATCGTCTATCAGCGCGGCGGCGGCGGCTTCATCGTCAAGGTCCAGAAGGGGCACGCCATCGGTCGCTTCCACGGCAAGGCGCAGAAGGCCGCGGTCAACCTGAAGCAGGTCAGCTACGGCGCGCAGATCGGTGGTGGCACCGAGTACGGCGTTGCGCTCGTCCTCGGCCTCGGCGACCTCGCCCACTTCGGCGGCGAATACACCGGCGGCACGCGCGGCGGTACGATGGGCAAGGCGTCGATGAGCATCACCGAGCTCACCAAGAAGGGCTCGGTCGGGACGCCGATGTTCCACAAGCTCTACCTCATCGGCACCGGGGCCGGCGCGTCCGCCGACGCGGGCGGGGCGAGCGTGACGGTGCAGCTGCTCAACTGGTTCTGATGCGCGCGGGCTGCGCCCGCCCACACGCCTCGTGCTAAGCTTCCCCCGTGATCGGACAGACGATCGGCAACTACGTGGTGACCCGAGAGGTCGGGCGCGGCGGCATGGGGGCCGTCTATCTCGCAGAGCACCCGCGCATCAAGAAGCAGGTCGCGGTCAAGGTGCTCCTGCCCGAGTTCTCCGACGATCCGTCGCTGGTGCAGCGCTTCTTCACCGAAGCGCGCTCGGCGACCGAGATCAAGAACGAGCACATCATCGACGTCATCGACTTCGGCGAGTCGCCCGAGGGCTTCTCGTACATCGTCATGGAGTGGCTCGAAGGGCGGAGCCTCGGCGACGTCATCGATCGCGACGGACCGCTGCCGATGGAGCGGGTCGGGCACATCGTCCGCGGCATCGCCGACGCGCTGTCCGCAGCGCACGACAAGGGGATCACGCACCGCGATCTCAAGCCCGACAACATCTTCCTGGTGACGCGCTCGGGCGATCCGGACTTCGTCAAGGTACTTGACTTTGGCGTCGCCAAGCTCGCCGAGAAGAGTGGCGACGGCATCACGCCCGGGCGCATGAAGACCGAGACAGGTGCGCTCATCGGGACTCCTTCCTACATGTCGCCCGAGCAGTGCCGCGGCCACAACGTCGACTTTCGGTCGGACATCTACGCACTCGGTGTGATCACCTTCGAGCTGCTGACCAAGCAGTTGCCGTTCGTCGCCGAGGGCCTCGGCGATCTGCTGCTCGCGCACATGACGGAGCAGCCGGTGTCACCGCGCGCGCTCGTCCCGTCGATCCCCGAGCACGCGGAGCTGGCGATCCTGTGTGCGCTCGAGAAGAATCCCGAGCTGCGCTTTCAGGGCGCCAACGCCTTCGTCGCGGCTCTGGTCGGTGAGGCACCGATCGTGCGCGCCGAGCGCCACAACCAGACGGCGCGGGTCAACATCGTCGAGCGCAAGCCAGACGTGTCCGATGCCGGCGGCAAGGAGGCCTTCTTGGCGACGGTGGCGGCGAGCCCGCGCGCCGCCGGCAAGCAGCGCGAAGCGGTGGCGGCAACACCGCCAACGCCTCCATCAGCGCCACGGCCGGCGTGGCTGTGGCCTGCGGCGGCGGTCGGGCTGATCGGTGCGCTAGGGCTTGGCTACACGGTCACGAGGAAGGACGAGCCGCCGGCGCCGAAGCCGGAGCCGGTGGTGACCAGCTCGCTGCCGGTGCCCGCGCTGGCGCCGAGCCCGAGCGCGGGGCCGAGCCCGAGTCCGGGCGCGAGTCCGAGTCCGAGTCCGAGTCCGGGTCCGAACCCGAGTCCGAGCCCGAGTCCGAGCCCGAGTCCGAGCGCGAGCCCGAGTCCGAGCCCGAACCCGGGGGCGCTCGATCCGATGCGGATC
Organism: uncultured Polyangiaceae bacterium; assembly: GCA_964585665.1. Lineage (GTDB taxonomy): Bacteria > Myxococcota_A > Polyangia > Palsa-1104 > Palsa-1104 > CAZPEY01. The sequence continues at coordinate 6,685 of CAZPEY010000234.1, read as the reverse complement.
GCGCTGCCGCTCGACGCGCCGATCGAGCCCAAGCGCGTCGCCAAACCCGTCCCGAAGAAGGGTGACAAGGAGCCGAAGCACGCCGCCGCGTCGTCGCCAGCGCCTGCGACGGCTCCGGCCAAGCCAGCAGTGGCGCCGGGCGATCCGAAAAAGCCCGTCTACACCGGGAAGAAGGGCACGCTCGTCACCGAGTTCCCTGAGTAGCCCGCTTTCGAGAATTCTACTTCGACGGTACGATGTAGCGGTCCATGACCCTGCGCTCGCTGATTCGATCGGCTCCTCCGTTGCTTACCCTCGTCGTGCTCGCGGCTGCCGCCCGCGCCCAGTCTCCACCGCCGGCGCCACCACCGACCCCCGCCGCACCCGCCGTCGACCAGGCGCAGGCCGCGCAGCTCGAAGAGGCCAAGCGCCACTTTCAGCAGGGCGTGGCGCTCTACAACGACGCCAACTACAGCGCGGCGCTCGCCGAGTTCGAGGCGGCGTTCAAGATCCGCCAGTCGGGCGGCGTGCTCTACAACATCGGCCTCAGCCAGAAGGCGCTGTTTCGCTACAACGACGCGATCCAGTCGTTGGTCAAGTTACTTGACCTCGATCCCAAGATGACACCCGAGCGGCGCAACGAGGTCCAGCAGCTCATCACCGAGATGAAGGCGCTGCTCGCCGAGGTCTCGATCGAGGTCACACCCGCGGGCGCGACCATCCTCGTCGACGGCCGCACCGTCGGAGTGACGCCGCTGGTCTATCCGCTCGCCACCGGCCAGCACGTCGTCGAGATCAGCGCCGAAGGGTACAAGCCGCTGCGCCGCGAGCTGATGATCACGGCCGGCGTGCCGCTCAAGATCGCGACGGCGCTCGTCCTCATCCCCAAGACCGCCAAGGTGACGATCGCGGTGCCGCATGCGATGGCGCAGATTCTCGTCGACGGCCGGCCGCTCGGCGTGCAGGCGGTGGGTGCGGGCGGCAGCGTGCTCACCGAGCTGCCGGCGGGCGGCCACCAGCTCGAGGTGACCGCGCCGGGGTTCAACCCCTACCGCAGCGAGCTGGTCGTCGTCGCCGGCAACGATCGCCAGCTCACCGTCGAGCTGACCAAGACGCCGCGCAAGAAGCGCGTCTACGAGCAGTGGTATTTCTGGACGCCGATCGTGCTCGTCGTCGGCGGGGCGATCGCCACCGGGCTGGCGCTCGGGCTGTCATCGACGCAGGCGCCGATCAAGGGCACGCTCGATCCGGGCGCGCAGCGGGTCAACTGATGCCCCGCTGGATCGTCGCGCTCCTGCTCTGCGTTGGGCTCGCCGGGTGCGGCAAGGATCGCACGCAGATCATGCTCGCGCTCGCCACCGATCTGCGCGTCCCCGACGAGCTCGACTTCGCGCGGCTGCGCGTGTTTCGCCTGCAGGGCGCCGACACGACGGGCTTCGAGATCATCAAGCAGGGCTGGGATCTCCGCGGTGGTGCGTCTCTTCCGGGCTCGTTCGGGCTGTACTCGTCGACGGCGGAGGACATCAAGGTGCGCATCGCCGTCGAGGGCTTCACCGACTTTGCGAGCAACCCTGCGCTCGTCGTGACGCGAGAAGCGATCGTCACGCTCCGCAAAGAGGAGACGCGCTTTCTGCGGCTCGCGCTCGTCAAGGACTGCCGCGGCAAGTGCAGCGACGCCGGCCAGACCTGCATCGAGGGGCAGTGCGCCTCTCCCTCGATCGACGCCACCGCGCTGCCGCGCTACGAGCCGGCGGCCGATCCGACGCGGGATCTGACCGTCGCGGTCGAGTGCGACTCGGGCAGCGTGCTCGTCGACACGGCGACCAACACACCGATGCTCTCCCTCGGTCAGAGCTGCACGACCGGAACCTGTCGGGAGGGCACTTGCCTGGCCCTATGATGAAAGCCGCGATGAAACGTCTCGGACTCGCCCTGCTCGTCACCCTGCTTGGCGTCGCTGGCTGCACGCGCGATCGCACCCAGATCATGATCGGCCTCGCGACCGATCTGCGGGCGCGCAACCAGATCGACGAGGTCGTCTTCCGCGCCTGGCGCCTCGACAAGCAGGGCAAGAAGATCGAGCCCGAGACCTTCATCCAGAGCTGGACGCTGGCGTCGGTGCCGTCCGAGATCTACGAGCTGCCCGGCTCGATCGGTCTCTACTCGCCCGACGGCACCGAGCCGCGGGTGTATGTCACCGTCGAGGGGAAGCTCGGTGGCGCGACGCTGGTGACCCGCGAGGCGATCTTCTCGCTCGTCGCGCAGCAGACGCTCTTTCTGCGCCTGACGCTGGTGTCGCGCTGCATGAACAACACGCAGTGCACCGGCGGCGACGTCTGCATCGAGGGGGACTGCAAGCCGCGCGAGCTCGAGAGCCTGCGCCTGCCGAAGTACAACCCGCCGCCCCTCGGCGAGCCCGACCACCAGGTCACCGCGGTCGACTGCGTCGGTGCGATCTCGTACATCCGCACCACCACCGGCGAGCCGATGCCGGTCGCCAACGCCGACGGCCTTTGCCCGAAGGGCACCTTCTGCCAGGAGGGGACCTGCCTCAAGGAGCTGTCGACCGACGCGCTCGACGGCGGCGTCGGCGATCTCGCGGCGCGCGATCTCGGCGGTGCTCGCTCGGTCAACCTCGTCGCGGTGACCGGTCGCATCGAACAGAACGGCACGGTGACGCTGTTCACCGCCGCGGACGACGGCACGATCTATCGACAGGACGACGCGACCAACCCGAACCTCGAGGTGCTGCGCACCGTCGAGACGATCGCCCCCCAGGTGGTGCGGGGCCTGCTGACGACGCCGACCGGCGAGATCCTCGCCGTCGGGGACGGCGGGCTGTTCCTGCGACGGACGGCGACCGGCTGGGTGATGCTGACGAGCCCCGAGCCCCTCGCGCAGCTCCTCGGCATCAACGGCGACGCGACCGGCGTCCTCATCTGCGGCGGCGCCAACGCGAGCTCGCGCGTCTACACGGCGACCTATCCAGATCTCGTCTCGACGACGGCGACCCTCCCGGCCTCGATGCCGACCCTGCGATCGGTGTCGTCACCGGCCGTCGGCCACGTCTACGCGGTCGGCAATGGACGGGCGATCCTGCGCGGCGATGGGGCGGCGTGGAGCCAGATCCCCGTGGCAGCGCCGCCGCCGGACGGTCTCATGTACGACTTCTACGACGTCGCCGGTCCGAGCGCCGATCACTTCTACGCCGTCGGCTCGCTCGGGCAGGTGGCGCGGATCGACGAGCTGAGTGGGGTCTTCTCGTCGGTGACCTTCGAGGACCTGGGCACGGTCAAGAAGCTCAACACGGTCGTCTTCGTCGACGCGAGCCAGGAGTGGTTGATCGCGGGGGAGGACGGCGAGCTGTGGAGCAAGCTCGAACCCGGCGCGTGGCAGAAGCTGAGCACGCCGTTCGTCGAGACCTTCAACGACTCCTGGACGCAGAGCGGCCACGTGTTCATCGTCGGACAGAACGGTGCGCAGCTGTACCGGGCGCCGGTCTCGATCGACATGGGCGCCTCGGTCCCGCTCGACCTCGGCGGCCAGGACCTGCTCATGACGCTGGCGACCGACTTGTAGCGAAGCTCGCTGTAGCGCTTCTGACAATTCCTTTCACGCTTGATGTCGGAGTTGCCTTGCGCCAAGTTCCGACCATCTGTTCCTAAGGGGGATTTCATGATGCGCCTTGGTCGTCTCGTCCCGCTCGCGCTCGTGTTCGTCGCTGCTGCCGCGGGCGCGCAGGGCAAGCCCGCGGCGCCTGCCGCACCGCCGGCCCCGCCGCCGCAGTTCAAGTGGACGGAGGGGCCGAGCAAGGTCGCGCTGAGCGGCGAGCTCGAGCTCAACCTGCCCGCGGAGCACGTCTTCCTCGGCATGCCGCAGGCCGGGGAGCTCATGAAGCGCTTCGGCAGCTTCTACAACGACAACCTGCTCGGCGTCGTGGCCTCGAAGAACGAGGCGGACGATTGGATCGTGGTCATCCGCTACGACGCGGAGGGCTACATCAAGGACGACGAGAAGATCGAAGCCGACGAGCTCTTGAAGGCGATCCGCGAGGGCACGGAGGAGGCGAACAAGGAGCGCGTCCGTCAGGGCTTCAAGGCGCTGCGCATCGACGGCTGGAGCGAGCCGCCTGCGTATCGCAAGGACGTCCACCACATGGTGTGGGCGCTGCTCGTCTCCGATGACGACGGCTCGTCGGTGAACTACAACACGCGCGTCCTCGGTCGGCGCGGCTACGTGTCGATCAACCTCGTCACCAACCCCAAGCTCCTCGAGCAGCACCGGCCGAACGCCGCCAAGCTCCTCGCCGCCACGCAGTTCAAGCAGGGCGCGCGCTACGAGGACTTCGACAAGAAGAACGACAAGGTCGCGGAGTACGGCCTCACCGGCCTCATCCTCGGCGGCGCGGGCCTCGGCGCGGCCAAGCTGGTCAAGCTGGGCTTCTTCGCCAAGTTCTTCAAGTTCTTCGCGCTGCTCTTCGCCAAGGGCTTCAAGCTGATCATCCTGGCGTTCGCCGGCCTCGCCGCCGCGATCGGCAAGCTGTTCGGCAAGAAGAGCGACGATGGCCCGCCGCCCGGCGATGCCTCGCCGCCCGTCGCAGGGGGCAGCGCGCCGCCGCCGTCGTCGTCGGATCAGGGGGGCGGCGGCCCGCCGCCTGGCGATCCCTCCTCGACCGGCTAGCCGCTTTCTGCGATAAGCGCTGACGTGGATCTCCTCCGCGTCGTCACCCTCAACATCTGGAACCGCCAAGGCCCTTGGGACGAGCGTGCCAAGCTCATCCGGAAAGGGCTGGCCTCGCTCGCGCCCGATCTGGTCGGCTTGCAGGAGGTCCTGCGCCTGGCGCCGACCAACCTCGACGGCAGCGCGCCGCCGGACGAGCGCGGCAAGGTCGGCAACCAGGCCGAGGAGCTCGCGGCCGGGCTCGGCTACTACGCCGTCTACGGCAAGGCGCACGACCTCGGCTTCGGGCTCGACTTTGGCAACGGCCTCTTGTCGCGCTATCCAATCCTCGAGGCGGACGTGCGGCCGCTTCCCGTCGAACAGGCGGACGAGAAGCGGGCGGTTCTCTACGCGCTGTGCGACGTGCCGGGGGGCCCGGTGCCGGTGTTCGTGACCCACTTCTCGTGGAAGCTGCACCAGAGCGCGATCCGCCAGCGGCAAGTGCTCGCCGTCGTCGACTTCGTCGCTGAGAAGGCCAAGGTTGGCGCCACCTATCCGCCAATCCTGATGGGCGACTTCAACGCCGAGCCCGACTCCCACGAGATGCGGTTTCTCCGCGGCCTGGCGACGATCGACGGACGCAGCGTCTACTTCGCCGACTGCTTCGCGCTGGCGGGCGACGGCAGCCGGGGCGCGACCTACGCGCGCAGCAACCGCTACGCGGCGCGGAGCCACGAGCCCGATCGCCGCATCGACTACATCTACACGCGCGGACCCGATCGCGCGCTGCGCGCCGAGCCGCTGGCGTCGCGTCTCGTCTTCACCGACGAGGAGAGCAGCGTGTTTCCCTCGGATCACTACGGCGTCTACGCCGAGATCCAGCTCGCGCCACGCTCGCTCGATCCGCTTTAGTCCCTTCCCTCTCGTCCAGGAGACCGCCATGCGCGCCGTCGTGATTCGTGAGCCCGGAGGCCTCGACAAGCTGGAGCTGTGTGACTGGCCCGCCCGCGAGCCCGGGCCCGGCCAGGTCCGCGTGCGCGTCGCCGCCTGTGGGGTGTGCTATCGCGACATCGTCGATCGCCTCGGCAAGTATCCCTTCATGCAGCGCCCGATCGTGACGGGGCACGAGACGGCAGGGATCATCGAGAAGGTCGGCCCCGGCGTCACCGAGTTCGCCGTCGGCGATCGCGTCGCCTCGACCCTTCGACCCGGGTGCGGCGAGTGTGACGAGTGCCAGCGCGGCGAGGAGGGGCGCTGCACCGGCTCGGCGATCATGTACGGCCTGACCGCCGACGGGGGCTACGCCGAACAGTGTCTGCTGTGGACCGCTTCGATGGTCAAGGTGCCTGACCAAGTGCCGCTCGAGGCTGCGTGCTTCCTGCACTGCACCGCGTCGGTGGCGCTGCGCGCGCTCAAGATGCAGGGGCGGCTCGTCGCGGGACAGACGGTGCTCATCACGGGCGCCTCCGGCGGAGTCGGCATCCACGCTGTCCAGATCGCCAAGCTCCTCGGCGCACGCGTCCTGGCGGTGACCTCGCAGGCCGAAAAGAGCGCCGCGCTCGTCGAGTATGGCGCCGACGAGGTGATCGTCTCGAGCCCGGATGCGATCCACAAGCAAGTCAAAGGGGGCGTCGATCTAGCGCTCGATCTCGTCGGCGTGCCCACGATCAACAGCGCCATGCGCAGCCTGCGGGCGGGCGGCCGGCTCGTCCTCGTCGGCAACGTCACGCAAGAGCGCGTCGAGGTGAACCCGGGCTACTTGATCATGAGAGAGATCGCGCTCGTCGGCTCGGCCCTCGCCTCGCGCAAGGACCTGCGGCAGATCTTCGACTGGGTCGTCGAGGGCAAGCTACGCCCCGTGATCGCGGCGCGCCATCCGCTGGCAGATGCACAGAAGGCGCAGGCCGCGCTCGGGGACAAAGCGGTCGTCGGGCGACAGGTGATCGTGCCGTAGCGCGGGTACGCGGTTGGCGTTCGACAGGGGGAGCGCGGAGACGGCGGAGGGCCAACGTACCGGGGACGGCGGAGGGCCAACGTGCCGGGGACG
>CAZPEY010000233.1:0-9178 GCA_964585665.1 uncultured Polyangiaceae bacterium | reverse complement strand
GCAGGACATGCGCTTCCAGGAGCTGATGCCCGACGTGCTGCACTGGCTGGGCATCACCAAGATCGACGCCTTCGCGTCGATGAGCGACATGAAGCACGACGCGATCACCGGCTCCGGCATCGAGATCCCCCGAGGATCGGATCCCCAAGGACGCGCGCGTCGAGATGGAGGCCAAGAAGGCCGCCGGCTACTACACGGAGGACGACGTGCTCGAGGGCAGCGAGCTCCACCAGGTCAAGGGCCGGGGCCTCGATTCGTAGGCGATGATGCGGAGCGAGCGGGTTCGATACCTCTTTTCGCCGGCGGCGATTCGTGAGCGGGCCGGGACGCTGCTGGCCCGGGCGCGGCGCGGCCAGAGCGCCCACTTCCTCGTCGAGGAGCCGCGGCTCGACGTGGTGCGCGACTATGTGCTCGAGGTGATCACCGAGAGCTACCCGACGCTCGACATCCCGGTGCACGCGCGTTGGCGCCACTTCGATGTGGGCGGCGTTCGCCGCACCGCGCTCCTCGAAGCGGAGCTGCAGGGCCCGCCCAGGGAGAGCGCGCGCGCCAAGATCGATCTGGTCGTCACCAGCGTGCTCCTCGACGCGGGCGCCGGGCCGGCTTGGCACTACATCGAGCCCGAGACCGCCCTCGAGCTGCGCCGCTCCGAGGGGCTCGCCGTCGCCAGCTTTCATCTCTTTCGATTGGGGGCGTTCTCCTCGGATCCGGCGGCGCCGCTGCGCGCCGATGCCGAGGGTCTGCAGAGCTTCTCGCCGGCAGCGCTCGAGATCGGCTTCGAGGTCGGGCCGCACAACCCGCTCGTCGGCGCCGAGGGGCGGGCGGCGCTGATGCGCAGCATCGGCAAGGCGACGCTGCTCCATCCCGAGCTGTTCGGACGCGACACACCGAGGCCAGGCGGGCTCGTCGACGCGCTGTGGGAGCGTGCCGCGCCCGGCGCCGAGGGGCGGCGCGTGGTCGACGCCAAGACGGTGCTCGAGTGCGTGCTCATCGGCTTCGGCTCGATCTTCCCCGAGCGCCTGACGCTCGACGGGGTGCCGCTCGGCGACGTCTGGGCGCACTCGGCGCTCGGGCCGGCCGGCAGCTTCGAGTCTCTGGTGCCGATCCACAAGCTGTCCCAGTGGCTGACCTACTCGCTGCTCGAGCCCCTCACCGAGGCGGGCCTCGAGGTGCGCGGCGTCGAAGAGCTGACCGGTCTGGCCGAGTACCGCAACGGCGGGCTGCTACTGGATCTGGGGCTGCTGGCGCTCAAAGACCCGGCGGCCGCGACCCGACTTCACCACCCGAGCGACGAGCTGGTCGTCGAGTGGCGGGCGCTCACCGTCGCGCTGCTCGACGAGATCGGCGAGGCGGTGCGGCGCAAGCTCGGCAAGAGCCAGGCCGAGCTGCCGCTCGCCAAGGTGCTCGAGGGCGGCACCTGGGCGGCGGGGCGCAAGGCCGCGGCAGCGCGACGCAGCGACGGGGGGCCGCCGCTGCGCATCGACAGCGACGGAACCGTTTTCTAAAAGCGCCCGGATCTGCTACGCAGCGCGCCGAACGAACCTGGGCAAGGAGAGAGCACCATGGCCGCCAACGTCACCGTAGTCGAGCACCCGCTGGTCAAGCACAAGCTGACGCTGATGCGCAAAGCCGACACCAGCACCGCGTCGTTTCGCGCCCTGCTGCAGGAGATCTCGATGCTCCTCGCCTACGAGGCGACGCGCGACCTCAAGCTGCGTAGCGAGACGATCCAGACGCCGCTGGCGACGATGGAAGCGCCGATGCTCGACGGCAAGAAGCTCGTCCTGGTGGCGATCATGCGCGCCGGCCAGGGCATCCTCGACGGCATGCTGACCCTGCTGCCGTCGGCGCGCGTCGGTCACATCGGCCTCTACCGCGATCCGCGCACGCTGACCGCGGTCGAGTACTACTACAAGGTGCCAGCGCGGCTCGAGGACCGCGACGTCATCGTCTGCGACCCGATGCTCGCCACCGGCAACTCGGCGATCGCCGCGGTCAGCCGCATCAAGCAGGGCAACCCGGCGTCCCTGCGCTTCGTCTGCCTGCTCGCCTGTCCCGAGGGCATTGCCCAGTTTAGCGAGCACCACCCCGACGTGCCGATCGTCACCGCCGCGGTCGACGAGAAGCTCGATGAGCACGGCTACATCGTGCCGGGGCTCGGCGACGCGGGCGATCGCCTGTTCGGCACCAAGTAGGGGGCGCGCAGTAGGGCGCACATGTCGTGGTCAGGGCGCGTCCAGCACCGCCAAGTACCTGAGTTTTCTCGACGAGGATCGCGGCACGGCCGTTGCTCAAAGTGGCCGCATGACCAACTCCTCTTCGCTTAAGACCCTCGTCCACTCCTCGCTCCGCAAGCACTCCAACCTCCTCGCCCGCGCCGCGCTCGTCGTTGGTGCGACCTGGCTCGGCGGCTGCCTCTTCTGCACCCAGATCGGCTGCGAGGACGACGTGCGCATCACGCTGCCGACCACGCTGACCTCGGGGACGCACCGCATCGTCGTCACCGACGTCGCCGGCAAGGCCACGTTCAAGGTCTGCGAGCTCGACTTCTCCTCGCCGACCACCAATTCGTCGACCTGTCCGGCCATCATCAATACCCTCAGCAGTGGCAACGGCACGAGCGTCCGCGACCTGGCGTTCTCGTTCGAGGGGCCGCCGCCCAAGGAGGTCAGCGTGACGTTTACCTCCGACGGCAACCCGGCCGCGACGACGAACCACCAGCTGCAGTTCTCCGTCGATCGGCCGAATGGCGATCACTGCGCCCCGACCTGCCACAACGCCAGCATCACGCTCTGACAGCGCCGCGAATCGGCGGTTGACTCCGTCGGAGACGCGGGGTATCAGGGCTGCCGATGAAAACGCGGTATGGTTGGATCCTCGGCGCCGGGATCGCGCTCGCGACGACGGCGCGGGCCGAGGTCGTGCAGCTCCTCGACAACACGCAGGTCAACTGCAAGATCCTGCACTTCTACGACGGCGTGTTCCAGGTCGAGACCTCGAGCGGCGACAAGCTCGAGCTGCCGATCTCCAAGATCAAGGGGATCACCTTCAAGCTGCCGCCGCCGCGCCCCGAGTTCTCGACGGCGGAGAAGACGTTCGCTCGCTACCGCGACGCGCTCCAGAAGGGTGACCTCGCGCGCGTCATCGACTGCTACGCGCTCATGTACCAGGGCGTGGTCGCGGCGCAGATCGGCTCTTCGCCGGAGGACCTGCGCAAGATGCAGAAGGAGATGGAGGCGACGCGCTTCGAGGTCAAGTCGAGCAAGGTCGTCGGCCAGCAGACCAACCTCAAGGTGCAGCGCAGCCGCGGCGAGGACGTCGACACGGCCGAGCTCAAGTTCGTCCTTGAGAACGGCGAATGGAAGATGACGCCGTAGTCGGGCGTTCTGCCAACTTGCCCATGCCCTCCTGTCGCTCTTCGGCCTTGGTTGCTCGCCTCCGTGTCGTCGCGGCGTGCGGTGTGTTGCTCGCTGCGTTGTCGGCCTCGGCCGACGAGCCGCAGGCCGAAGCGGCGCCGCCCGAGAGCAAAGCCGACACCACGCCGGCGGCGAAGCCAGCCGTGAGCCCGCCCGCCGCGAGCGTCCGGCTCGATGCGCCAGTGACCTGCGTCGCGGACAGCGAGTGCCGCAAGGACGAGAGCTGCGAGGATGGTCGCTGCGCGCGCGGCAAGTCGGTCAACGCGTGGCCGCTGTACGGCAGCCGCCCCGGCAGCGAGGGCTATCGCTACGTCCCGCCGCTGCTGTACTTCGAGAAGCGCGCCGGCGACTCGACGACGCGCGTTCAGGTCCCATTTTTTGTGCAGCGCAGCAACGCCGCGACCGGCGAGAAGACGACGGTCGTTCCGCCGCTGCTGTTCGGCTATTGGAAGGGGCGCGAGAACAAGAGCGCGGGCCTGTGGGTCGGGCCCTTCGTGCACAGCCGCTCCGAAGAGCGTACGATCACCACGCTCTTTCCGATCTTCTGGCGCGTCACCAACGAGCAGACGGGAGCCCGCACCCATGTCCTATTTCCTCTGGCCGCATTTCGCACGGAGAAGGAGCGAACGTGGGGCTTCGTCGGACCGTTCTACGGCTGGTCGGGCAAGCGCGACGAGTGGGGCGGCGGCGTCGCCCCGTTCCTCTTCCTCGGAAGGCAGGGTCCGAAGCGCTATACGCTCGCTCTACCGATCTTTGCGCGCTGGTCTAACGAAGCCGATGGGTCGTCGACCACCGCGGTAGGTCCGCTCTACTTCCACAAGGTGAAGGATGGCTTCGACCTCGGCGCCATCCCCTTCCTCTTCGCCGGCAAGCGCGCCGATCGCAACTACGTCTACCTGCCGCCGCTGTTCTGGCATCGCCACGCCCCCGAGGGCAACTACGACATCGTCGGTCCGGCCTACGCGTACTCGGGCCCGCGCGGCTGGGCCGGTGGCCTCGCGCCGCTGCTCTTCTTCGGCAAGCTCGACGGCACGTCGCACCAGGTGGTGTTCCCGCTCGTCTGGCACTTCGCCAACAAGGAGAAGGGCACCGACCACCTCGTCGTCGGACCCTACTACCACGGCAAGGAGCGAGGCCCGGACGGCGACACGACCAAGGACGCGCTGTTCCCGGTGTTCTATCTCAAGCGCGCGCCCCACCAGTCGCTGCTCGTCTCGCCGGTGGCGTTCTGGCGCAAGACCGATCGCAAGGAGCTGCTGATCGTCGGGCCGTACGCGCAGGCGCGCAACGACGAGACGGGCAGCAAGACGCACGTCTTCTTCCCGCTGTTCTGGAAGCACGACGCGCCCGACCTCCACGTCACGGTGCAGTTCCCGTTCTTCTGGCGCATCAGCGAGGGGGCGGCGACGTCGACGGCGGTGTTCCCGCTCTACTACCGCCACCGCGCGCCGGGGGTGGCGTTCGACATGCTCTTCCCGCTCGCCATGCACTACAAGTCCGACAAGCGGGCGCTGACCGTCGTCGGACCGGCGTTCTACGAGAAGCAGGCCGAGGGACGGACGCTCGGCCTCCTGCCCGTGTTCGGCTACGCGAGCCGCTGGCACGGGGGGAACCTGCGTCGCTGGTTCGCCTCGCCGGTCGCGTACTACGACGAGGATCGCGAGGCGGGGACCAAGAACCTCTGGGCGGGTCCGTTCTTCTACTTCCAGCGCCCCGACGGCTACACGACGACGCTGCCGCCGCTGTTTGCGGCCTGGCGGCGTGGCACGGTGTCGCGCCTGATCTCGCCGATCTTCTATCGTCAGACCGACTCGGCGACGCAGAGCGAGCTCAACGTCCTCGGCCCGCTCTACTGGGGCAAGTCGGGCGGCGACACCAAGCGCTTCGGCTTGGCTCCGATCCTCTTTACGCGCTGGAGCACCGACGGCACCTCGTCGACGACGCTGTTCCCGCTCATCCACTACGCCAAGCGCAAGGACGGCGGCCTGCTCATCACGCCGCTCGGCGGCTACTCGAAGTACGCCGGTGGCTTTCGGGCCGAGGTCGGCCCCGTCTACGTGCGCCGCGACAAGGAGTGGTCGTCGACGGCGGTGTGGCCGCTCGTCTACCACGCGCGGAACAAGCTGACCGGCGAGCGGACCACGGTCGGCATCCCGCTCTACTTCAACCGCGAGACGCCGGACGGCACGTCGATCTCGGCGTACACGCCGCTGGTCTGGCGCTTCAAGAACGTCGAGCGCAGCGTGACCGTCGCCGCGCCGCTCTACTTCGACGTGCACAACTACGCCGAGACGCGCACCACGGGCGTCTTCCCGTTTGCTGCGGTGCACAAGAATTACGTCGAGAAGTCGACCTCGGTGATCATCCCGCCGCTCCTCTTGTGGGCGCGCAAGCGGCCGGTCTCGGATCCGGGCTACGACGCGGTGTGGTTCCCGCTCGTGTGGCGCTTCGGTGGACGGAACCCGACGACGGTGGTCTTCCCGTTCGTCTGGGACTTCAAGCGCGGCGATGATCGTACGACGGTGGTCTTCCCGGTCGCGGCGCACTGGAAGCGCGCCGAGAACGATCACACGCTGGTCCTCAACACCTACGTGCGCAAGGGCAAGGGGCCGCGCGCCGGGCAGTGGTGGGTCGACGTCTTCCCGCTCGTCTCCTTCGGCCACCCGCGCAAGGGGGACGTCGAGGTCAACTTCATCGAGGGGCTCGTCGGCTACGCGCGCCAGGGGCGGCAGCGGACGCTCCGCCTGTTCTGGCTCATCGAGATCAACCTCGCGCCGGCGGCGCAGACGACCATGGGCTTCTTCGACCAGCCAACCAAGACCGAGCGCACGACGTTCTGACGGGGGAGGGCGGTTGATGTCCGACGCAGCGCCGACTTGCAAGAACCACCCGGCCTCACCCGCGACCGGGAGCTGCGTCTCCTGCGCGGCGGCGATCTGCGATGTCTGCACCAGCTTCGCGCTCGACGGCCACGTGTGCGTCCAGTGCAAGGGCAAGGAGCTGCGCCGTCGCAAGCTCCGCAACCTCGCGCTGCTCGGCGTGGCGCTCGCCGGGCTCGGCGCCCTGTCTCCATCGATCTACCGCGCCGTGCACAAGAAGGTCAGCGACATGCAGGACGGCGCGCCGGCGGTCTTTCGAGGCAAGCTGGCGCCCCTCGCCGACGCGCTCGACAAGGAGCCGTGCGATCGCCGCAAGATCATCGACTTTTGCGACGAGCTCTTGCGGGAAGGCGAGCCGCGCTACTGTCTTAGGCGTACCGAGAGGTTCTTCGCCAAGTGCGGCGACTACGTGCGGCTGCGCTGGCTGACCTACGAAGCCCACAAGCGCCTGTCCGAGTGGGACGAGGCGATCGCCGAGGCGACGAAGATCATCGACGCCCACCCCGACGACAGCGACTACCGCTGGTGGCGCGGCATCGCCTACGAGGGCAAGGGGGCGTGGGCCGAGGCCGCCGCGGATTACGAGCAGACGATCCGGATCGAGCCGAAGAAGACCGGCATCCCGTTCAACCTCGCCGACATGTATCGGAAGCTCGGGCGGCCGTGCGACGGCATCTTCCCCCTCGAGCAGTTCACCTTCTATCATCCCAACGTCGCCGAGAACGCGCGGCGACGCCTCGCCGAGCTCTACGACGACCCGAAGTGCAGCGAGCGCCTCGGCACCGGCAAGGCGATCATCCGCCTCGGTGCCTCGAGCCGCGCCGTCACCTCGAAGGTCAAGATCAACAACACGGCGACGGGGGAGATGTTGATCGACACCGGGGCCTCGTCTGTGATCGTCTCCCAGGCGTTCGCCGATCGGCTGGGCCTGCCCTACCGCAAGTGGCTGCAGCAGCGCGTCCTGCTCGCCTCGGGCTCGAAGCTCGTGTACGTCGGCGCGCTCGACGAGGTGACGCTGCAGGGCGTGACGGCCAAGCACGTCGAGTGCGCGGTCATCGACGGGATGGAGGGGGTGGACGGCCTGCTCGGGCTGTCGTTCCTGTCCCGCTTCGAGATGAAGAGCGACCCAGCAAAAGGTGTGCTGGAGCTCAATCAAAAGCGCCGCTGAACCATTTCGAGCACCCCTGTTCCAAACGGGATGTTGTCGGTTGTCGCGGGCTCGGCAAAACTGCCAGCATGAAGAGACTTCCGATCTCCACCCTCCTCATTGCTCTCGGCTCCCTTGGGCTCGCCGCTGCGACCGGCTGCAAGAAGGAGCAGTCCAAGACCTGTACCCTCGGCACCACCACCGGGTGTGACAACGGCCAGGTCTGCGAGGCGGTGGTCCTGTCGAACGAGCCGATCTGTGCCGATCCCGTCGAGATCCACGGCCAGGTCACCGACGCCAAGACCGCCGCCCCGATCGCCAAGGCGCTGGTCGTCGCCGTCGATGCCAATGGCGCGGCGCGCACCGACGTCGTCGAGACCGACACGCTGGGGAACTACAAGCTGCCGATCGCCGTACCGCGCACCGCCGCCGGTGCACCGAGCGCCGATTCGGTTACGCTGCGGGTCTCAGCGGCGGGCTACCAGACGTTTCCGACCCCACCTCGCCCGGCGCTGCCGATCGATCTGACCAAGACCGTGGCGATGAACAGCACGCTCGTCGTCGACACCGCCAACACCGACGTGACGCTTTACTCGACCGGCGTCGACGCCAACGGCGTCTCGACGGTCAGCGGCCACGTCGAGGCGAGCGAGCCGGGCGGCGTGCTCGTGCTGGCGGTGCAGAACGGGCGCAGCGTCGCCTCGGCGGTCAGCGGGAGCGATGGGCAGTTCACCCTGTTCGATGTGCCGCGCAACGTCCAGACGACGGTCGAGGGCTATCGCGCCAACCTGCTCGTCACACCCGCGACCGTCACCCCGAACGCGGCGGCGACCCCCGGCGTCGTCCTCACCACGTCGACGACGGGCCTCACGACGGTGTCTGGCCAGGTGCAGATCGTCAACGCCCCTGGTGGCCTGACGACCTCGGTGATCCTCGTGCCGGACTCGACCTTCGACAACACCGCCTTGCGCGGCGAGGCGCCCGCCGGGCTGCGCGCCGCGGACGTCAGCGGCGCCTTCTCGATCCCCGGCGTCGCACCCGGCAAGTACGTCGTCCTCGCCGCGTACGAGAACGATCAGCTCGTCCGCGACCCCGATCTCAGCATCTCCGGCACCGACCTCGTGCGCATCACCATCGCGTCGGGGGGGCCCAACCCGTTCACCATCGCCGACTCGTTCAAGGTCACCGAGGCCCTCGCGGTCCTCTCACCCGGGGCGGATGGCCTCGATGAGGTCACCACTGCGACGCCGACGTTCAACTGGGCGGACGACTCGAGCGAAGAGGGGTACGAGCTCTACCTCTACGATCAGTTCGGCACCCTCGTGCACATGAACCTCAACCTGCCGTCGCACATGGGCTCGGGCAACCCGAGCTACACGCTGCCGGGCACCGTGGCTCTGCAGAACGGCGGCATCTATCAATTCCGCGTCTACAGCTGGTCGAGCAAGGGCGGTCGTTCGTACAAGAGCTCGACCGAAGATCTGCGCGGCGTCTTCCAGGTCAAGCTCTGAGGCCGGAAAAGAAACGGCCCCGACGATCGCTCGCCGGGGCCGTTGGTAAAGTTACTTGACCAGGCTGGGGATTACATCCCCATGCCACCCATCCCGCCCATGCCGCCCATCCCGCCGCCGCCGTGCGCGTGGCCCGCGTCCTTGTCGTCCTTCGGGCGCTCGGCGACCAGCGCCTCGGTGGTGAGCATCAGCGAGCTGACCGACGCGGCGTTGACCAGCGCGGTG
>CAZPEY010000232.1:0-9194 GCA_964585665.1 uncultured Polyangiaceae bacterium | reverse complement strand
CTGAAGTAGCGCTGAAGTAGCGCTCCACTAGCCCCCGCCCCCCAAATCCCGCCCGATCCCGTACGGGATCTTTTTTCTGGCTGTCCCGCCTCGGCGCTGGCGATAATGGCCCGCTTGCGATGCCACCACGATGTCTGAGGGGACGGCGGTGAGAGCCCCCGAGCCCGAGTTCGCCGGGACGGCGCGCTTCGAGATTCGCAAGCTGCTCGGTGCGGGCGGCATGGGGGCGGTCTACCAGGCCTTCGATCGCGAGCGCCGTGTCGAGGTGGCGCTCAAGACCCTGCTGGCGCTGACGCCTGAGGGGCTGCTCCGCTTCAAAGAAGAGTTCCGCGCCCTGCAGGATCTCAACCTCTCGCACCCGAACCTGGTCGGCATCGGCGAGCTCTTCAACGAGGGGCGCGACTGGTTCTTCACCATGGAGCTCGTCGACGGGGTCGAGTTCCTGCGCCACGTCCGCGTGCCGCGCCGCAACGCCCGCCCGGATGGGTTCGTCAACGCGCCGACCGTGCTGCGCACGCCGCAGGAAGAGGAGGTCGCCGCGCCGGTGCAGCCCGCGTCGGGCCGCTTCGACGAGGGGCGCCTCCGCGCCTGTCTGCCGCAGCTCGTCGCCGGGCTCGACGCGCTGCACGCCTCGGGCAAGGTGCATCGCGACGTCAAGCCGTCGAACATCCTGGTGACGCGCGAGGGCCGCGTCGTCCTGCTCGACTTCGGCCTGCTCACCGACTTCGAGCGGCGCAAGCAGATCAGCCACAACAACATCGTCGGCACCGTCGAGTACATGGCCCCCGAGCAGGCGGCGGGCGATCCGATCGGCCCGCCCGCGGACTGGTACGCGCTCGGCGTCGTGCTCTACGAGGCGCTGACCGGCATCGTGCCGTTCGTCGGCACGGCGCTCGAGGTGCTGACCAACAAGCAGCAGCTCGTGCCACAGGCGCCGCGCACCATGCTGCCCGACGTGCCGCGCGATCTCGACGCGCTGTGCTGCCAGCTGCTGCGCATCGATCCGCGCCAGCGCCCCGACGCGGCGCGCATCTACCAGGCGCTCGGCATCCGCTCGCCGCGCCCGCTGTCGAGCAACCTGTCGGCGCCGTCGGGCGGATCGTCGATCTTCCTCGGCCGCGAGGTCGAGCTCGGCACGCTGCGCCGCGCCTACGAGCAGACGCGGCTCGGCGAGGCGCGCACCGTCTACGTCAGCGGCGAGTCGGGCGTCGGCAAGACGGCGCTGGTCCGCCGCTTCACGGACCTCCTCGAGATCACCGATCCCGACGTCGCGATCCGCGAGGGCCGCTGCTACGAGCGCGAGACGGTGCCGTACAAAGCGGTCGACTCTCTCATCGACGATCTCAGCCTGCAACTGATGCGCATGCCCAAGGACGAGGTGCGCGCGCTCCTGCCGAGCAACGTCGGGCTGCTGGCGCAGGTCTTCCCGGTGTTGCGCCGCGTCGAGCCGGTCGCCGAGGCGCCGCAGGACAGCGAGAGCGCGCCGCGCAGCGCCCACGAGCTGCGCAGCCGCCTGTTCGCGACGCTGCGCGAGTTCTTCACCAACCTCGGGCGCGCGATGCCGCTCGTGCTGGTCATCAACGATCTGCAGTGGGCCGACGCCGACTCGATCGCGATGCTCGCCGAGATCATGCGACCGCCGGCGGCTCCGCCGCTCCTCCTCGTCTGCACGATCCGCACGTCGGAAGACGCGATGTCGCTCGACCGCCTGCAGCGCGAGATCGCCGGCGAGGTCATCGAGGTGCGCCGGCTCGGCCAGGACGAGGCGCGCGAGCTGGCCGGGCTGCTGCTGCGCCGCATCGGCTCGGGCTCGGGCATCGTCCCCGATCAGGTCGCCAGCGAGGCGGGCGGCCACCCGCTGTTCATCGACGAGCTCATCCGCTACGCGCACCTCCACGGCGTGCCGGCGACGGGCTCGGTGCAGCTCGAGGACGCGCTGTGGGAGCGCGTCAGCCGCATCGACGAGCGCTCGCGCCGGCTGATGGAGGTGGTGGCGCTGGCCGCTGCGCCGCTGCCCCAGCAGACCGCCGCGCAGGCCGCCGAGATCGACCTCGGCGAGTTCCCGGTGCACGCCAAGACGCTGCGCGCCGCCTCGCTGGTGCGCACCTCCGGCACGCGCCAGACCGACACGATCGAGCCCTATCACGACCGGGTACGGTCGGCGGTGCGCGGCCACGTCTCGACGGAGAGCGCCCGCGCGCTGCACCGCCGCATCGCGCTCGCCCTCGAGACCACGGGCAACGACGATCCGGCAGCGCTCGCGCTGCACTGGGTCGAGGCCGGCGATCGCGACAAGGCGTTCCAGTTCGGCCTGCGCGCCGCCGAGCGCGCCGACCAGGCGCTCGCCTTCGATCGCGCCGCGCGCTTTTACGAGACGTGCCTCGCCAACGCGCCGCCCGGCGCCGAGCTCGACGGGCTGCGCGTCAAACTCGCCAACGCACTGGCCAACGCGGGACGCGGCGCCGAGGCGGCCGCGGAGTTCGCGCGCGCCGCGGACGCGCTCGTTCCCAAGGCGGGCACCGAGGGTGAGGTACTCGAGCTCCGTCGCTGCGCCGCCGATCAGTACCTGCGATCGGGCCGCATCGACGAGGGGTTGGCCTCGATTCGCGCCGTGCTCGCCGCCTACGGTTGGCAGCTCCCCAAGCCGAGCTGGGCCATCGCCTCGCTCCTCTTTCAGCGAGCCCGGGTGCGCATCGGCGGGCTCGGCTTCAAGGAGCGCAGCGAGCGCGAGATCCCGCGCGCCGATCTGCAGCGCATCGACATCTGCTGGTCGATCGCCGCGGGGCTCGGAGCCGTCGACTCCGTCGTCGGTGCCGACTTTCAGGCGCGCCATCTCCTGCTCGCGCTCAAGGCGGGCGAACCGTACCGCGTCGTGCGCGCTCTCGCGATGGAGGTGGTGTACACGGCCGGCCCAGGTCACTCGAGCGCTCGCACCGCCGAGCTGCTCGCGCTCACGCGCCGCATCGCGGAGCGCCATCGCCACCCGCACGGACTCGGCCTGCTCGCGTGGACGGAGGGCAGCTCGGCCTTCATGGAGGGCCGTTGGCCCGACGGCCACGCGCTCTGTGTCAAGGCGGAGAAGATCCTGCGCGACGAGTGCACTGGCGTCTCGTGGGAGCTCGACACTGCGCGCTTTCTGTCGCTCTGGTGCGCGTTCTATCGCGGCGACCTGCTCGACGTGCAAGCGCGCGTACCGGTCTTGCTGCGTGAAGCCGAGTCACGCGGCGACTCCTTCGCAGTCACCAACTACCGCACAGCCTTCATGCCCTTCTTGCGACTCGTCGAGGACGATTGTGAAGGCGCCAAGGCCGAGGCACTCGAGGGGCTCGCGCGCTGGTCGCGCCAGGGCTTCTTCGTCCAACACTACAATGCGCTCTTTGCCCGCGTGATGGCCCACCTCTACGAGGACCGCGTCGACCTCGCGGAAGGGCTGGTGACCGAAGCCTGGCCAGCGATGGAGGCGGCCAAGGTGTTCATCATCCAGCAGATGAAGATTCGCGCCTACCACCAGCGAGGGTGCATCCGCCTCTCCGCCGCCGTCCCGCCTCGCCAGCGCCACTACCTCAAGCTGGCCGAGGAGGACGCGCGCCAGCTCGAGAAGGAAGCCGTCCCCTGGGCGCTGGCGCTGGCCCAGCTCCTCCGCGCCGGCATCCGGCGGTCTGCTGGAGATCTCGATGGAGCCCGACGCGGCCTCGAGCAGGCGGTGGCCAGCCTCGACTCTGCGGGCATGCTGCTCTACGCCGCCGCGGCGCGGCGCCACCTCGGACGACTGCGCGCCGACAGCGAGGGCCGCGCCCAGGTCGCGCTCGCTGACGAGTTCTTCCGATCCCAACGCGTGCGCAACCCCGCCCGCCTGAGCGCGATCCTCGCGCCGGGCTACCCAGACTAGGACCGATGCAGCCGCCCAACTTGAAAACCTTCGATGAGGTCCTCCGCTTTCGCACCGAGATGGGCGCAGATCAGCGCGCCTACGGCGTCTGGGACAAGGACAACGTCTCCACCTGGTTGTCGTTCGGTGACGTCGACCGGCGCGCCCGCTCGATCGCCGCCGAGCTGCAAGCCCACGACCTGGCCGGACAGCGCGCCATCCTCCTGTTTCCACCGGGGCTCGACTACATCTGCGCCTTCTTCGGCTGCCTCTACGCGAGGGTCATCGCCGTCCCTGCGTACCCACCGGAGCCGGCACGGCTCGACCGCACGCTCCCACGCCTGTCTGCGATCGTGACAGACGCGCAGGCAACCGTCGTGCTGACCACCAGCGCGATCCTGGGCTTCCGAGAGCTAGTCGCGAGCATGTCCCCCGCGCTCGCATCGACCCGCTGGTTCGCCATCGATGTCCTCGATCGCGCGGACGACTGGCGGCCCATGGCTGGCAAGTCCGACGAGGTGGCGTTTCTCCAGTACACCTCGGGCTCGACGGGAACTCCCAAGGGCGTGATGGTCACGCACGCCAACCTCTTGCACAACTGCTCGGTCTTGCAGGGCGGAATCGAGTCGACGCCAGAGACGCTCCAGGTCTCGTGGTTGCCCCCCTACCACGACATGGGCCTCATCGCCGGGATCCTCCAAGCCAGCTACGTCGGCTTTCCTCTCGTCGTCATGTCACCGATCGAGTTCCTCTTGCGTCCGCGCCGCTGGCTCGAGGCGATCACCAAGACACGCGCCCACATCAGCGGGACACCGAACTTCGCGCTCGACCTTTGCGTCCAGAAGATACCGCGCAGCGAGCGTGAGGGGCTCGATCTCAGCTCGCTCCAGTTCGTCTACGTCTCGGCCGAGCCGGTCCGCCGCTCCAGCCTCGAGCGTTTCAGCGAGGCGTTCGCCGAGTGCGGGTTCGATGCGCGAGCGCTCTATCCGACGTACGGGCTCGCGGAGGCGACCCTGGTCGTCTCGGGGGGCCTCAAGCTCGAGGGGTTTCGTACCACGGTCATCGAGACCCCCGAAGCGGGCGGAGAGATCGTCAGCGTCGGCCGACCTGGGACGCGGCCTGGCATCGACGGCGGGCAGATCCTCGTCGTCGATCCGGAGAGCCGTGGGCGACTGGGCGAGCAGCGCATCGGCGAGATCTGGCTGCGCAGCGCCAGCATCGCGCAGGGCTACTGGAACCGCCCCGAGGAGACCGCCGCGACCTTCGGCGCCCGCACCGCCGACGGCGACGGACCGTGGCTGCGCACCGGCGATCTCGGCTTCCTCCTCGACGGCGAGCTCTACGTCACGGGTCGCCTCAAGGAGGTGATCATCATCCGCGGTCGCAAGCACTTCCCGAGCGACCTCGAGGACACGATCGAGGCGACCAACCTCGGCGCGCCCTACTATCGCGCCGGCGGCACCGCGGCGTTCTCCGCCGAGGTCGATGGCGAGGAGCGGCTGTGCCTCGCCGTCGAGGTCGAACGCCGGCAGCGCTCGCGGCGCGAGAGCGTCTCGTGGGACGCCGAGGAGCGGCGCCGCGGCCGCGATCGTCGCTCGCGCCCGTTTCACTACCGCGCCGTCGTCGAGGGGCCAAGCTTCGAGGCCGACACCGTCGTCGAGGCGATCCGCCGCGCCATCGCGCGCACCCACGGCATCGAGCCCTGGCTGATCGCGCTGCTGCGACCGGGCGCCGTCCCCAAGACCTCGAGCGGCAAGAAGCGTCGCGTCTACTGCCGCGAGCTCTACCTCGGCCACGCGCCGCACGCCGACGTCCTTCACCTCTGGCGGTCCGATGAGCGATGATCCGATGGTCTCCGTGATCCTCCCGGCGGTGCGCGCCCTCGCCGCAAGCGGCGCCTTGCCGCGCAGCCTCGCGCAGCGCACGTTGACCGCGGACACCGCGATCGACGACCTCGGCCTCGACTCTCTGGCGACGCTCACCCTGCTGTCGGAGATCGAGGAGCGCGCCGACCTGATGCTCTCCGAGGCCGAGATCGTCGGGCTGCGGACGCTCGGCGATCTGGCGCGCCTGCTCGTCGAGCGAGCCAAGCCGTGAGCCGCGGCCAGGCCGTGGCGATCACCGGGATCGGTCCGGTCTCGGCGATCGGCACGGGCGAGCACGAGTTCTGGCGCGCGCTCCTCGACGGCAGAAGCGGCCTCGCCAGGCTGACGCGCTTCGTCCCCCGCCGCGGCTGCGCGATCGGCGCCGAGGTCACCGAGCCGCCCTTCCGACCGCTCGATCTCGTCAACCCGCTGCCTCGCGCCGTCGAGCTGGCGCTGCACGCCGCCCGCCTCGCGTTCGACGACGCGCAGCCGACGATCGCCAAGGAGCGCATCGGCGTCGTCGTCGGCACTGGCGTCGGCAACGGCGATCTCGTCGAGGCGGTGAGCCAACTGCCGGCCGGACAGCGCACGCCGGCGGTCGCGGCGTTTCGCGCGTTTTCGCACGCCGCCGCCGTCGAGGTGGCGCGCTCGCTCGACCTGCGCGGCCCGGTGATGACGCTCTCGAACGGCTGCAACTCCGGCATGGACGCGCTCGGCCTGGCGCTCGACTGGATCCGAGTTGGCCGCGCCGACGCGGTGCTGGTCGGCGGCGTCGAGGCCGAGCTGACGCCGCTGTTCTACTCGATGATGACCGCGGCGCGCGCGCTCGCGGTGCGGTTCAACGACGCGCCCGAGCGCGCCATGCGCCCGTTCGCCGCCGATCGCGACGGCAACGTCCCGGGTGAAGGCGCCGGCTTCCTGTTCGTCGAGTCGCTCGCCGCCGCCCGGCAGCGGAGCGCCCGCGTCCGCGCCCGCCTCCTCGGCTACGCCTGCTGCGCCGTCGGCGATCGGCCGCCCTACGATCCCTTCAAGCCGATCTTCGAGCCGGCGCCGATGGTGCGCGCGATGGACGAGGCGCTGGCCGACGCGGCGCTGTCGCCCGGCGACGTGTCGCTGGTCAGCGCCAACGGCTCGTCGAGCGTCTTTTACGACGGGGTCGAGGCCGCCGCGATCGAGCGCCTGTTCGGCGAGCAGCGCGTGCTCGTCACCTCGGTCAAGTCGCTGCTCGGGCAGACCGGCGCCGTGACGCCGGCGCTGCAGGCGATCGCCGCGGTGCGCTCGCTCGAGACGGGCGTCGTGCCGCCGACCCACCACGTCGAGGCGCCCGACGAGCGCTGGCCGATCAACCTGGTCTGCGGCGCGCCGCTCGCCCAGCGGCTCGATCATGTCCTCGCCAACGCGATCGGCTTTGGCGGCTTCTACTACGCCTCGCTGGTCCTCGGCCGCGCCTGACCGACCTTCAGCGACGGCAATAGCAGTAGACGAACTGCTGCTCGGAGCCCCACGGGGTCTTGTGCACCTCGACCGCGCTGGCGACCTTCTCGAACTCGCCGCCGAACTCGTCGTGCAGCTGGTCGGCGTCGTAGCGAACGACGTCGAGACCGCTGCAGCGCTCCGGCCCCTCGGGGCCGAACGTCGCGACGAGGATGTGGCCCCCCGGCTTCAAGGCGCGCCGCACCGCCGCGACGTAGCGCCGACGCGCGTCCTCGTCCCGCAGGAAGTGAAACACGGCGCGGTCGTGCCAGAAGTCGTAGGCCGCGGCCGGGAGCTCGGTCTGCGTGATGTCTCCGACGATCCAGCGCACTGCCTCGCCCGCCTTGCCGAGGCGGGCCCGCGCGGTGTCGATCGCCTTTTGCGACAGGTCGAGCACGGTCACGTTGCGATAGCCCCGCGCGAGCAGATCGTCGACGAAGGTCGAAGCGCCGCCCCCGACGTCGATGATCCCAGCATCGAACGGCAGCCTCTCCTCGTCGAGAAAGGCGAGCGAGCGTCCGAGGTGCGGCGCGTACCAGCTCACCTGATCGGCTGCCTTCTTCTCGTAGACGGCCTCCCAGTGATCGCGCTGTGCCATGCCGCAATCGTAGCACCGGAGGACGGTTGCGCCGCTAGGCCCACATCGTCTCCCTGGTTGAAGGAGATGGAGGGGACCTCACCAAGATCGTCGTCGCTGCATCTCGACGACGACTGCGCATAATCATCGTGCGGTGTCTGTCCCTCCCCTCTCCAGCTTGCGCAGCGAAGCGCACGCCGAGCTCCTGCCGGGAGCGCACCTCGGCAAGTACGAGCTCGTTCGCCGCCTGTCCGTCGGCGGGATGGCCGAGATCTTCCTGGCGCGCGCGCGCGGCGTCCAGGGCTTCGCGGTCCAGGTCGCGATCAAGCGAATCCTGCCGCAGCTCGCCGCGCAGCGGGAGTTCGTCGAGCTCTTCCTCGACGAGGCGCGCCTGGCCGCGACGCTGCAGCATCCGCACATCGTCCAGATCCACGACGTCTGCGCGCTCGATGACAGCTACTTCCTGGCGATGGAGTACCTGCACGGGCAGGACGTCAACGCGATCCTGCGCGCCAGCTACGATGCGGGACGGCGCGTACCGCTCGAGATCGCGGTGCAGATCGTGATCGCGCTGCTCTCGGCGCTGCACTACGCGCACGAGAAGGAGAGCGAGGACGGCACGCCGCTGCACGTCGTGCACCGCGACGTCTCGCCGAGCAACGTCGTCGTCACCTACGAAGGCGGCATCAAGCTCGTCGACTTCGGCATCGCCACCGCCGCGGCGCGCGCGGCCGAGCAGCGATCCGGCCAGGTGCACGGCAAGCTCGGCTACATGAGCCCGGAGCAGGCGCGCTCGGACTCCTGCGATCGCCGGACGGATCTCTACGCCGCCGGCGTCATCCTCTACGAGCTGACGACGGGGCAGAAGCTCTTCCCGGGCAAGCACGACTTCGCGATGCTGAACCGGCTGCTGCGCGGCGACTTCCAGCGCCCGAGCAGCGTCGACGCGAGCTACGACAAGGCGCTCGAGGCCATCGTGCTGCGCGCGCTCGCCACCGATCGCGAGCAGCGCTACCCGACCGCGCTCGACTTCCAGCTCGCGCTCGAGAGCTTCGCGCAGCGACGGGCGCTGTTCATGTCGGCGACCGCGCTCAAGCGCTTCATGCATGGGCTCTTCGCCAAGGACCTCGACGACACCCGCCGCGCGCGCCGCTTCACCGACGCCGCGATCGGGGTGCCGATCGTCGAGCGCGAGGCGACGCCGCCGCCCGTGGCGTCGCAGCCGACGCTGCCCCCGCTGCCTCTGCCACAGCAGCCACCGCCGCTGCCGATGGCCGTGGAGCCCCGCCAGGGCGCGGCGCCCGAGCGGCTGCTCACGCCCGATCCCTCCGGCGAGATCGTGACCTTCGACGAGGCGGTCCTGTCGACGCCGCGCGGCCGCGTGCTGCCGCCTCCCCCGCCGCCGGTGCGG
>CAZPEY010000231.1:0-9230 GCA_964585665.1 uncultured Polyangiaceae bacterium | reverse complement strand
AGTACTGCGTCATCATCGACGCCGACGGCAAGCGGGAGATCAAGGTCGGCCCGGCCCGCGTCTTCCCTGGTCCCTACGATCAGTTCATGGTCAAGGGCTCGCGCGGCCGCATCTACGACGCGTACGAGCTCCTGCCGCAGCGTGCGCTGTGGCTGCGCATCATCGCGCCGATCAGCAAGACCGAGCTCGGCGGCAAGCTGCCGCGCGGCGTCGCGCTCGACAAGGATCAGTATCACCCAGGCGACGAGCTCCTGCTCACTGGCGTCTCGACGTTCTTCTTCCCGTTCAACGAGATCGAGGTGCTCTCGCCGGAGACCGGCGAGGCCGTGGTTGGCAACGACCACTCGCGCGTCTTCATCGAGGCGATCGGCATCGATCAGAAGTCGGGCATCTACGTCCGCGATCTGGCGACGGGCGAAGTGCGCCTGGTGCGCGGCAAGCAGTCGTACCTCGTCGACCCGCGCAAGGAGGTGCAGATCACGCGCTCGGTGACCGCCGACTCGTGGAACCTCTGGATCGCCTTCAACGAGCCGCACAAGTACTCGGCCGATGGCGTGACGACGCCGTGGGCGCTGTCGCTGACCGTGCCGCACAACACCGCGGTGCTGGCGACGTCCGCCGACGGGCAGCGTGTGATCGAGGGGCCTTGCGTCGAGCTGCTCGGTTACGAAGAGGGGCTGGTCGCGCTGTCTCTGTCAACGGGGACGCCCAAGAGCGACGACTCCCCGCTGCGGACCTGCTTTCTGCGCACCGTCGGCAATCGGGTCAGCGACATCATCCCCATCGAGACGTCTGATTTCGTGCGCATCACGATCCGCGTCTCGTACTCGATCACCTTCAAGAAGGAGATGAAGGATCGCTGGTTCAATCACGAGAACTACATCCAGGTGATCTGCGAGCACCTGCGCTCGCTCATCCGCAGTCGCTGCCGCACCGTGCCGCTGACCGCGCTGTGGCCGCAGATCGCGACCCTCGTGCGCGACACCATCCTCGGTGAGCGGACGCCAGACGGGCAGCGGCCCGGCCGCGTGTTCAACGAGAACGGCGCGCACGTCACCGAGGTCGAGGTGCTCTCCTCGACGATCGAGGATCGCGAGATTGCCGAGCTGTTCCACCGCGTGCAGGCGCAGTCGGTCACCTTGCAGATCGGCGATCGCCAGGCGCAAGAGCAGCTCGCGTCGCTGCAGCTCCGCTCCGATCTCGAGCGGCAGCGCCACCAGCTCGAGTTCGAGGAGAAGGAGCGGCAGTTCAAGCTGCGCGAGCTGGCGCGCCGCCTCGAGCATGAGGCGCAGCTCCACGAGGCCAAGAACCAGGAGCAGGTCTTGCGCGAGCGGCAGACGCTGCAGCTCGACCGCGAGGCCGAGGCGCTGCGCAGCCGCATCCTCCGGGAAACGGAGGCCAAGACGGCGGAGTGGGACATCCTGCAGAAGGACGCCTCGGCGCGCAGCAAGGCGCAGCAAGAGCTGACGGTCGCCGAGCTGCAGCGCACGTCGGCGCTGCGCAAGCTCGAGCTCGAGCTCATCGCGGCGCAGTCCGCCGCGACGGTCGCGGAGCGCCAGGCGGTGCAGCGTGGCCTGATCGAGGCGATGACCGCGCTCGGGGACAAGGTGCTGCTGTCCGAGGTCGCCAACAACATGAACCTGGTGACCCTGTTCAAGGGCAAGGACGTCGGCACGATCCTCACCGAGGTGCTGGGCGGTACGCCGGTCATGCCGACGGTGCGCGCGCTCGTCGAGAAGTTCGCCGACAAGCCGGCGCCGACCAACGGGCAGTAGGATGGCGGGCAAGGTCCTGCCGCCGCTGCCGTGGCGGCTCGCGAGCGGCTACAAGCAGAAGCGACTCTGGGGCGGCATCGGGCTGCTGGTGCTCGGATCGCTGCTGACCGGGCTCATCTCCTGGTGGCAGGTCGGTGAGATGCTGCTCATCCTCGACAACGAGCGCGTGTGGAACGACCCGCGGTCGGCGCGCAGCCCCGCCGAGGTGCGCGGCCGCGACAGCTCGCAGATGTTCTTGCACACCTACACGCTCGACGTCTCGTTCGACGGCCCCAAGGGCATCGTCAGCCGCAAGCTCGAGTTCGGGACGGTGGGCGGGATCGATCGCGGCGCCGAGCCCGAGGTTCGCTTCGACCCGGGGGATCCGAGTCGCTTCGCGCTGAACTGGGCGGTCGAGGCGAGCGGCGGGCGCTGGGCGAGTGCGATCTTGCTGTTCGTGCTGCTCAACGGCATCTTCGGCGCGACCTGCTTCGGCCTCGGCGTAGCGACGCTGCGACAGTACCTCCGCGCGCTCGGCATCGAGCAGCACGGCGTCGAGCTGCACTGCGAGCTGCTGTCGGCCGAGCAGCAGGTGGTGCAGGGCAAGCCGACCCACCGCGTGCAGTACCGGATCCTCGCGCCGTCGAAGAGCGAGGATCCGGCGAGCCCGTTTGCCACCAAGCAGGAGGGGTGGTTCATGCTCAGCGCCAAGGAGGGCAAGCCGCTCGTCGTCGACGGCCGCTACGTCATCGTGGTGCGCGCCAGTGACACGCAGCTCGCGACGCCAGCGGTCGGGCTACGCGAGGATCGCTACCCCGTCGTTTCATCGTAGCCTCCATATCGACAAGGTCCTTGACTATTTGCCGCGCGCCTCGAGCTCGGCCAGGAAGTGCTCGACCTCGACGATCTTGTCGGCGCGCCCTCCGGCGCCGCGCAGCTCGACGAGCGCCTGGGTCGCCAGCTCCTTGCAGCGCGTCGCCGACTGCCCCGCGAGGCGCAGCGCGCGCGCCAGCGCCAAGCGCGTCGTGGCCATGTCGGCCGGCCCCGCTGGGTTCTTGGCCCGCAGCTTCATCGCCTGCTCGAGCCACGACACAGCCTCGCTCTTCTTCTGTAGCCCGATCGCCGCCACGCCCTTGCACGTCAGGTAGTAGGCCAGGTTGGGGTGCTCGCCGCCGTACGCCTTCTCGACGATCGCCTGGGCGCGGCTGCAGAGAGCCAGCCCCTCGTTGAACCTACCCTCCTGGTTGGCGAGCGTGCCGAGCCCCTCGAGCACCGCCGCCACCGAGGGATGGTTGGAACCGAGCCGCTTCTCCTTGATCGCCAGGGAGCGGTCGTAGGCGAGCCGCGCCTCGTGGAGCTTGCCGCTCTCGGCGAGCACCAGACCGAGGTTGTTGTAGGTCCGGGCGACCTCGGGATGCTCGGCGCCGAACGTGGCGATCCAGATCGTCAACGCACGTCGCAGCGCCGCCTCGGCCTTGACCGGTTCGTTGAGGCTGAGCAACGCCAAGCCGATGTTGTTGAGCACGCTCGCCACCCGCGGATGATCGGCGCCGAGGCTCTTCTCCTGCAGCGCCAGGGCCTGCTCGTAGAACTTGAGCGCCTCGGCCGAGTGCGCCTGATCATCCGTGACGGAGGCGAGGTTGTTGAGCGCCTCGGCGACCTCCATGTCCACGGTGGGCGTGATCTTCTGCAGCAGGGCGAGCGCCTGCTCGAAGTAGCGCTGCGCCTCGGGGTACTTGCCCAGTCGCTGGCGCATCAAGCCAAGCGCGGTGAGGCGGCGTGCGTCGAGCGCCTTGTCGTCGGGAAGCCGTGCCACCAGCGCGTCGACGAGAGGCTCCATCGCGAAGGCCTCCTTGCTGCGCTCCTCGGCCTGTCCGGTGACGTAGAGCTCGAAGATCGCCGTCTCGGCGAGAAGCGCATCGTCCCGCGCCTCGGCGGCCTTCTTGAGGGTCAGCCGCAGCGTCTCCTCGACGGCCTTGAGCTCGCCGCTCGCACCCTGCAGCGTCGCCAGCACGCCAAGCGCCTGCGCCTCGAGCGGCGGGTAGCCCTCCTGCTGCGCCACCGCCAAGACCTCCTTGGCGAGCGGCAGTCCGAGCGCGTACTTGCCGGCCCGCTCGAGAGCGCGCGCCTCGCCGATCCGACGGCGCAGCGCCTCGAGCCGCAGCACCTTGTCCGGATCGGTCGGCAGTGGATAGGCGGCCTTGAGCACGGTCGTGTTGGCGCAGCGCTGCACCCCGGGGAGCCGCCCCACGACGCGCACCGCGTCGTCGACGAGCTCGGCGTCCGCGAGCGTCGCGAAGACATTGACGGTGGCGCGCGTCTCGTCGAGCACGCGATCGAGGCAGTGCATGCGCAGATCGAGCAGCTCCTCGGACTGCTCGCCTCGCCGCCGCGTCGCCTCGCAGGCGTCGGTGCGCATCGCGACCCACTCGCCCATCAGGCGATCGAGCGACGCGGCGACGCGCGAGAAGGTCGCGGGGGCGTGCGGTCTACCGGTGGCGGTGAAGGCCTTCTCGACGGCGCTGCGCCGACCAGCGTCCCACACCCCCACGAGCTTGTCGCTCGCGCCCAGGCAGACCCGCTGCTGACGCTCGCTCCACGCGAGCGCCAGCGCCATGCCCACGGCGACGCTGGCCACCACACCGCCGCCGACCGCGACCCGCTTCCACCGGCGCCACGGATCGGCCGCCAGCGCCAGCAGGAGCTCGGTCATCGACGGGAACCGATCGACCTTGTTCGGCGAGAGCCCGCGCTCGATGATGCGCTCGAGCCACGCACCGACACGCACCCGCTCGGCTGGCTTGTTGTAGCGCCGCTCGGCCATCTGCGACTGAAGCTGCGACCACGACTCCGGGGAGAAGGCGGGCACGCCGTAGATCGCCAGATACAGCGTCGAGCAGAAGGCGAACTGATCCGCGGTGCCGTCGACCGGCTCGCCGCGACACTGCTCGGGCGGCATGTAGCCGGGCGAGCCGGCGATGGCGTAGACGGGCTTGCCGTCGGCGCTGCGCTCTTCCGGCGGGGCGACCTCGCGCGTGCGCCACGCGATACCGAAGTCGATGACCCGAACTCTACCGTCGCTGCCAACGATGATGTTCTGCGGCTTGATGTCGCGATGGACGATCCCGGCGCGGTGGGCCGCTTCGAGCCCGCGCCCGGCGGCGAGCATCACGTCGAGCACCTCGCGCTGCTTGCGCGGCTGGGCCTTGAGCCACTCGGCGAGGGTCTTGCCCTCGACGAGCTCCATCGCGATGTAGATCGACTGCTCCCACGAGCCCGCGTCGAACGCCGAGACCACGTTCGGGTGCGACAGCTTGGCGAGCGCCTTGGCCTCTGCGAGCAGCCGCTCGCGCGCCTCGACATCGCGCGTCGCGACGGAGCGGAGGATCTTGAGCGCGATCCGCCGATCGAGCTCGGGATCGTACGCGAGGTAGACGACGCCCATTCCTCCCTTGCCGAGGGTGCCGAGCACGACGTAGCGCCCGATGAGCGAGCCGTTGGGCAGGACCCCAGCGCCGGCGCTAGAGTCGTCCCCCGAGAGCTGGAGCGTCTCGTCTTCGCTGTCCGCGTCGAGGTCTGGGCCGTCTTTGCGCACTGCCGCTCGCGTAGAATATCGCGCGGCGAAGCGGAAAGGAATGCGCGAACGCGGTGCCTACGTCGGAAACGGGCAGGCCCTGGGTGCCTCGAAGCGTCGAAGCTCGTCCACGAGCCGGGTCAGGCTCGCAGGCGAGACGACGATCGCGTCGGCGCGCGGCTGGTAGACGCAGCCACGAAACGCCCAGCCGTCTCCGTCGGGTGACAGATCGGCCCGGGCCGGGCAGCCGCCGAGCCCGAGCCAGCGCGCCGCGACGTAGCAGTCGAGAAACAGCCGACGGTCGAGGTGAAGCTTGAGCAGCGGATCGAGCGTGCGCAGGGTGCGCATCCAGAACGCGCGATCGCACCACGGCGGCGGAGGCTTGAGCGCGGACAAGGCGATCTTGTCGACGGACGGCAGCGCGAGGAGCAGCTCCAGCCCGCCGCCTTGGACGAGCCAGTCGGCGAACTCAGGCGTCACCAGCGTCGGCAGCAACACGACGTCGAGGGACGGCGTGTCCTGCTTGAGCAGGCGCGCCAGCTGGTCGATGCGGTCCGGCAACACGCGCCCCTTCCGCGGATCGACGGAGAGGTTGAGCCGATCGAGGCCGACCAGCGCCGCGCGGTGCGTGCCGGCCACCTGCATCGTCGTGGTCACCGTCGTGCGCTTGCCGCGACGGCGCGCCACCTCGAACAGCGCAGCGACGGCGGACAGGTGGGGCTCCACCGGCTCGGAGAGCGCGATCGCCAGCTCGTCATATACGAGCTGGTCGACCAGCTCGATGAGCACCTGGGACGAAGGCGCCGCTCGGCCATCCGCTGCGCTGCCCTGGCGCGCCCCGAGGTAGCAGAACTCGCAGCCTACGCGACATGGCGCACCGTCGAGGTGGAGGGAGAGGACGCCAAGGCTGACCATCGAAGTCCCTAGTCTAGCGTGCCCAGCGACGACTGCAGCAAAATGCGCTTGAGAGCGGCTCACGTCCGCGTCGCGCCACAATGTGATGCCGCCAACGGCGCGTTCGTCGGTTGACGCCTTTCGAGAGAGGTTCTAACGTAAAAGTCCCTCATGGCCTTTTGGATCGACTCCGCAGGTAAGACCGACGTCGGTTTGGTTCGCGACAAGAACGAAGACTCGCTCCTCGTCGACCCGCAGCTCGGGCTCTACGTCGTCTGCGATGGGATGGGTGGGCACGTCGGTGGCCAGGTCGCCTCACAGCTGGCCGTGGCGACGCTCGCAGACTCGGTGGCGCAGGGCGGCGACCCCGGCGACGAGGCAGACATCATCGTGCGCGCCATCAAGCACGCCAACGCCGCGGTCTTCAACAAGGCCAAGAGCGACCCCGAGCTCCACAACATGGGCACCACCGTCGTCGCGATGCGCCGCGACGGCGACGTCCTGCACATGTCGCACGTCGGCGACAGCCGCATCTACCGCCTGCGCGGCGGCCAGCTCGAGCAGGTGACGCGCGACCACTCGCTCATCAACCTGTACGAGGACAACCCCGAGCTCGCGGCGCGCTTCGGCCCGCCCAACTCGAACGTCATCGTCCGCGCCGTCGGCCTGCGCGACAGCGTCGAGGTCGACCACCGCGCCATCGCGATGGAGCCAGGCGACCTCTACCTGCTCTGCTCGGACGGCCTGACCGACATGATCGAAGACTGGATGCTCAAGGAGATCATGCTCGACGGAGCGGAGGGGCCGATCGAGGAGTGCGCCGAGGCCCTCATCCGCGCCGCGCTCTCCAACGGCGGCGTCGACAACACGACGGCGCTCCTCGTTCGCGTCCACGAGAACTAGGCGCGCTCAGCGCTGCGCGGCCACCGTCGGTTGGAGCTCGTCGACGACCCGCGCCAGCACGCCCGAGCGCACCAGGTCGTGCGGCGAGACCACCAGCGTCCGGGCGCTGATCGTGCCGCTGCTCCACTGCGCGACCAGCGCCTCGTTGCCCCCTAGATCTCCGACGGGACGCGGGATGAACACGCCGCGCTCCGCGGCCCGATTCACCGCCTTGGCGATGAGCTCGCTGCAGTAGATATTGGCGTCGTCCCACTGATAGTTCGCGTCATACGGCAAGCCGCGCAGCGCGCGCACCTCGGCGGCGATGAGCGGGAGCTTGGTCTGCAGCGACGGCCGAAGCTTGTAGATCGCGATCTTGCCTTCGACGCCGCGGCGCAGCCACTCGGCAAGCGGCGTCGGACCGACCGGGCCGTAGGCCTCCCAGACGACGCGCTCGCCGCGCTCCTCGAGGACGATGCCCGTGTGCGTGTAGCGGCTCTTGGTCACCGCGCGAATCAGCTCGCAGCGCGGTCCGCAGTCGAGGTCCTGGAACAGGATGTCGCCGGGCTGGATCTCGTAGCGCCACTTCGCCTCAGCAGCGGCGAGCGTCCACCTCGGCATCTCGACGGTGACGAAGCCCACGCCAAGCACGATGAAGAGCGTCGCGGCGAGCAAGGCGGACCAGAAGCGCATGCCCCTTTGGACGCATCGCAAGGGCAAAAGTTCCCGCGACGATCCGCCGATCAGCAGTAGGCGTCGGGATCGAGGCCGCACTGCGCGGCCAGGTCGTCCCACGGGTAGCCGAGGTCGCCGGCGAGCGCGAAGTACTGACGCGCCTTGTCGTCATCGGCCTCGACCGAGTCGCCGAGCGCGAACATCACCCCGAGCGTCGCGGCAGCGCGGCCCGAGCCGGCCTCCGCGGCCTTCTCGTACCAGGCGAGCGCCTGGGCCGGGTCCTTGGCGACCCCGCTGCCCGTCGCGTAGAAGCCGCCCAGGTTGGCCATGGCGCGCGCCGATCCTGCGTCGGCAGCGCGGCGGCACCAGTCGAGCGCCTGCGCGTCGTCGCGGTCGGTGCCGATGCCCTTGCTCAAGAACACATAGAGCTCGAACATCGCGTCGGCCTCGCCGCGCGCCGCCGCCTGGCGATGATAGTCAAGACTCTTGACTTCATCCTTGGGGCAGCCAAATCCGACGTAGTGGAACAGGCCGAGCAGGTACAGCGCGCGCGGATCGTCGCTGGCGCGGGTCGCGTAGGCAAGCGCCTGGCCGGCGCGGTCGCTGTCCCGGGAGAAGTAGATTCGGTTGGCAACGTCGACCCCGGCGTCGATGTGCCCGACGGCGGCGGCCTTGTCGAGCGCGGCGTGGGCTAGCTCGCGCATCTGCTCGGTCAGCTCCTCGTCGGCGGGCGGCAGACCGATCATGCCGTCGACGGCACGAAACTCCGCGGCGATGAGGGCGCGGCGCGCTGCCTCGAACAGCGCATCGCCGTCCTCCCCAGCCAGCACTCCGCGCAGGGCGTCGATCTTCTGCTGCGTGTCGAGATCGCCCAGATCCACGGAGAGCTCTCCTACCCGCGCGATGCGGCGAGCAACGAGTCGAAGGCCTGCTTGTAGTGGCCCATCTTGGCGTGCAGGCGCGCGAGGCGCGAGTGGATGAGGTTGGGCAGGTTGCCACCGATCGCCACCGCCTCGCCGTAGGCCGCCTCGGCGCCGAGGAAGTCCCCGGCGGCGACGAGGACGTCGCCGAGAGCGCAGGAGAGCTGCGCCCGGGCGCTCGGCCGCGTCACGCGACTGAGGCCGTAGCGCAGCACGTTGGCAGCACGCGGCGGATCGGTCAGGGCAAGAACCACCGAGTGCCCGACTCGCGCCTCGACGTAGTCGGGGAACAGCTCGAGCGCCGCGGCAAAGTTCTGCGCCGCTTGATCGTTGTCGCCGGCGCGCAGCGCGTCTCGGCCACGCAGGAAGTACCGACGGGCGACTGCCGCGCTCACCTCAGTCGACCTCGAGGAACGAGAAGCGGCTGGCCGCCTCGCCGCTCTCCTCGCGGGGCGCGGCCGCCGGTTGCGCCGCGGGAGCCGGAGCGGCGGGCTGTGGCGCGGGCTGGGTCGGGTTCGCGGCCGTGGCGGG
>CAZPEY010000230.1:6117-9280 GCA_964585665.1 uncultured Polyangiaceae bacterium | reverse complement strand
CAGGTGACCCTGACGGCCAACCCGTCCGCCTCCCTGGTGAACGAGTCGACCACGCTCAAAGCGGACATCTGCCTCGTGCTCCTCGGAACGAACGGCTGTTCCAACTCGGCCACGGGCGACGTCACCTTCTACGACGACGGGGTCGAGATCGGTACCGCGAGCGGCACCAGCTGGGTCACGCTCACGACGACCTTCGCCACGCCCGGCGTGCACCACCTGACCGCCGTCTACAACTCAACCGTGCCCGAGATCCTCGGTGGCAGCGACACGCTCGATCACCCCGTCGACAACGTCAGCCTCTCGATCGACGTCCCGCTGCGCTTCGCCGTCTACAAGGATCCGTTCACCGTCGCCTTCACGGTCACTCCAGCGCCTGGCGAGGTCGGCACCCCAACGGGGTCCATCCAGGTCGTCGTGCGAACCTTCAACCCCTACGGCATCGAGTACCCGGCGCTCGATCTGGGTTCAATCCCCGTCGACGAGACGGGGCACGCAACGCTCAATGTCACCGACCTGCCCTTCTATGTCGACTATGCCAACCAGTACTTCACGGGAACCTATTCGGGGGACAGCCACTACACGTCCGCCTTCGGCGCGGCGTGGCCAACCCCCGTCACCGTCATCCAGGCCAACGTCAAATCCGTGACCGGCTCGGCCAACATCCCCTATGGCGCCCCGGTGGTCTTGCCGGTTGATGTGGTGCTGTGGGGCGCGACGACGCATCAGCCAGGCGGCTCTGTCAGCGTCTTTGAGAACGGCGGCTATCTCGGGGGCGCGAACATCGTCAAGGGACACGGCGAAGCGACCTTGCAGCGCCTCCCGTTCGGTTCGCACTCGCTCACGCTCCAGTACACTGGCGACACCTACACCCAGTCGCAGCAGGGCTCGGGCTGGGTCAACATCACGACAGCCACGACGAGCACAGCGCTCGTCGCCGATCCGACCTCGATCACGTACGGCAGCGCCGTCACCTTGACGGCGGCCGTCACGAACGACGCTCCCGGCGCCGATGTCATCAACGGCGGCACGGTCGAGTTCTTCGATGGCGCCATGTCCATCGGCAGCGCCGGGGTCAGCAACGGTGTCGCCCAGCTCGTCAGCAGCGGCTTCACGCTCGGCACGCACAGCTCGATCGTCGCCAAATACGGTGGCGTGCTGCGCTGCTGGTCCTGTCCTCCGTACCCCTACTTCGACGACTACTACTACTTCAAGAGCACGTCGCCGACTGTCACCGTGACCGTCAGCAAGGCGACCACGACCACTGCGCTCACCTCCGACGTGAACCCATCGCTGTTCGGCCAGCCCATACCGCTGACCGCGACGGTCACGCGCAGCGGCGGCGGCAGTCCGTCCGGCACCGTGACCTTCACCGCGGGCGCGACGACGCTCGGCAGCGCGACACTCAGCAACGGGGTTGCCACTCTGTCGCCAAACTCGCTGCCGCTCGGCACCACGACGATCACTGCAACCTACTTGGGCAACACGACGGACGGAAGCTCCTCCGCGCAGATCGCGCAGCAGGTCGCCGCCGGTTCGACGACGACAGCGCTCTCGGCGCAGGCGGCCACGACTCCGTACGGCCAGGCCACGACGCTGCTGGCCACGGTTGCTGGAGTCGCCCCTTCGACAGCGATTCCTACTGGAACCGTCTCCTTCTACGACGGCGCGACGCTGATCGGCACGAGAGCGCTTGGGGTGGGAGGCCAGGCCGCGCTGTCGATCAAGCTCGCCATGGGAGTCCACGATCTGACGGCGGTCTATAGCGGGAGCACGGGATACCAGAGCTCGACCTCAGCGCCCCTCGCGCACGAGGTCACGCAGGCAGTCACCGTGTGCACGCTGGCTGTCCCCACAGCCTATTTCTCCGACGGTTCGAAGGCGACCCTCACGGTCGATTCAGGTGCGACCGGCACGGTTGCATTCGCGGCGGGCCCGTATACGTTCGGGCCGTACACGCTCGGCAGCAACACGGTCAGCATCGATGTCTCGACGATGATGCCCGGGACGTATGTCCTGACCGCGAGCTACAGCGGCGACGCGGAGCACACGAGCTGCAGCGCAACGAAGACGCAGGTCGTCTACCGCGATCCGGCAGTCGTCACCCTCTCGTCTCCCCTGAATCCGAGCGGCTCGGCCACTCCGACGACCCTGATCTCGACGGTGAGCGGCAAGTATCGCCCCAAAGACGGTCGCGTCCCGACGGGGACGGTGACCCTTTACAACTATCCCGCCAAGACCGTAGCGGCGACTGCGACCCTCGATGGCACCGGTACTGCGACCTTCTCGCTCTCGCTCGCCGCCGGGTCGTACACCTTCTACGCGTCGTACGGGATCGACGACTACTTCGGAACGATGGGCCCGACGACCGGCATCGCACCGTCGCTGTCGCCGAACCTTACGCAGACCGTCGTCGATCCCAAGTCGACCAGCGTCACGCTGACGTCCTCGGGATCTCCCGCGCTCGTCACCTCGAGCGTCACCTTCACTGCCAAGGTCACCGCCAGCAGCGGCACGCCCACCGGCACGATCACCTGGAAGGACGGTACGACCACGCTCGGCACCAGCACCCTCGACGGCACGAGCAGCGCGACCTACAGCACCAGTGCGCTCGCGGCTGGAACTCACTCCATCACCGCGGTCTACGGCGGCGCGACGTTCTATGCCGCGGCCACCAGTACGCCGCTCGATCAGTCGATCGTCCGTGCCTCCACATCGCTATCCCTCAAGGCGGCGCCCAGCCCCGCAACCGAAGGCGGATTTCTGCTGCTCACCGCGCAGCTCCTCGTCACAGGGCTCGCGCCGAGCGGCAACGTCGAGATCTTCGCCGATGGCAACTCGCTCGGGTTTGCTGCCGTCGACAACACCGGTCAGGCGCTGCTGCTCCCGTCGCTCCCGGCCGGCACCTACTCCCTGCAGGCCAAGTTCTATGGCGACGCGCTGCGCCTGCCGAGTGACTCGACGCCCGTGCCTCTGATCGTCGAGCCTGCGCCCGATCTCGGAGCGGCCGACGGGCCTGGCGATCTCGGCGCCGATCTCGACGTCGAACCGGGCGCGGACCTGGCGCCGACTGATCTCCTCGTTCCTCCCGGCGATCTGACGACGCCGCCCAAGCCGACGGACCTCACCGCGCCGCCCGCCGTCGCCGACCTCACCGCGCCGCCCG
>CAZPEY010000230.1:0-6017 GCA_964585665.1 uncultured Polyangiaceae bacterium | reverse complement strand
AAGCCGACGGACCTCACCGCGCCGCCCGCCGTCGCCGACCTCACCGCGCCGCCCGTCGTCGCCGACCTCACCGCGCCGCCCGTCGTCGCCGATCTCACCGCGCCGCCCGTCCCCGCCGACCTCACCGCGCCGCCCGCCGTCACCGACCTCAGTGCGCCGGCCGTCGTCGCCGATCTCACCGGCGCCCCCGTGCTGTTCGATCTGACGGCGCCCAGCGCGAGTGCGGATCTGTCTGCGCCGCTCTTCGTCGCCGATCTGCTGCCACCGACGACCGCAGACGTCGATCTCACGCCACCGGCCAGCGTCGATCTGACGCCGGTGCTGGTGTGGAACGACGATCTGACCCCGCCCGCCGAGCCCACCGATCTGCTCGCGTCGACCTCGTCGAAGCCAGGCCCTGACCTCAGCGCGGGCAACAACGTCCACCGCGGCTGCTCGGCGAGCCCCGGCCTGCCGACCGGGAATCTGATCCTGCTGTGCCTGGCTGCGCTCGCGACCCGTCTGCGGCGCCGACGCACGCCGTAGCCGCGCCTCGTTTGCCAGCCTCGGTTGCCTGCGCCCTCGCACACCAGCCCACCCAGGTACGCCGCCCTACAGCGCGCCGCCCCCATGACCGGCTAGGATGGGTTGCTGCTGCACTGCGTGCGCGTGGGGGATTGCCGGATGCGGATGGTCATGCTGCTGGCGCTGCTCGGGTTCACGTCGGTCGCTTCCGCGGCGCCGCTGTACTGGACGCAGGTGACGCTCACGGCCAACCCGTCCCCCTCCCTGGTCAACGAGTCGACCACGCTCAAAGCGGATATCTGCCTCGTGCCCATCGGAACGTCCAGCTGTTCAGGCTCGGCTTCGGGCGACGTCACCTTCTACGACGACGGGGTCGAGATCGGCACCGCCAGCGGGACCAGCTGGGTCACGCTCACGACGACCTTCGCCACGCCCGGCGTGCACCACCTCTCTGCCATGTACGTCTCGCCGCAGCCCGAGATCCTCGGCGGCAGCGGCACGCTCGATCACCTGGTCACCAACTCCTCCTTGTCCGTCGACGCCGGGGCGCACATGCGTGTCTTTGGCGAACCGATCACCGTGACCTTCACGATCGTCCCGGCGGCGGGAGAGACCCTCGTGCCCAGCGGTTCGGTCGCGGTCATCGTCCGCACCTGGAACTACTCGGGCGTCGAGTACCCGGTCCGAGATCTTGGCTCCGTCCCCGTCGACGAGGCCGGCAAGGCGACGTTGGTGGTGACCGACTTGCCCCACTACGTCGAGGGGGCCAACCAGTACTTCTTTGCCACCTACTCCGGGGACGCGCACTACACCTCAGCGTCGGCGAACAGCGACTCGATCTACATCGACCAGACCTATGTCCAATCGGTCAGCGGCTCTGCAGAGGGCCCGTTCAGCGCACCCATCGTCCTGCCCATCGACGTGCAGCTCTACGCCCCGACGACGTACAAGCCCGGCGGCAGCGTCCAGGTGTGGGAGGGGCCGTACTATCGGGGGAGCGCATCGATCGCCGCGGGCCACGGCGAGGTGCTGATCTCGCCTCCGTCGTATGGGTGGCATTCGTATACGCTCAAGTACGGCGGCGACTTCAACACGCGATCCGCGACCGGCTACGCGACGCTGAACGTCACCGGCGCTCCGACGACGACAGTGCTCAGCGCCGGGCCATCCTCGCCGCAACCGTACGGGACGGCGGTGACGCTGACCGCGACCGTTACGAACAACGCACCCGGCGCCAACCCGGTCTACCAAGGGGACGTCCAGTTCTTCGACGGCGCGACGCTGATCGGATCCGCCACCGTCTGGGCGGGCATCGCGCAGATCACCACCAACTCGCTCTCCGTCGGCGTCCACGGCGCGCTGCAGGCCAAGTACCTCGGCCTGACGACCTGCACGTCGAACTGCCCCTACTACCCCGACTACTACTATTACAAGAGCACCTCGGCGACGATCAGCTACGAGATCCTCAAGGCCGACACGACAACCCAGCTCCTTTCGTCGACGAACCCGTCGCTCTACGGCCAGCCGATCGCGCTCGTCGCGACGGTCCAGCGCCTCGATGGGAGCCCGGCCTCGGGGAGCGTGACCTTCAAGGCGGGTGCGATCACGCTCGGCACCGTGGCGCTCGCAAGCGGAGTCGCAACCCTGGGCACGGCGACAATCCCCGTCGGCGATACCCAGATTACCGCGACGTTTGGCGGCTCTGCGACGGAGAGTGGCTCGGCCGCGACGCTGACCCAGACGGTCGGCGGCGGGACGACGACCTTGGCGCTCGCGACCAACCCGTCGCCCTCGACCGTCGGCGTCGGGATCTCGATCACCGCGACGGTCGCGCCGGTCGCGCCCTCGACGGCAAACGCCACTGGGACGGTGTCTTTCTACGACGGGGCGACGCTGCTCGGCACGGCGGCGCTCGCCTCCGGGCAGGCGACACTCTACACCTCGTCGCTGGCCCTCGGCGCCCACAGCCTGTCGGCGACCTACGCCGGCGATGCCGGCTACAGCGGCTCATCGGGTAGCGTCGCGCACACGGTCAACGTCGGACCCGCGAGCTGCTCGATGAGCTCGGTCCTCGGCTACTTCGGCGATGGGACCAAGATCCAGCTCGTCGTCAGCCCGACGGCACAGACGACCGGCAGCGTGACCTTCTTCGACAACGCGACCCTCACCCCCTTGGCCACCGTGCCGCTCGTCGGAGGCAAGGCGGCCTATGACGCCTCGGGGCTGTCCCCCTACGGGCGCACCATCCTGGCGACCTACAGCGGGGACACCAACTTCCTTGGCTGCTCCAGCCTCGCGACCGCGACCATCAGCAAGGCGCCTGTGGTGGTCAGCCTCACCAGCGCGGCCAACCCCACGCAGCCCCCGGATGCCGTCGTGCTCATCGGAACCGTCGCCCCCAAGACGCCCAACTCGACTGGCAAGCTCCCGACGGGGACGCTGCGCTTCTACGAGTCCCCGAGCAAGACGCTCGTGGGCGCGGGGACGATCGATCCGGCGACCGGCATGGCGAGCCTATCGCTGACGCTCGCGCCAGGGGTCTACACGTACTACGCGAGCTACGGAGCGGACGCCTACTACGGGTCCGGGGGCACGCTCATCCTGCCGACCAACTCGCCCCTCTACGAGGTCATCGTAGGCGGCCAGACCGCGACCGTCGCGCTCAACTCGTCGAGCAACCCGTCGGCGCTCGGCAGTGCGGTGACCTTCTCCGTCACCGTCACGGGCGGCAAATACACGCCCGGCGGCTCGGTCGTGCTCAAGGATGGCGCGAGCTCGATCGGCGCCTCGACGCTCGACGGCAGCGGCAAGGCGAGCTTCGTCGTCTCGTCGCTCGCCGCCGGCACGCACCCGATGACCGTCTTCTATGGCGGATCGACGATCTACGCCTCGGCGACGAGCAACAGCGTCTCGCAGGTGGTCAACCGCGCTCCGACGACACTCAAGCTGACCGCGGCCCCGAGCCCGGCGATCGAGGGCTCGCTCCTGCTCGCGTCGGTCACCCTCGCCGCGACGGGTATCGCACCGGCGGGCAGCGTCGAGCTGTTCGCCGACGGCAACTCGCTCGGCTCGCTCGTCGTCGACGGCGCCGGCCAGGCGGTGTTCTCGCCGAGCCTCGCCGCAGGGAGCTATTCGCTCCAGGCCAAGTTCGCGGGCGACTCCAGTCGGCTACCCTCCGACTCGAACGTCGTGCCCTTGATCGTGAAGCCTGCCCCTGATTTGTGGACCGACGACGCCCTCGATCTCGGGCCCGATCTCGACGTCGAGCCCGGCGCGGATCTGGCGCCGCAACTCGACCTCCTCGTCCCGCCTGGCGACCTGACGACGCCACCCAAGCCGACAGATCTGACCGCGCCGCCCGTCAGCGCCGACCTCAGCGCGCCGCCCGTCAGCGCCGACCTCACCGCGCCGCCCGTCGTCGCTGACCTCACCGCGCCGCCCGTCGTCGCCGATCTCGCCGCGCCGCCCGCCACCGCGGATCTGGCCGGCGCCACATCGCTGCCGGATCTGACCGCACCCGTCGCGCTCGCCGATCTGACCATCCCAGCGACGTCACTCGATCTGACCGCGCCACCGCTCGTCGTCGAGGATCTGCTTCCGCCTCCCACACTCGACGTCGACCTCACGCCGCCGGCCAGCCCCGATCTGACGCCGGTGCTGGTATGGAACGACGATCTGACGCCGCCCACGGAGCCAGCGGATCTGCTCACGCCGCCGACGACGTCACCGGATCTGAGCGGCGGCAACACCGTCCACCGCGGCTGCTCGGCGAGCCCAGGCCTGCCGACCGGCAACCTCCTCCTCGTCTGCCTGGCGATCGCGACCCGCCTGCGACGCCGTCGCGCGCCGTAGCTTCCCAGGGATTGCTGCGCCGCAAAAAAAAGCCCGCTGCGATCGCTCGCAGCGGGCCTGGATGGAGACTTGGTTCGGGGCCGTACTAGTTCGCGGCCGCCTGCGCCACCGGCGCCTCGTGCTGGTGCTGGTGCTCGCGGTTGTTCTCGAAGAACGCGCGCGTCGCCAAGTACTGCGCGAACGCAGCGTAGCGCTCCTTGGCCTTGCCCGAGGCGAGCTCGGAGACCAGCTCCCAGTCGGCCTTGAGCTGCTCGTGCGTCTCGGGCTTCTGCGCCCACGCGACGAACGCCTGCGCCTTGCCTGGCAGCTCGGCGGCCGTCTGCTGGAGCCACGCCAGCGCCCTCTTCGCCTTGGTCTGCGCGCGGCCGAGCGCCGTCTGCTTGATGTACGGCGCGACCTCGCGCACCAGCATCGCCGCGGTGCCCGCGACGTCGGTGTGCGGCGAGCGGTGGAGCGCCGTGGCGTACTTGGGGTGCTTGTCGAGGAAGGCGCGGACCTCGTCGATCGTCAGGCCCTCCTCCTTGAGCACGCGGTTGAGCTCCTCTTCCGCCGCGATGCGCGCCTTGTACATGTACATCTGCACGCGCGAGTAGAAGTTCGCCGCGCCATCGCCCGAGGTCTCGACGGCGCAGAAGATCGTGCCCGGGAACTTGGCGGTGATCAGGCTCTGCACGCCATCCGACACGCCCGAGGACGGCATGCACCCGAACGGCTTGACCGACAACGTCATGTGGCACTTGTTGTCGACGACGTTGAGGATGAGCTTGCCGACCTCCATGTGGCCTTCGCCGCCGCGCAGGTCGTTCGAGTAGAAGTCGCTCGCGAAGTTGGCGACCTTCTCCATGTCGGCCATGTAGTAGTCGAAGAGGCCGGCCGGCCAGGCAAACGCCTTGAAGCCCCAGCGCAGCCCCTGCTCGGCCAGCTGCATCATCGCCAGCCGCTTGCCGACGCCGAACTCGTCGAGCTTCTCGAGCCCGAACTTGCCACCGTCGGTGCCGCGCAGCTCGGCGCGGACGCGCGTGTCACGCGCCACTTGCCAGATGTTGTAGAGGATCCACGCCGTGGTGAGCTGGATCTCGCACTCACCGCCCTCGCTCTCGAGGAACTTCTGCAGCGCGTAGTTGCCGTCGCCCTCGGTGGTCATCGCCCAGAACTCGCCGATGATCGAGACCTTGGCCTTGCTGCGCAGGCGATCGACCTTGACCTTGGCGAAGAGCTGCCGCGCCTTCCACAGCGCGACGAAGATGCTCGTCTGATCGTGCAGCGCCGTGTAGAGCAGGCGCTTGGCCTCCTCCATGGCGCGGTTCGTCGCGCCCGCCTCGACCTCGTAGGGCCGGATGCGGTAGCCGATCGCGTTGAGCACGTCGCCGCAGACGATCGCCTTGATGATCGCCTTGAAGAAGTCGG
The DNA here is from genome assembly GCA_964585665.1 of uncultured Polyangiaceae bacterium. Taxonomy (GTDB): domain Bacteria; phylum Myxococcota_A; class Polyangia; order Palsa-1104; family Palsa-1104; genus CAZPEY01. The sequence continues at coordinate 254 of CAZPEY010000230.1, read as the reverse complement.
GGTTGAACTCGATGCCGAGGTCGGCGCCCGTCGCCTGCGACAGGCCGCCCTGCTGCTGGAACAGCATGACGCGGAAGCCATCGAAGCCCGCGTCGCGCAGCGCCTTGCGATACTCCGTGACATAGGTGCCGAAGCGGCAGGGACCGCAGGCACCGGCGGTGACGAACAGGTAGTTGTCCACGATCTCTTTGGTGGACAGTCCCTTTTCATCGCGCAGCTGGACCAAGTGCTTGACCAAGTTTCCGACGGTGAAA
>CAZPEY010000229.1:0-9299 GCA_964585665.1 uncultured Polyangiaceae bacterium | reverse complement strand
TCGATCTCGGATCGACCACCACCAAGGCGGTGGTGATGGACGAGAACAGCGCGATTCTCGGCCGCGGCATCACCAACTCGCGCTCGAACTACGACACGGCGACGCGCGTCGCAAAGCACGAAGCCTTGATCGACACGCGCTTCACGCTGTTCCGCCGCGGCCTCGGCGCCATCGCCGGCGGCGCCGGCCTGCTCGAGCAGTTCCTGGCCGAGCTCGAGCGCGCGTTCCGCCTCGAGCAGTATCTCGAGCAGATCGGCGACCTCGAGCGGGTCTGCGGCGACAACGCGCAGGGCGAGCGCTTCCGCGATGCGCAAGGCAAGATCCGCGACGCGCTGGCCGAGGTGTTCGCGCAGCTCCGCAAGGATGCCCCGGCGCTGTTCGCGAAGGGCGCCAAGCGCAAGTCCGATTTCTTCCGCGACATCGCCGGCTCGCGCTTCATGGCCATCGGCGAGGAGGTGGCGGGCCGCTACAAATTCCCGTTCGACCTGCTGCTGAACATCTACGACCGCTCGATCATCGAAGTCGAGAACCGGCCGCCGGCCGACGCCGAGACCGGCAAGCTGCTGCGCGCGCTCGATCGCGCAATCGGCTTCATGCCCTCGCTCGCCGGCCAGAGCGCGGAGGTCGCGCAGGCGGTGCGTGCCTCGCTCGCGATCCCGCTCGAGGAAACCTACGTCGTGGGCACCGGCTACGGGCGCGTGACGCTCCCGTTCTCCAAGGAGCACATCCGTTCCGAGATCCTGTGCCACGGGCTCGGGGCGCACCTGATGTACCCCGAAACGCGCACGGTGCTCGACATCGGCGGGCAGGATACGAAGGCGATCCAGGTCGACGCCGCGGGCATCGTCGAGAACTTCCAGATGAACGACCGCTGCGCCGCCGGCTGCGGGCGCTACCTCGGCTACATCGCGGACGAGATGAACCTGGGCCTCCACGAATTGGGGCCGCTCGCCATGCAGGCCACGCGCACGGTGCGCATCAACTCCACCTGCACCGTGTTCGCCGGCGCCGAGCTGCGCGACCGCCTGGCGCTCGGCGAGAAGCGCGAGGACGTGCTGGCGGGGCTGCATCGCTCGATCATGCTGCGCGCGATGTCGCTGCTGGCGCGCTCGGGTGGGATCAAGAACGAGTTCACGTTCACGGGCGGCGTCGGCAAGAACCCGATGGCGACCAAAGTGCTGCGCGCCCTGGTCGACGAGAACTACGGCAAGGACGTGCACATCAACCTCGATCCGGACTCGATCTACATGGGCGCGCTCGGCGCGGCGCTCTTCGCGCTCGACGATCTGCACGGTGGACGGGCTGGCATCCTGCCGACGTTCGCGACCCAGGCGTACCTGCCGATGCCCAACGACGGAGCGGTGTCATGTCACTGAAGATCCACACCACCGCCGGCATCGACGTCGGCACGTCCTTCGTGAAGGTCGCGATCCTGCGCTCGCAGGCCGGCAACGACGCTCGCCTCCTCGGCACCGCAGCGCACCGCATCCGTCGGCGCGATCTGCGCGAGGTCGTCGACAGCGCGTTCGCCGAGGCTTGCGCCGCCGCGCAGCTCGAGGCGCCGACGCTCGACTACGTCGCGACGACGGGCGAAGCGGACGCGGTCGAGTTTCGCACCGGTCACTTCTACAGCATGACCACGCATGGACGCGGCGCGCTCTTCCTCATGCCCGAGGCGCGCGCGGTGCTCGATGTCGGCGCGCTGCACGCCCGCGCGATGCGCATCGACGAGCGCGGCAAGACGCTCGCGTATCGCATGACGAGCCAGTGTGCCAGCGGCAGCGGCCAGTTCCTCGAGAACATCGCGCGCTACCTCGGCGTGGCGCTGCAGGACGTCGGGCAGCTCTCGAGCCAAGCCTCACGCCCCGAGGAGGTCTCGAGCATCTGCGCCGTCCTCGCCGAGACCGACGTCATCAACATGGTCAGCCGCGGCATCGAGACCCCCGACATCCTGCGCGGCATCCATCTCAGCATCGGCGGTCGCCTCGTCGGCCTGGTGCGCGCGCTCTCCACCGAAGGGGTGCTCGCCGTGACCGGCGGTCTGGCGCACGACGTCGGCCTGCTCGAGGCGATCAAGGATCGCCTCTCCAAGGACGTTCGCAGCCGGGGGCTCAACGTCACGCTGCAGACCTCGGAACACTCGATCCTGGCGGGCGCGATCGGCGCCGCGCTCCTCGGCGCGCACCGCCACCAGCAGCTCGCGACGCGCGCGCTGCAGTCCGACGGCATCGCCGCGCTCGCCTCTCCGGGGATGGCCTGATGAGCTCCAACACGCTGTCCGTCGAGGAGTTGATCGGCTGGAGCGATCTGCTCACCGAAGAAGAGCGCCTGATCCGTCAGTCGGTGGCGCGCTTCGTCCGCGAGCGCTGCATGCCGCGCATCACGGACGCCTTCGAGAAGGGGGAGTTTCCCGCGTCGCTCATCCCAGAGCTCGCGGACCTCGGCGTGCTCGGCGGGAACCTCAAGGGCTACGGGTGCCCGGGCATGAGCGCGGTCGCCTATGGCCTGGCGTGTCAGGAGATCGAGGCCTGCGACTCGGGGCTGCGCTCGTTCGTCTCGGTTCAGACGAGCCTCGCGATGTATGCCATTCACCGCTTTGGCAGCGAGGAGCAGAAGCAGCGCTGGTTGCCGCCGATGGCCGCGGGCAAGGTGATCGGTTGCTTCGGGCTGACCGAGCCCGATCATGGCAGCGATCCGGGCGGCATGCAGACGCGCGCGGTACGCGACGGAGCAGGGTGGCGCCTCCACGGCAGCAAGCTGTGGATCACCAACGCGCAGATCGCCGACGTCGCGATCGTCTGGGCCAAGACCGACGACGATCCGAACAGCGTGCTCGGCTTCCTGGTCGAGCAAGGCGCGCGCGGCTTCTCGGCCACCGACATCCACCACAAGCTGTCCATGCGGGCCTCGTTCACCGGCGGGCTGTCGCTCGACGAGACGCCGGTCTCCGAGGCGAACCGACTGCCAGGCGCCAAGGGGCTGGGGGCGCCGCTGTCGTGCCTCAACAACGCGCGCTTCGGCGTCGGCTTCGGCGTGCTCGGCTCGGCGCGCTTCTGCCTCGATCAAGCGATCGCCTACACCCAGAGTCGCACGCAGTTCGGCGTGCCGCTGGCGCGCAAGCAGCTCGTCCAGAGCGAGCTCGCGGATCTCGCCAACGAGCTCGTCAAGGCGTCGCTGCTCGCGTTGCACTACGGTCGGCTCAAGGACGAGAATCGCCTGCACCCCGCGCAGGTCAGCCTGCTCAAGCGCAACAACTGTCGTATCGCCCTCGACGCCGCGCGGCGGGCGCGCGCCCTGCTCGGAGCCAACGGGGTGAGCAGCGAGTACCACGTGATGCGCCACGCGATGAACCTCGAGTCCACGTACACCTACGAAGGCACCAACGAGATCCACGCGCTCATCGTCGGGCGCGCGCTGACCGGCGAGTCCGCGTTCTGATCCTGCACTGATTCACGCGAAGTGGCGGAGGCGCGCGCCCCGCTGATACAGTGCCAGGCGATGATGGGTCGTCGGCGGTTCAGCCTGCGCGTCACCCTTGGCAGCTTGCTGATCGGTGTCGTGCTGCTCACGAGCCTCGCGCTCGGCACGGGCGCGTACGTGATGTGGCGGCGTTCCATGCGCGCCAACCTCAGCACGCACCTCCACGATGTCGTCGCCTCCGCTGTCCTGCTCGTCGACCCTGCGGCCCACGCGGAGCTCAAGCGGCCCGAAGACATGGAGGGTGCGTCCTATCTCGGACTCCGCGGCAAGCTCGCCGCCCTGCGGGCGCAGGTGCCCGAGATCCACTTCCTCTACACGTATCGCTGGATCGCCGGCGAGGCGGCGCCGCGCTTCGTCCTCGACACCGGCGTCGGGGCGCAGTTCTCGCCGCTCGGGCGAGCCTACTCGAGCAGTACGCCGACGCTGCGCGCCGCCTTCACCGCCCCGTACCAGATCCGCGTCGAGCCCACTTTCTACACGGACGAGTACGGAACGTTCCTGTCCGCGTACGCGCCGATCCTCGCGCCCGATGGCCGGCTCGAAGCGGTCCTCGGCGCCGACATCGACGCCAGCGAGATCGTCGCGCTCGAGCGACGCCTGCTGGCGCTCGTCAGCCTGCTGACGCTCGGGATCGCCGCCGTGATGGCGCTGGGGGCCTGGTGGCTGAGCCGCTGGTTCAGCGACTCGCTGCGTGGGCTCTCCAACGACATGCAGCGCATCCAGGCCCTCGAGCTCGATGGGCAGGTCCCGATCACCAGCCGGATCGACGAGGTCGTCGCGATGATGGAGGCGTTCGACAACATGAAGCGCGGCCTGCGCTCGTTCCGCAAGTACGTGCCGCGTGAGCTCGTCGCGGAGCTCATCCAGCTCAAGAAGGAGGCGGTGCTCGGGACGCAGCGCATCGACGCGACGGTGTTCTTCTGCGATCTCGGTGGCTTCACCAATGCCAGCGAGCGTCTCTCGGAAGACGAGCTGACGTTCCTCCTGGGGAGCTACTTTGCGCTGGTCACGCGCTGCCTCCAGAAGCGGGGCGCGACGATCGACAAGTTCGTCGGCGACGCGGTGATGGCCTTCTGGAACGCGCCCCTGCCTCAGGCCGATCACGCGCTGCTCGCGGCACAGGCGTCGCTCGAGATCGCGCGCGGCATGCGCGATCTCGTCGAGCGCTGGGAAGAGCGAGGGTTACCCGGCCTCGAGATTCGAGTCGGCCTCAACACGGGGCCGGTGCAGGTCGGCAACGTGGGCCATGAGGATCGCCTCTCGTACACCGTGCTCGGCGATGCGGTGAACCTGGCCAGCCGCCTCGAGAGCCTCAACAAGTACTACGGCACGACGATCCTCGCGGCCGCCTCCACTCTCGCGGCGGTGGGGGATCGCCTGGCGTGGCGTCCCGTCGACATCGTCGCAGTTCGTGGCAAGACGCAGGCGACCGAGGTGGGGGAGCTCGCAGACGAAGCGCCGGCGTGGTGGGGGCCGTATCGGGAGGCGTTCGCGCTGTATCGCGCGCGTCAGTGGGGCGCGGCGGCCGAGGCCTTCGAGAGGATCCGGACCGAGGATGGACCCGATGAGGTCTCGGTCGTCCTCGCGGCGCGCTGCCGGAGCGCCCTGCGCGGCGAGGTGCCGCCCGATTTCGATGGCACCTGGGTCATGCACGACAAGTGATCGCTCCGCTTCGCGCAGCTTGATCAGGGAACCATGCAGGTGAACTCGGTCGTCGCGTCGAGGGTCATGGGCATACAACCGACGTCGATCGTCGCGCCGCTCGGGGACGCCTGGTACGAGCAGCACCCATAGGCCACGGTGTTCTTGTTGCGCGCCGTCGGGCAGTCGGTGCTGCAGTTGCGGACGCAGATGCTGGTGTCGACGGTGCCAGGGCTGCAGTGGCCGCCGAGGCTGATGCACAGGGTGTCGGTGCCGGTGACGCTGCACGGGAAGGAGCAGTATCCGCCCGGTAGCTCGTATCCGGTCTGTCCGAACTTGAACGACGTCAAGCATGCCGCGCCGCCGGCGCAGTCCTCCCCCTTGGTGCAAGGGCCACCGAGCGGCGAGAGCTGCGGCAGCATGTCCGGCAGCAGCAGGTCGTTGCTGAGATCCATGGTCTTCTTGAGGTCGGAGCTGAGGAGCAGATCGGGGCGGCTGAGCAGATCGTCGCCACCGACGGCGAGATCGGGCTTGGCCAGATCCGACATCGAGATTGATTGGTCAATCGGCTTGACCATGTCGACCGGCGCGCTCAGGTCTTGCCCCGCGGCGGCGTCGTGCTGGGCCTGTCCCCCGTCGTCGGAGGAGAAGCCAAAGTTGAAGCGGAGCGCTCGCGAGCAGCCAGTGCCGAGCAACAACACCAGACAGAGGGAGGCGCGCGCCTTGGAGGTCATCCCTTCATCGTAGCAGCTCTCGCGAACCGGCGTCGACGATCGAGCGAGGGCAGGCGGACGCTACTTGAGGAAGACCCGCCACGCCGCAGCGCCGAACATCGTGAACACGATCGCGTAGCAGGGAAAGGTCACGAACGCGACGCGCTTGGATTGAATCTTCGACAGCCGCTTGCCGACGAGAAACGGATAGACGCTGCGCAGCAAGACATAGGCCGCGCCCAACCAAGTGGCGTACGTGGGCGAGGCGAAAATGGAAAATAGCCACAGCGAAACGAGGAAGGGCCCCATCTGCTCATGGGTGTTGCTCACGATCCGGTCGACCGCCAGCATCTCCGGATCCTGCCCGAAGAAGCGATCGAAGACCTTGCCCTCCGCGTGGTAGCGCGCCTTGAGGCGATACTTGGTTCGCGTCTGGAGCCCGAAGAGGAAGGAATACCAGAGGACGAAGTAGGCGACGGTGACGGCGACCGGGCCCTGGAACGGCGTTGGATCGATCATGCCGCACTCTACTTCAGGTCGTCGGTGTGTTCATTGGGTCTCAGTCTCGGCCGTCGGAGTTGCTGTGCTCGTACTCCGGCATCGGTTCGCACCCGATGGCGCCCTCTTTGTAGGTGATCGACTTCTCCCACGCATCGATCTCGGTCAGATCGTCGCTGATCCCCCACTCTTCGTGGAGCAGCAGCGTCGTCGTGCCATTGCAGATCGACAGCGCGTGGTAGCGGTAGTGGCGCACCGGATCGACGATCGTGAACGTCTCGGATCGACCGGAGAGGCCATTGAGCGTGAACTCGCGCAGCGGCGCGACGCGCACGTGACGATGGCGCCCGACGATGCGCTGGACGTTGATCGCTAGCAGTGGAAACAGCCCGTCGCTCGGCTCCTGTTCAATCACCGAGAGAGACACCGCCACGCCGGCGCGGTCCCCTTGCCGTGCCCTCCCTCCGAGCACGAGCATCGGCCCTTTTTGCACCTGGGCCACCCAGCCCGGTGGCAGTGTCGCGCCGACGCCATAGTACTCGCTCGAAAAGGCGTCACCCTGAAGCTGGGAGAGCTTCTCGCTCTCGCTCAGCTTCTTCTCGCCGCTCTTGCCGCGAAAGGGGCGTCGCTGCACCGCACGAGGCGCAGCGAGTCGCCAGAGCGCGTCGATGAGCGGTGGATGCTCCGCCGCAGCGAGGCCGCGCACCAGCGCCACCTTGGCGCCCTTGCGAACGATGCTGTGCGTCGTTTCGATCGCGTCCGGCTTCCAGCAGCGCGTCTGGAGGCGCAGCATGGACTCGAAGGCGATCGCGTCCTCCTCTCGATCCCACACGGTGCTCCACAGGAGCGCGAGCTTCTGGTCGCTCCGCTCGACGACGAGGAAGCGATCGCCGCCCCAGCCCTCCCCGGCCCGCGCCATGTCGCGCCCCCCCGTGCACTCGAACAGCAGGGTCGCGATGCCGAGCTCGCCGAGTGTTCCCGTCGCGCGCACCTTGGTGCCTGGCGGTGGGCTCGGATCGCTCACGTCGATCGGCTCATCGCCTGCGAAGTAGCGGGTGGGGTGGAGCAGCTGCTCGGTCGAGCGAGGTGGTCGACGCAGGACGCGATCGAGCAGGGCGACCCCTCCCTCGCGCAGCACCGTGACGACGAAGGGCACGCCACCGAGCGCCTGAAAGCGCGCCTGGTCGCGCCACAGGGTCGGCGCACGCGAGAAGTCCTCCGTGACCCCGAGCCACGTCGGTAGATCAGTCGGCGCGAGCTGGTGGAGCAGCTCACCCGACGACAGCATCATCGCGTCGGCGCTCTTGCCCCGCCGCGCCGCCAGGTAGCCGAGCATGGTCACCGTCGCATCTGCCTCGAGGAAGGCCGCCTGAGCGAGCGCGACATCGCCGTTCCTCGTCGAACGCTTAGGGGTGACGCGATCTTGCAGCGCGTGCGTTGCCTCGTGAGCCCACGGCGCTTCGTCCGCCAGCGTCGCGAGCTTTGGCCTCCCCGGGGACACCAGCTTGCTCGACGACCAATCGTAGTAGACGCCGGCCTGCTTGAGCCGCACGCGCTCGGGCAACTCGGGATCGACGGCGGCGTTCGCGAGGCCGAACGCGATCCACACCGCGGCGCGCGCCCGCGGCTCGTCGTTCAGCGTGGCGTCTAGATGTCGTCGGGCGAAGCCCTCCGGGCTGCGGATCTCGAGGTCGATGGGCGGGTTGCTACTCGCGTGTCGCAGCGTGCGCAGCGCAGCCGCGATCGAGTCGGGCGTCCCGGGCGTCGTGGACGAGGACGTTGGTGCCGTCGATGTCGCTGCCGCGCAGCCGGCCAGACCCACCAGGACCACCACAAAGAGTCGCACGGTGCGAACATACACGGGTCAGCGCGAGACAGCGCGCGGATCCGATCGAGTCGCAGCGTGGCCCGGCTGCAGTCGCGCCCGAGGCGGTTGGCGTATGATGGAGGGATGCGCTCTTCGCTGCTCAGCTCGATCTGGCTGTCCGTTGTCGCTCTGACGTTGCTCGCCGGCTGCAGCCGGTCGCCGGCTCCCGAGGTGGTGTCCGACGGCGAGGCCCGGCGTCTGCTCGTCGATCGAAGCTGGATCGATCACAACCCGCGCGACAAGGCGGATCGCATCTACGTCTACCGCTTCACCCCGTCGATGGGGGGCGGCGTCTTCCAGGACCGCACGCTGTTCGTAGGCTCGTTCGAGCTCTTCTTCTTTGCCGTCGAGGGTTCGACGATTCGCTTCCTGTTCCCCCAGAACGGCGACAGGCGCGAGGCGACGTATCGGATCGAGAAGCTGCCGCGGACCGGGCGCGACGACTTCGACCTGCGCTTGACCTTGACCAACAGCCCGCGTGGCCCGGCGGTCTACTATGGATGGAGCGATGCGACGCGCGCGAGCGGCGCGAACGTCTTGCCGCCGCTTCCGTGATAGGTTCGGGCCGGCGTGATGATGCGATTGGCTTGGCTTGGCGTGTTGTTGGTCCTGTGTGCAATGACGACGGCGCACGCGGATGATCTGTCGTCGGCGCGGGAGCACTCGCTCAAGGCGAAGCGGGCGTTCGAGCTCGGCCTCTACGACGAGGCCATCACCGAGTACAACCTGGCGTACAAGGCCAAGGACGACCCCGCGATCCTCTACAACCTGGGCCAGGCCTATCGGCTCGCTGGACGCCCGCAGGACGCCCTGCGCTGCTACAAGCTGTTCCTCGGCAAGATCCAGAATCCACCCAACCGGGACCTCGTCCTGCAGTGGATCAACGAGCTGCAGAAGCAGCTCGCCTCCAAGGGCAAGGTCGAGCCTGCGCCGCCGCCGAAGCCCGAGCCGGTGGTCGCGCCGCCGCCGCCGAAGCCCGAGCCGGTGGTCGCGCCGCCGCCGCCGACGCCCGAGCCGGTCGTCGTCGCGGCGCGGCCGCCGGAGCCCGGGCGGGGGGGCGGGGGGGCGCGGGGGGGCGGGGGGGGGGGGGGGGGGGGGGG
>CAZPEY010000228.1:6860-9329 GCA_964585665.1 uncultured Polyangiaceae bacterium | reverse complement strand
CCTCGTCGAGGCGGCCCCACGCGGCCTCGAGCTCGGCGAGGCCGAGCTCGAGCGCGGCGCGCTCGCGGGCCGGCAGCCCGCGCTGGTCGAGCGCCCGCAGGTACAGCTCGCGCAGGAAGTCTTGCTTGGCGAAGCGCGCCTCCTGCTCGCGATACAGCTCCCCGAGCGCGAGCACCGCAGGCACGTAGAGCGGCCGTGCGGCGAGCGCCGCGCGCAGCGCCCGCTCCGCGAGCGCCACCTGATCGGGCGCGCCGATCTTCTGCAGGCTGGCCGCCAGCCCGACGAGCGCCTCGGCATCGAGCCCCGGCTGCAGGAGGCGCTGGAGGAGCAGGGCCCGTGCTTCTTCGTGCTTGCCGCGGCGATGCAGCTCGATCGCGCTCGCCTCCTCGGGCGGCAGGGCCAGGGCCGGCGAGCCTGCGAGGAGGAGGCCCCAGACCGCGCTCTTGAGGAGCCGGCTCATGCGCCGCTCGTCTCGCTGCGCAGCTCGCGCACCGACAATCCGAGCTGGTTGAGCCGCAGGTGCACCTGACGCGCCGAGCCGCGGGGACCGAGGAGCTGCTTGGCCATCTGATCGAGATCGCCCCGGTGACGGGCGTAGAGGGCGCGCATGTACTGGATCTCGACGGTGCGCGAGACGGCCGCGAAGGTTCGCTGCGGCTCGATCGCGACCGGGATCGTCGCTGCCCCTGCGTCGCTGCGCGCCCCGACCGTCGCGTCGGGTTGGAGCAGCTTGTCGACGGCGCGATCGCGGATCTGCAAGATGGCGGGGGCGCGCCCCGAGGTCTGCGGGGGCGCGTCGAGCTGCTCGAGCAGCGTCTCGACGACCAGGTTGGTCGCGACGAGGCGCAGCTCGCGGTGGTTGCCCGGCCAGCCGTAGCGGCAGAGCCGATCGCGGGCGCGCTCGGACAGAAAGATCGAGAAGGCCGAGCGGCTGGCGCGCTCGACGGAGACGCGCCCGAAGTGGACCCGATTGTCGGTAGCGACGAACGAGTCGGGGGTGGGGAAGCGGCTGAGGAAGGCGCTGACCAGCGGCTGGACCGTGTCGCTGCCCAGCGCGGCGAGCAGGGAGCGCTCGAGCAGGAGCGGTAGATCGGCGCGCAGCTCGCGCAGCGGAGGCAGGCGCAGCCGCGTCGCCGGGTTGAGCCGCATCAGCAGATCGGCGCGGAAGCGACCCGCCTGGCAGAGCGCCTGGAGATCCTGGTTGGTCGCCGCGATCACCTTGCAGTCGATCGGGCGCGCGCGCGTGTCGCCCAGCCGCGTGACGGTGCTACGCTCGAGCACCAGCAGGAGCTGGCGCTGGTTGTCGAGGTCGAGGTTGGCGATCTCGTCGAGGAACAGGGTGCCGCCGTGTGCCTGTTCGAAGACCCCGGGGTGATCCTCGACCGCGCCGGTGTAGGCGCCGCGGCGCGCGCCGAAGAGGTGCGCCGGCAGGAGCGACGGCGGGATCGTCGACAGATCGGTGACGACGAGCGGCCCCTTCCGCCCCGAGCGTGGGTGCAGGTAGTGCTCGGACAGGAAGCTCTTGCCCGTGCCGGTCTCGCCCTCGAGGAGCAGCGGCAGCGGTGAGCGGGCCAGCAGATCGATGGTCCGCCGCAGCTCCTGCGCCGCCGGGCCGAAGACGATCCGCTCGTCGCGATCTTCCTGGCGGAGGCCGAGCACGCGCGTGATCTCGGCGGCGAGCGAGCGGCTGTCGACCAGCTCGTTCTCGCAGAAGTAGACGAACCGATCGCGCTGCAGCTCGCTCGGCAGCTCGCCGTGCGTCGTCGTCAGCAGCACCACCGGTACGGTCGGATACTCGGCGCGGAGCTGCTCGAGGATCAGCAGTCCCTGGCGCCGCCGCAGCTTGTCGACGGCGGCACGTCGCTCGTCCCCCGTCGGGAGCTGCGCCTTGTCGACCGGCAGCAGCCGCTCCTCGGGCAGCGCGAAGTGGAGATCGAGCACGATCAGATCGGGAAGCTCGGCGTGCTGCTCGAGCGCCTGCTTGGCCTCGAAGTAGTCGTGCGCGTGCTTGAGCGCGCAGCCGCGTGTCCGCTCCTCACAGACCTGGCAGGGGATCTTGCGATCGCAGCGCGTGACGTACTCGAAGTGCGGCAAGTGCTTGTGACACAGCTCGATGGTCTGCGGGCGGTCGTCGATGACGAGCAGGCGCCGCATCAGCGCGGGCCTGCCGTGGGCTGGCGGAGCGCGTGGCGCAGGTGGGCGACGGCATCCCCGAGCGCGGCGACGGCTGCGCAGGCGCGGTCGAAAGAGTCCGGGGAGTCGTCCATCGCCTCGATCGAACGCACGGCGTGCGCCAACGCCGCCTCGATGCGATCGCGCTCGACCGCGCCGAGCTGCTCGGGCGCGCGCGCGACGAAGGCACGCCAGATCGCGAGCGGCGCGGCGGGCGCTCCGTCGGCGTCGTACAGCTCGTCGAGCACCGCGGCGAGCTGCGCGGCTCGCTCCCGGCCGGGCGCGAGCTCCCGGCAG
>CAZPEY010000228.1:0-6850 GCA_964585665.1 uncultured Polyangiaceae bacterium | reverse complement strand
GTGTCGAACGTGACGGGCCGATCAGGCACGATGGCCTCGATCGCTCTCACGGCGCGTGCCAGCGCCTCCTCGAGCCGTGCCCGCGCCTCGACCGCCAGGGTGTCGGGCGCGCGCTCGAGGAGCCCGCGCCAGAGCGCGAGGGGCGGCGTCGGGGCGCCTTCGCTGTCGTAGAGCTCCTCGAGCACGGCACGCAGCAGCAGCGCGCGCTCCGCGCCCTCGGGCAGGGAGGCGCAGTCGCGCGCCCTCCAGAGGAGCGGGCGAACCAGGTCGTGGAAGAGCTCGGCGAGCCAGGGCTGCATCTCTACGAATCATAGACTGGCTCTACGATTCGTCGCAAGAGGAGCACCGTCCGAAGCCGGGCCCTCGACGGAGAGCCTGGATGGCACGCCGGCTGAAAAGACACCTGGCATGGAGGCTCCCATGGCTGGTCGTCGGCTCAACGTGCTCGCTCTCGCAGTCCCCCTTCTCCTGGCGCGCTTCGCCTCTGCGCAGGCGGCGCTCGAGGCGCGACCGGAGCGCGGCGGCGAGGCCCATCCCCTCGCGCTCGTCGAGGAGCAGATCACCGTGCGGATCGACCGCCAGTTCGCCGAGAGCGAGCTGCGGCACACGTTCCGCAACGACAGCGCGGTCCGCCAGGAGGGCCAGTACAGCCTGCGCGCCGGGATCGGCACCGAGGTGCAGAAGTTCGCCTACTGGAACGGCGAGCAAAAGATCGTCGGCGAGGTGTTCGAGAAGCAGGAGGCGCAGGAGATCTACAACGAGGTCACGGGTGCCGGGCGCGATCCGGGCCTGCTCGTGCGAACGGGCGAGGGCGCGTTCTCGTTTCGCGTCTTCCCGATCGAGCCGGGCGAGCACAAGCGCGTCGCGGTGACGCTGCAGCAGTGGCTCCCGCGCAGCGGCGCCGAGCTCGAGTACCGGCTGCCGCTCGGGTCGCCGAAGGCGCGGATCGTCGTCGAGCTGCGCGACGAGCGGCCGCTCCAGGGCTTCGCGTCTTCGACGCACGAGCTGGCGGTCGAGCGTCTGGCCGACGGCCGCTGGCGGGTGCGCGCCACCCCGAGGGGCGATGCGCACGAGCTGTGGCTGCGCTGGCAGCCCGTCGCGCCGCCGCTGCTGCTCGAGGCCAGCAAGCACCGTGATGCGGAGCAGGACGCCTACGTGGCGCTGCAGCTCCGTGTCCCCGTCGGCGAGCAGGGCGAGGCGAGCCCCGCGCAGCGCAAGGACGTGACCCTCGTGCTCGACCACTCGGGCAGCATGAGCGGGCAGCCTCTCGTCGAGGCCCGGCTCGCGGCGCAGGAGCTGGTCGCCGCGCTTCACCCCGACGATCGGGTCAACGTGATCGCGTTCGACGATGGCGCGGATCGGCTGTTCGCGCGGCCCCAGGGCCTGACCGAGACGGTGCGCCGACAGACGCTCGACTACCTGAAGTCGATCCAGCCGGGAGGCGGCACCGATCTCGCGCTGGCCCTCCGCCTGGCGCTCGCGAGCCAGCAGCCCGAGTCGGGCCGGAGCGCCATCGTGCTGTTTCTCACCGACGGTCAGTCGGCCGCGCCGCCGGTGTTCGAGGCGCTGCGCAAGGATGCCAGCGCGACGCGTGTCTTCACGGTCGGCCTCGGCAGCGGCGTCGATCGCGGCCTGCTCGAGCGCCTGGCGAGCAGCAAGCGAGGGCGCTTCACCTACGTCGAGTCCGCCGCGGCGATCCGCCCCGAGCTCGGCAAGCTGTGGCGTTCGCTCGAGGAGCCGACCCTCGTCGATCTCAGCGTCGAGGCCGAGGGCGGCATGCTCGGCCGCGTCTACCCGAAGAGCCTGGCCGATCTCAGCCCCGGCGAGGAGCTGCTGGTCACCGGGCGCCTGCGCGCGACCGGGCCGACGACGATCACGGTGCGCGGCAAGCGCAACGGCAAGCCCGTGGCCTTCTCGACGGTGGTGGACGGAAAGGCGGTGAGTCGCCCGTGGGTCGGTCGGCTCTGGGCGGGCGAGCGGGTGCGCGACCTCCTCGGTGAGATCGCGGTGCAGGGCGAGACCGCGGAGCTCAAGCAGGAGACGGTCGATCTGGCGCTCGCGTACGATCTCGTGACGCCGTACACGGCCTTTCTGGCGATCCCGGAGAGCGAGCTCGGGGATCGCACGGCACCGCTGTACGCCTCGGCCAAGGAGCGCAAGGCGGCGCGTCTGGCCGCCCACCCCGACGCGGTCACGCTGTCGCGCAACAACATGCCCCCGGGCGATCCGATCCTCACGGTCAAGGCGCCCCGCGATGCCAAGCAGGTGACGGTGACCTTCCCGTTCGGGTTGGTCAAGGATCTTGTCTATGACGAGGCGGCGGACCTCTGGAAGACGCGCTTCCTGGTCCCGAACACGGTCGCTGACGGCGTCTACGAGGCGGCCGTGCTGGTGGTCAACGCCGACGGAACGATCGACCGGCTCGTGGCGGCCTACGTGATCGACGCGCGCGAGCCGGCCTTCGCGGTCAAGGTCGAGCCGCGGCGCGGCGGGCTGTACGTGCTGGTCGAGACCGCAGAGGAAGTCCGCGAGTGCCGCGCGCTGCTCGTCGCGGCGCCGCAGACGCGCGTCCAGCTGCAGCCGCTCGGCAAGGGCCGCTTCGGCGGGCTGGTGCCCGCGTCGACGTCGCCGGGAGTCGCGCAGACCCTGCGCGTCGTGGTCGCCGATCAGGCGCGCAACGAGGCGGTGGTGGAGGTGACGGTCGCGGGACAGGCGGCGGTGGCCTCGGCGGTGGAGGCGCAGTGATGCGGATCTGCAGGAGCGTGTTCGTCGCTGGAGTCTGCGCGCTGGTCGGCGCCTGGGGGGCCTCCGCCGCGGAGGCCGCCCCGAAGCGGACCCTCTATACCAACACGAGCGCGGTCGAGGACCTGCTGGTGCTCGGCGACCGTCTGTGGGTCGCGACGCGCGGCGGGCTCGAGCTGTACGACCTCCGCACCCGTCAGCGGCTGACGCTGCTGACCACCGAGAGCGGCCTGCCCGCGAATCGGATCGATCGTCTCGGTGTCGACGGGGAG
This sequence comes from uncultured Polyangiaceae bacterium, assembly GCA_964585665.1. Classification (GTDB taxonomy): domain Bacteria; phylum Myxococcota_A; class Polyangia; order Palsa-1104; family Palsa-1104; genus CAZPEY01. The sequence goes on along the minus strand of CAZPEY010000228.1, from coordinate 3,836 downwards.
GGCGGGAGGCAGGGCGCCGAGCTGTGGGCGCACGTCGGCGGTGCGGTGTGCAGCATCGAGCTCCGCGGCGGGCCGCGTCCGAAGATCGGCTGCATGAGCGCCCCCGAGGCGCCCAAGCAGCTCGCTGTGCCCGTCGCTGCGCCGCGGTTCCAGGGAGCGCGGATCACCCGAGAGGCGACCTGGCGGGGCCATCGGATCGTCGGCACGGCGACGGCGGGCGTCTGGCTCGACGACGAGGATCTCACGCCGCTGCAGGCGATCTGCTCGAACCACATCGTCGCGATGACGCGCTTCGCGGGCCGGACCTGGTTCGGCAGCTTCGACGAGGGGCTGTGTGCGCTCGACGAGGCGGGCTGGCAGAGGGTGCCGGGCGCCTTTCGCATGATCAACGATCTCCTGGCCGTCGAGGGAGCGCTCTTCGTCGCGGCGAGCGAAGGGCTGTTCGTCACCCGCGACGGGGAGCACTTCCGCCGCGTCACCGCCCTCAAGGAGCCGGTGGCTGACCTGGCGTACGACGAGCGTCGCCGCGAGGTCCTCGCGGTCACCAACACGACGCTGTGGCGGTTGGCGTCGAGCGGCGGGCGGGCTCGCGCGCTGTTTCGACCGGGTGGCAGCCGCTCGCTCCAGGCCGTGACCGTTGCCGGCGATGGCGTGGTCTGGCTCGCCTCCGAGGATCGGGGTGCGCTCAAGCTCGTGGGGGATCGCGTCGAGATCTACGACGCGCTGGCTGGGCTGCCCTCGAGCTGGGCGATCGACGTGGGGGTCTCCAAGGAGGGGGTCGCCTACGTCGGCACCCTGCGCCACGGCGCGGTCGCGCTCGCGCTCGACGGATCGCCGCCCGGGCCGAGCGAGGTGCGCGCGCTGCATGGCACGGAGACGGGGCGGTGGACGCTGTCAGTGACCCCGGCGCTCGAGGGCGGCGTCTGGGTCGGCGCCCAGGACGGTCTGACGCGGATCGCGGGCTCGACCCGCCAGCCACTGAGCGGGGTGCCGCACCCGTGCGTCCACGCGGTCTTCGAGCCCGATGCGCACCAGCTCTGGATCGGCACCGAGGGCGGGACGCTGCTCGTGGCCAACCGCCCGTAGCGTGCCCGGCGCCCGCCGACGAGCGGCGGCGCGTTCCTGCCCACGAACTTCGCTTACATTGCATAGTGTCTTTACTATGCAGACTCCTCGAAACTTTTTATTTGCGCGCTTTTATCAGGTCGTGTACCAACGAAAAATCTAACCCGTGTAGGGGGCCTTCCCGAATGGAAGAGTTCATCTTCGACGATGAAGTCGATGGAGTGGGTGCCGAGACCGAAGCCCACTGCCCCAAGTGCCGAGCCGATACGCACCATGTGATTGTGGCCAAGTACGAAGACGAAATCCGTCGGGTACAGTGCCAGACGTGCAACGACGTTCACGCCTACCGCAAGCCGCGCGGCGAGGAGGAAGAGGACAGCCCGGGACCGAAGAAGAAGGTCAAGGTCAAGCCGACCTGGGATGTCTTCTTCGCCAAGAACAAGAAGCAGCCACGCCCCTACAACGTCTCGGAGTTCTTCCGTGATGGCGAGGTCGTCGAGCACCCGACGTTCGGGCTCGGCTTCGTCGCCGAGAACATCGGCAAGGACAAGGTCGAGATCCAGTTCAAGGACGACAAGCGCACGCTGGTCCACAATCGCGCCAACCTCAAGCTGACGCTGGCGGTGCCGGCCAAGCTCAAGGGACCAGCCACCTTTCCGACGGCGAAGGCCCCGAAGGGCAAGGGGAAGGAGCCGGCCAAGCCCGCGCCAGCCAAGGCGGCGCCCCCGGCCAAGGCGGCTCCGGTCAAGGCGCCCGCCCCAGCCAAGGCGAGCAAGCCACCCAAACCTGCGCCTGCGGCCAAGGCGGCGAAGCCTGCTGCCAAGCCTGCGGCCAAGCCCGCCAAGCCTGCGGCCAAGCCCGCCAAGCCTGTCGCCAAGCCCGCGGCCAAGCCCGCCAAGGCGAGCAAGCCCGCAGGCAAGCCGAGCAAGCCCGCCGGCAAGAAGCGCTAGCCTCCTCGTCGGATTTCCTCGTTGTCACGTCGAATAACCGTGCTTGTTGGCGGCAGATCTGTATGGTGCGCGCCCTGTGTCCAGTCCAGCCGTAACTGAATTTTCCTCGCTTGGCGCCCATCCTCGCCTCGCTGCCGCTCTGTCTGCCAAGGGCTACAGCGTCCCGACGCCCGTGCAGCTGCTCGTCCTCGGCGCCGAGCCGCGCGACCTGCTCGTCTCAGCGCCCACCGGCTCGGGCAAGACCGTCGCCTTCGGCCTCCTCCTCGGGGCTCAGCTCCTCGGGGACGGAGAGCGCGTCGCGCCGACGGGACCACGGGCGCTCGTCGTCGCGCCCACCCGGGAGCTGGCGCAACAGGTCTGCCGCGAGCTCGACTGGCTGCTGGCAGGATCGGGCGCGCGCGTCGGCTCGTTCACCGGCGGCACCGACATCCGCCGCGACGCTCGCACGCTCCACCAGGGGGTCGAGGTCGTCGTCGGGACGCCCGGTCGCCTCGTCGATCTGACCCAGCGCAAGAGCCTCGATCTCTCCAGGGTCGAGATGGTCGTGCTCGACGAGGCGGACGAGATGCTCGACATGGGCTTTCGCGAGGAGCTCGAGACCGTGCTCGGCCAGGTGACGAGCCCCCATCGCACGCTCATGTTCTCGGCGACCCTGCCGCCGGCGATCCGGCTGCTGGCCAAGCGGTTTCAGCAGTCGCCGCTCGAGCTCGATCCACACAAGGGTGCGCCCAAGCAGCCGCACGCCGACATCCGGCACGTCGCGCACGTCTACAACCACGGCGAGCGGCTCGCCGCGCTCATCAACGTCCTGCTCTTCGCCAACGATCCGCGCGCCGTCGTCTTCTGTCGCACGCGCGAAGGGGTGGCCGATCTGCACCGCCAGCTCCAGCAAGCGGGCTTCGTGGTCGACTCGATCTCGGGCGAGCGGGCGCAGGAGGAGCGCACGCGCGCGCTCGAGGCGCTGCGCTCCGGGCGCGTCCGGGTGCTGGTCGCCACCGACGTGGCGGCGCGCGGGCTCGACCTGCCCGAGCTCGGCCTGGTCATCCACGCCGACCTGCCCGAGAACGCCGAGTCGCTCACCCACCGCTCGGGGCGCACCGGCCGGGCCGGCAAGAAGGGCGTCAACGTCGTCCTCGTCGACAAGGCGGCGCAGCGACGCGCCGAGCGGCTGTTTCGGGATGCGCACCTCAAGCTGCCGTTCACCCCCGCGCCGAGCGCCGACCAGGTGGCGGAGCGCGAGCGCGAGCGGCTGCGCCTCGAGGTGATCGGTCGCCTCACCCAGCCGTCGAGCGACGGCGCGACGACGCTGGCGACGCAGCTGCTCGAGACGAGCTCGCCCGTCGAGCTGGTCGCCTCGCTGCTCGAGAGGCTCATCGATCAGCGCCCCAAGGGCGTCGCGCTCACTCCCGTTGCGGTGCCGGTGGCGGCGCCGCGGCGCCCGCTCGCCACCGGCGAGGGCGAGGTCGAGGGTGAAGGCGAGATGGTCCTGTTCACGGTCAACCTCGGCGCCAAGGATCGGGCCGAGGCCAACTGGATCTTGCCGCTCGTCTGCAAGCGCGGCGCGATCACCAGGCGCTCGGTGGGCGCGATCCGGATCGCGCGCGGGTACACCGTCTTCGAGATCGACAAGCGCGTCGCGGCCGAGTTCGCCGCCAACGCGGCAGAGCGCGATCCGCGCGCGCCCCACGTCGAGATCAAGCTCGCGCAAGGGGAGCTGCCGCCGCGCTCGGCGCCACCGCGCGGGCGGTTCGGAGGCAGCGGGGAGCCGCCGCGCGCGCGCCCCCCGACGCGACACGCCAGCGACGCTCCGGCCACCGCGCG
>CAZPEY010000227.1:2015-9333 GCA_964585665.1 uncultured Polyangiaceae bacterium | reverse complement strand
GAGAAGGCCTTCGTCGCCGGCGCGGACATCGCCGAGATGGTGGCGCTCGACTCGGAGGATGCGGCGCGCTTCGCGGCGCTCGCCTACACGCTCGGCGCGGCGGTCGAGAAGAGCCGCAAGCCGTTCCTCGCCGCGGTCAACGGCTTTGCGCTCGGCGGTGGCTGCGAGCTGGCGCTGCTCTGCGATCTGATCTTCGCCTCCGACAAGGCCAAGTTCGGGCAGCCCGAGGTGAACCTCGCCGTGATCCCAGGCTTCGGGGGCACGCAGCGGCTGGCGCGCCGGGTCGGCGCGGCGCGCGCCACCGAGCTCGTGCTCACCGGCGATATCATCGGAGCCGACGAGGCGCTGCGCATCGGGCTCGCCAACCGCCTGTTCCCGGCGGCGACCCTGCTCGAGGAGACCAAGAAGGTGGCGCAGAAGATCGCCAGCAAGGGCCCACTGGCGGTCGCTGCGGCGCTGCGCGCGATCCGGTACTCCCAGCAGGTCTCGCTCGACGAAGGGCTCGATCGCGAGCGCCAGCTCTTCGCCGAGCTGTTCTCGACCGAGGATCAGAAGGAAGGCATGAAGGCCTTCCTGGAGAAGCGCCCCCCCAACTTCCGCGGAGAATAACGTGAACTTCTCGCTGTCCGACGATCAGAAGCTGGTGCTCAAGACCGCGCAGGACTTCGCCAAGCACGAGGTGCTGCCGAAGGCCGCCGAGATCGACGCCAACCACCGCTTCCCCAAGGAGCTCGTCGCGCGCATGGCCGAGCTCGGCTTCATGGGCATCGCGGTTCCCGAGGAGCTCGGCGGCTCGGGGCTCGACGCGGTGACCTACGTGCTCGTGCTCGAGGAGATCTCGCGCGCCTGCGCCTCGACCGGCGTCATCATGTCCGTGAACAACTCGCTGGTGTGCGATCCGATCTGGAAGTTCGGCAACGCCGAGCAGCACGACAAGTGGCTGCGGCCGCTCGCCTCGGGCAAGCTGCTCGGCTGCTTCGCGCTGTCGGAGCCGGAGGCTGGCTCCGACGCCGCCGCGCAGAAGACCACCGCGACGCTGCACGGCGACGAGTGGGTCATCCAGGGCGTCAAGAACTGGATCACCAACGGACCCGTCGCGGACGTCTGCGTGCTCTTCACGATGAACGACGTGAGCAAGGGCCACAAGGGCATCACCGCCTTCATCCTGCCGATGGACGCAAAGGGTGTGCGCACCGGTCCCCCGGACAAGAAGCTCGGCATCCGCGGCTCGCAGTCCTGTCAGATCTTCCTCGACGAGGTGCGCCTGCCCAAGAGCCACCTGCTCGGCGAGGTCGGCCAGGGCTTCAAGGTCGCGATGTCGACCCTCGACGGCGGCCGCATCGGCATCGCGGCGCAGGCCCTCGGCATCGGTCGCGCCGCGCTCGAAGACGCGCTCGGCTACTCGAAGGAGCGCAAGACCTTCGGCAAGCCGATCGGGCAGCACCAGGCGATCCAGTGGAAGCTCGCCGACATGGCGGTCGAGCTCGACGCGGCGCGCCTGCTGACCTTCCGCGCTGCGGCGCTCAAGGACGCGGGGGCGCGCTACTCGATGGAGGCGGCGATGGCCAAGCTCTATGCGTCGGAGGCCGCCAACCGTGCCGCCAAGGACGCGATCCAGATCTTTGGCGGTAACGGCTACGTCGAGGATTTCCCCGTCGAGCGCCACTATCGAGATGCGAAGATCACCGAGATCTACGAGGGGACCAGCGAGATCCAGCGGCTCGTGATTGCGAGCAACCTGCTCAAGGACTGAAACGGCCTACCGGAGGGTGTGATGCGATCGTTTTTGTGGATTGGTTTCGTGGTGGCTGCCGCGTGCGGTGGCTCGCAGAGTGGGACGAGCACGACGCCGAAGAGTGACAGCGGCGGTGGCAGCGAGGCGAACCACCCGACCTCGCAGGGCGGCCTCACCGCCGAGCAGATCGACTCCGTCGATGCCGTGTTTCGGCGCAAGGCCGGCTCGCTCAACACCTGCTGGCAGGACGAGCAGTTGAAGTCGGGCGATCGCAAGATGCAAGGCGAGGTCACCGTCGGACTCACCGTGCAGAAGACCGGCAAGGCGAGCAAGGTGAAGATCCTGAAGTCGACGATCAACAACGTGCCGATCGAAGAGTGCGTGCAGCGTGAGGTGAGCGCCTGGGTCTTCCCTGAGCTCCCCACCGAGTACCCGTACTCGCGATCGGTCCATCTCGGAGCCCAGTATTGAAGCTCTCTGCCCATCTCCGTCGTTCCGTCCTGGCGGGCCTCGCCGTCCTCGGCGGTGGCTGCGCCTCGTCGCCGGCACCCAAGCAGCCCGCACCGGCGCTCGAGAAGAGTGAGCCCGAGCGGCCACCGGCCAAGCCAGCCCCCGAGGAGCCCGATGGGCTCGAGGTGCAGGGTACGCTCGGCACGGTCAAGGCCGAGGACGTCGAGCAGGTCTTCAAGGGGCGCTTCTCGGCGATGGTCGACTGCGTCAAGGCGAGCAAGACCAAGTTCCGCTTCCTCGGCGGCGCGGTCGACGTCAAGGTCAAGCTCGACGCCAAGGGCGCGCCCAAGCAGTCGTTCCTCCAGTCGAGCACGCTCGGCCATCGCGAGGCCGAGGCGTGCATCGAAAAGATCGTCGCCGAGCTGCGCTTCTCGCCGCCCAAGGGCGGCAAGGAGGCGGAGTTCAACTACCCCGTCGACTTCGGCTCGACGGCGCAGGTCGCGTCGTGGGACGGCGCGCGCGTCGAGACCAAGATGGCGGCGTTTCGACCGCATGTCCGCGAGTGCAAGCGGCGGGCGCCCGGAGGCTTGCCGCCGGGGATCGCGCTGACCGTCTACATTGGACCGGGCGGCAAGGTGCTCTCGGCAGGGGTCGCGGCCGAGGCGCCGGTGCCAGCGCCGATCGCGGACTGCCTGGCCGAGAAGGCGCGGCTCTTGCGCCTCGTCGATCCGCTCGGCCAGGTCGCCAAGGCCACCGTCGCGGTGCGGGAGTGACCATGGACTTTCAACCGACCGAGGAGCAGCGGCTCGCCCAGACGACGGCGCGTGAGTTTGCGGCGCGGGTGCTCGCGCCGCGCGCCAAGCGGCGCGACGAGGAGGCGCTCTTCCCCGACGAGGAGCTCGCCGAGCTCGGGCGCCTCGGGCTGCTCGGCGTCAACGTCCCGGAGAGCCTCTCGGGTGCGGGGCTCGGCGTCGTGGCGTACAGCCTGGTGATCACCGAGCTGGCACGCGTCGACGCGTCCGTCACCGTCGCGGTCGCGGTCACCAACATGGTCGCCGAGGTGATCGCGCGCTTCGGCAACGACGAGACGAAGCAGGCGCTGGTGCCGCCGCTCGTCGAGGGGCGCCTTGGCCCCGGGGCGTTCGGGCTCTCGGAGGTGCAGGCAGGCAGCGATCCGCAAGGCATGCAGACCGTCGCCACGCGCACGCCGTCGGGAGAGTTCCACCTCGTCGGCAGCAAGCAGTGGATCACCTCGGGAGACAAGGCCGGCGCGATGGTGATCTGGGCCCGCACGCCCGAGGCGGGACCGCGGTCGATCTCGGCCTTCGCGGTGCGCGGCGGCACGCCGGGCATCGTCGCCGGGCGGCACGAGGACAAGCTCGGCTTGCGCGGCTCGTCGACGGTGCCGCTCGCGCTCGACTGCGTCGTGCCGGCGAGCGCATTGCTGGGCGAGCTCGGCGACGGCATGAAGATCGCGCTGTCGGCGCTCGACGGTGGTCGCATCGGGATCGCCTCGCAGGCGCTCGGCCTCGGCGAGGCGGCGCTCGGAGCAGCGCGCTCGTACGCCAAGGACCGCAAGCAGTTCGGACAGCCGATCGCCGACTTTCAGGCGATCCAGTTCATGCTCGCGCAGGCGGCCACCGAGCTCGCGGGCGCGCGCCTGCTCGCGCTGCGCGCCGCCTGGCGAAAAGAGACCGGCCTGCCGTTCTCCTCCGAAGCGGCGATGGCCAAGCTCTACTCGAGCGAGGCGGCCTGGCGCGCCTGCGACATGGCGCTGCAGGTCCACGGCGGCTACGGGTACACGCGGGATTTCCCCGTCGAGCGCTACCTGCGCGACGTGCGGGTCGCGCGGATCTACGAAGGCACGAGCGAGGTGCAGCGCCTGGTCATCGCGCGGGCGCTCCTCAAGGACAGCGAGCACTTCTACAACCTCAACCTGCGGCAGAGCCTATGAGCCAAGACAAACAGAGCCCACGCAAGATTCGCATTCTCGTCGCCAAGCCGGGCCTCGATGGACACGATCGCGGCGCCAAGGTCGTGGCCCGCGCGCTCGCCGACGCTGGCTACGAGGTGATCTACACCGGGCTGCACCAGACACCCGAGATGATCGCGCAGGCCGCCGTGCAGGAGGACGTCGACGCGGTTGGCCTCTCGATCATGTCGGGGGCGCACATGACGTTGTTCCCCGCCGTCAAGGCAGCGCTCTCGGCGCGGGGCGCGGACGACGTGCTGATCTTCGGCGGCGGCATCATCCCCGAGGACGACGTCGCCGAGCTGCAGCGGCAGGGCGTCGGCGCGCTGTTCACGCCCGGCACGCCGACCGCCAGCATCGTCGAGTGGATCGAGAAGGAAGTTCGGCCGCGCGCGGAAGCGCGCTAGTCCTCTGGCCTGCCATGCGAAAGAAGGACCCGCGAGGCGAGACGAAGATCCCCCGGTCGGAGGACCGGCGGCGATGAGGCGCCGGGCGCTCCTGCCGCTCGCCGCGGCGCTCCTGTGCGGTGTGGCATGGTTGCCGGGCCGTGCCGCCGCCCAAGGGGACGCGGCCGAGGCGGCGCTCGGGTCGGCGGTGCAGGCGCTGCTGCGCGCGCACGTCGACGAGATCCGCGCCTGCGTCGGGGATCAGCGACCGAGCGGCGAGGCGCTGCTCGATCTCGTGGCCGGCCACCAGCGTCGGGTGCTGGCGGCGCGGGTCCTCAAGTCCGACCCGGCCGTCGCTGCCGCCGCTGCCTGCGTCGCGGCCCGGGCCCAGTCCTGGCAGCTCGATGGCATGCCTGTGGCGCACGGCGATCAGATCGTCGTTCCGCTGGTGTTCCGCCCCGATCCGAGGCCCAGCGCCCGCGTGCTCGATGTAGTCAATCATCTTGACCTTCGCGACGGCCTGTTCGCGCTCTACGTGATCGAGGGCAAGGCGACGCTCGAGCACAAGCGTAAGGACGCGCTCGATCCAGGGCGCGGCGCTGTCGTCGGGTTGCCAGCGACGCTGCGCTGCGAGCGCTGCCGCGTCCTCGCCGTCGAGCTGCCCGGCCCATCCCCCTTCCTCGGCATCCACGTCTTCGGCTTCGCGACGCTGCCGGTGCTGCAGCTCCCGGGCGGGCGCGGCACCGTGCAGCTCGGCACCGATGGCACGCCCGCGATCCCGCTGGCGTTCGACTGGCTCGAGTTGAAGGGCGGCGTCGAGCTCCCGGTGCACCAACACGACGGCTCGACGGAGATCGTCTTCGTCGTCGCTGGGCGCGGCAAGCTGCAGCGCGGCGCCGCGAGCAGCGTCGTCGAGCCCGGTCAGCTCCTCGAGCTGCCGCCGGGCACGCCGCACGGCCTTGTGACCCAGAGCCCGATGACCGCGGTGCAGTTCTACCTCCCGCGCGGTCCAGAACAGCGGTGGAAGCCATGACCTCACCAGCCTCGCCGCCGCTTGGGCCGATCGCGGCGCGCATCGTCGCAGGGGACGTGCGCGCCGGCGCGCGCCTGATGCGCAACCTCGACGACGGACGTCCCGACGCGGTGGCGCTCCTCGCCGAGCTCTATCCGCACACGGGGCGGGCGTTTCTCCTCGGCATCACCGGGAACCCGGGCGCCGGAAAGTCGACCGTGGTCGACGGACTCATCGGCGCCTACCGCAAGGCTGGCAAGCGAGTCGGCGTGGTCGCCGTCGATCCCTCGAGCCCCTTCTCAGGAGGCGCGGTCCTTGGCGACCGCATCCGAATGCAGCGCCACGCCACCGATGAAGGGGTGTTCATCCGCTCGCTGGCAACGCGCGGTCACCTGGGGGGCCTGTCGCGCTCGACCTACGACGTCGTGACGGTGCTCGACGCGATGGGGTTCGACATCGTGATCGTCGAGACCGTGGGCGTCGGGCAGGACGAGGTCGAGATCGTCTCGCTCGCCGAGACCGCGGTGGTCGTCACCGTGCCCGGGCTGGGCGATGAGGTGCAGGCGATCAAGGCTGGCATCCTCGAGATCGCCGACGTGCTCGTCGTCAACAAGGCAGATCGCGAGGGCGCCGATCGCGCGGTGCGCGACCTCGTCACGATGCTCGAGCTACGCGCCGATCCGCACCTCGAGGTCGAGATCGTTCGCACCGTCGCCTCCTCGGGCAAGGGCATCGACGAGCTGGTCGCAGCGGTGGCCCGTCACGCCGCCCGCCAGGAGTCGAGCGAGGCGCGGGTGCAGCGACGGCGCCGTCGCGCCGCCGAGTCGGTGCGCGAGATCACGCTCGCCACCTGTCGCGCCGTGCTGGGCGCGGCGCTCGAGGAGCGCCCCGCGCTCGTCGAGGAGGTCGCAGCTCGTCGCCTGGATCCCTACACCGCGGCGCGCCAGATCGCGGAGGTGCTGGCGAGCAAGTTGCGACAGCCGTGATAGACTGAATCTAGAGCTTTCGGTCTTTTTGGAGTTTTTTGTATGCATCGCTTTCTTAGCGTACTGGCCGTTCTTTCGTTCCTGCCGTCCTGCTCGCTCATCGCGTCCGACGCGCTGAGCCTCGACTACTCCTTCGATGCGCTCGACTTTCAGGAGAAGCTCGAGACCACCGCTGGCACGGTCCCCTCGATCCCCTGCGGTGGGCAGCTCGGCGACACCTGCGGCACGCTCGCGACGATGATCAACGACCCGTCGGTGAGCGCCTTCTGCGACAGCTCGACCAACACCTGCGCAGCGACCGTCGAGGTGCGGCTGTCCTATACGATCAACCTGGCGCAGCAGTCGAAGTTCCCCGCCGAGGCGATCAAGTTCGGCGTGCGCGCCGCGACCCTGTCCAAGGTCACGTACTGGATCCGGCAGAACACGCTGTCGTTCGCGACGCCTCCCTTCGAGATCTTCGTCGCCCCCGAGACGGCGGTGGACGAGCGCGACCAGCGCGCCCAGAAGCTCGGCGCGATGGCGAGCCTGCCGTCGAAGTCGGTGGCGTGCGCAGACATGATCGACCCCGCGGGCGACAGCGCCGCGGCGGGAGCGCAGGTCTGCCGCCTGCCACTCGACAACGCCGGTCGCTCGGCGCTGCAGACCTTCGCCGCGGACTACCAGACGCCGTTCAAGTTGCTCGTGCATGGCACGGGCACGCTCAAGGCGGGCGATCCGATCCCGACAGGGACCATCGGGTTCTCGGTGCGACCGACCGTCGCGCTGGCGATCTCCACG
>CAZPEY010000227.1:0-1915 GCA_964585665.1 uncultured Polyangiaceae bacterium | reverse complement strand
CGTGCTGGTCGGCGCGGATGGAGCGGGCGGGGTCGTGCGCAAGCAGCTCCTCGCCGAGACGCTCGGGCGCCGCAGGGCCGAGCCCCGGCCGATCCGCCTCTTCCGCGCCGAGCTACCCGCGCCGCCAGGACGATTTGCGACGACGATGCTCTACGACTTCTCGCCGATGGCGACGGGGCTCCGCGGCTACCTCTGGATCTTTCCGATGCCGAGCGGCGGCATCAACGTCGGCCTGATGCACTACCCGAGCGAGCATTCGCCGCGCAGCGGAAAACAGTTGGTCAAGATCCTTGCCGAATGGCTCCGGCCGCATGGCGTGGAGCTCGACGGCAGCGAGCGGGGCTGGCCGGTGCTCGGCTACGATCCAACCCTGCCGCTGGCGCGGCCGCGCGTGCTCCTCGTCGGCGACGCCGCGGGCGTCGACGCGCTCACGGGCGAGGGCATCGCGGTTGGGATGGAGCAGGCGGCGGTCGCGGGGGAGACGATCGTCGAGGCGCTCGCCTCGGGCGACTTCTCGCTCCGCGGTTACACGCGGCGAGTTCGTCGGGCGCCCGTGGGGCGAGAGCTCGTGCTCGATGGTCGCCTGGCGCGCATGCTCTACGATGGGGATGCGTATCGTCGCTGGCTGTCGCTGGTGCTGTTCGATGAGCAGATGCTGCGCCTCTACGCCGATCGGGTCGCTGGCCAGCTCGTGCTCGCGGACGAGCGGCGCGCGCTCGTCGGTGCGTTGCTGCGACATCTCTGGAAGTGGGGGGAGCGGCGGCGGCGGCTCGATGGCCTCGATCAGGGGCTCGCTCGGGAGCCGGCGCTCTAGCGCGAGGAGTCGGTCGCTCCGGCGGGGCTGGTGGCCTGGCCGTTCTGCTGCTTCTCCCACGCCAGGTTGACGCGCTCCTTGAGCTCCTTGCCAACCTTGAAGAAGGGCAGCTTCTTCGGCTGCACGCCGACGGGATCTCCGGTGCGCGGGTTGCGGCCTTCGTAGGCCTTGTAGCTGCGGATCTCGAAGCTGCCGAAGCCACGGATCTCGATGCGATCGCCGCGTCGCAGCGACTCCTCCATCGAGTCGAAGATGCAGTTGACGATGAGCTCGGCCTTGCCCTTGGGCAGGTTGAGCTTGTTCGCGATCGTCTCGATGAGATCGCTCTTGGTTACGCTGCCATCGTCCTTGCGACTCTGAGCCATCTGCGTGCTTCCCTCTCTCGGTCGGAGCTACTCGGCTACCCTGAACGGTTCGCGGGGCCGAATCAAGTGCAAAAGCGGAGAGTTACTGACCACTTTGCGACGCTGCGGTCAAGCGGATTCGCGATATTCGCCGAAGACGCGGCGCAGCGCATCGGCGATCTCCCCGAGGGTGCACCCCGCCTTGACGCACGTCAGGATGAGCGGCACGAGGTTGTCCTTCCCCTCTGCGGCGCGCTGCAGCTCCTCGAGGCGTGCGTGTGCGGCGCTGGCGTCGCGCTCGCGGCGCACCTTCTGTGTGGCGGCGCGACAGGCGGCCTCGAGCGACGGATCGATCTTGAGCACGCGGTGGGTCGGCTCCTCGTCGAGCGTGAACTCGTTGACGCCCACCAGGATCTTCTGCTTGCTCTCGACGGCGCGCTGAAAGCGATACGCGCGATCCTCGATGCCGCTCTGCGGGATGCGCTGCTCGATCGCGGCGACCATGCCGCCGGCTTCGGAGATGCGCTGCAGGACCTTCTCGGCCCGCCGCTCGATCTCGTCGGTCAGCGCCTCGATCGCGTAGCTGCCGCCGAACGGATCGACGAGGTCCCCGGCGCCGGCCTCGTGGGCCAGGATCTGCTGCGTGCGCAAGGCGAGCGTCGCCGCCTCGGCGGTCGGCAGCGACAGCGCTTCGTCGTAGCCGTTGGTGTGCAGCGACTGCGTGCCGCCGAGCACCGCGGCGAGCGCCTGCACCGTG
>CAZPEY010000226.1:0-9344 GCA_964585665.1 uncultured Polyangiaceae bacterium | reverse complement strand
GCCGGGCCGCGCTGCACCGCCAGGATCGGCCGCGCGAACATCCCGAGGGTCGGCACCATGACCCCGAGGTTGACGACGACGAAGAGCGCCAGCAGCGACCACCACATCGCCGGACCGGCGGCGGCGTTGCCACCGCAGCGGGCCAGCGCCGTCATGACGAAGAACAGCAGCACCGCGTAGTACAGCAGCCGGCCCCAGACGGCCGCACGCTCGACGATCGGCTCGGGCTCGTCGCTCATACCGCGTCGGATCGCGTCGACATGAAGAACTCGGAGCAGCGCAGCGACGGCATCATGCCGTTCAGCCGATCGCTTGCGCCATACGCCTCGGTGTTGGCGAACAGCGACAGCAGCGACTGGTTGAAGCGGAAGTTGTTGACCGAGTCGACGATGTGGCCGCCCTCGACCCAGAAGACGCCGTCGCGCGTGAGGCCGGTCAACGTCATCGTCTTGGGATCGACGACGTTGCAGTACCACAGGCGCGTGATGAGGAGTCCTCGGTCAAGACCCTTGACCAGATCGCCGTCGACGCTGGCGCCGCGCGCCACGAGCGCCCCCGGGGCAGCGGTCGCCTGCTTGCCGGTCTTCTTGGCCCAGTAGCGCGAGACGTGCAGGCTCTTGAGCACGCCGTTCTCGACGTAAACCTGGCGCTGTCGCGGCGTGCCCTCGCCGTCGAACGGCGCACTCGGCGTCGCCTTGTCGAACGGATCGGCGTAGACCGTGAGCTGACCGAAGAGCGACTCGCCGATCTTGGTCTTGCCGTCGGCGGCCGAGAACGGTGAGGCGCCCTCGTCGGCGGCGCGCTGATCGAAGAAGCCCCCCATCTGATCGAAGAGCTCCTGGGTCGCCGCCGCCTCGAGCACCACCGGATAGTGGCCAGGCGCGAGGCCGCGTGGGCTGCGCGAGCGCTCCGCCTTGTCGCAAGCGGTGAGCCCCAGCTTGCCGATGTTGAGCTCGGCGAGGCTCTCGCCGGCGCGCCCCGCCCAGCCCGAGCCGGTGCCGTCCGGGGTGCGGGCGGTCATCGAGAAGTCGGCGTGCGTCGCGGCATGCGTGGCGAAGAAGCCGGCCTTGGTCGCCACCGCCGAGGTCGCCGTCGAGAGCTCGAGGAAGCCGGCCGCCTGGAGGTTGCGGCTCTTTGCCTCCGCGATCGCCGGGTGGACCGCGTCGGCGATCTGCTGCGCCGTGAGCAGCGCGGTCTTCTCGACGAACGCGGCCGGCACCGGTCGCACCTTTGCTGCGCCAGGGAAGGGAACGAGCTCCGGATCGTCCGGGCATAGCTCGGCGCTCTGCTTGGCGCGGATGGCGGCATCGCGCAGGGTTCGTTGGTCAAGATCCTTGACTTGCACCGTGGCGTGCTTGGTGCCGACGACGCAGGTGATCGAGCCCGTCACCTCGTCGATGTCGCCGGCCGTCGTCACCCCGTTGCGGGCGAAGCGCAAGTGGCGCTTGCGCTGCCCGTGCAGCGAGACCAGCATGTCGTCCACTTTGACTGCCGACAGCGCGGCATCGACCGCAGCCTTGCACAGCCGCTCGTCGAGAATCATCCCCTTCTTGGTCATCGCTACGCTCCCACCTTGATGACGTTGACACCGCGAAAGCGCGCCGTGCTGCAGCCGTGGGACACCGGGTTGAGCTGGAGCGGCTCACCCTTTCCGTCAGAGAGCGAGCCGCCGAGCTGGTAGTTCTTGGCGTCGCAGATCGCGTCGCAGCTCCGCCAGAAGTCGAGGCTGTTCGACTGGTACGCGATCTTGCCCACCGGGCGCGTCAGCTTGCCGTTCTCGATCAAGGTGAAGGCCTCGGCGGTGAACTGGAAGTTGTAGCGCTGGTGATCGATCGACCAGCTGCCGTGTCCGGTGACGAAGATGCCGCGCTTGGTGTCGGCGAGGAGCTGCTCGGGGGAGAGCGGCTTGGCGCCCGGCTCGAGAGAGACGTTGGGCATGCGCTGGAACGGTACGTCGGCCCACGACTGCGCGTAGCTACCGCTGTGCGCGGTGATCCCCTTCTGCCACGCGGGTTGCTCGCGCGTCGTCTGGACTCCGACGAGCGTGCCGCCCCGGACGAGGTCCCACTTGTCCGCCGCCATGCCGTCGTCGTCCCAGCCGCAGCTCCCGAGCGCGCCCGGCTGGGTACGATCGGCGACGAGGTTGACGATCTCGGAGCCGTAGCGGAGCTGGCCGAGATCGGTGGGGCGGATGAAGCTGGTCCCGGCGAAGTTCGCCTCGTAGCCGAGGATGCGATCGAACTCCGTCGGGTGGCCGACCGACTCGTGGATGGTGAGCCACAGGTTCGACGGATCGATCACCAGATCGTAGCGGCCGGGCTCGACCGGCGCGGCACCGAGGCGACGCAGCGCTCGCTCGGCGACCGTGCGCGCCACATCGTCGAGCTTGTGCTGCTCGGTGACCTCCCAGCCGATCTGCTGCGCCGGGATGATGCTGTCCGACGAGGCGCGCTCGAAGGCCGAGGTGCTCGGATCGATCGCGTCGACCTCGATGTTGGGTTGGCCGCGCAGGAAGACCTGACGCAGCAGCGTGCCCTCCGAGGACCCGAGCAGCTTCTCCTGCCGGATGAAGATGGTGCTGCCGGTGACGATGACCTTGCGGCCAGCGGCCTTGCCGACGGCGAGTGCCGCCTTGCCGGCCGCGATGAGCTGCTCGGCCTTGTCTTTGACCGGGATGGTGAACGGATCGATCTTGTGCGGCGAGGTCCAGGTGCCCTTGGCCGCCGGTATGGGAGCGAGCTCGACGGGCTGCGCGATGATCTTCTTGTTGGCGCGCGCCACCTCGACGGCGCGCTTGGCCGAGCGGGCGACCTCGACGGCGTCGAGCTTGTAGGTCGCGGCGAAGCCCCACACCCCGTCGACGAGCACCCGCACCCCGACCCCGGCCGACTCGCTCTCGTGCACGCCGAGCACGTAGTCGTCGCGGAACGGCACCGCCTGGAAGCGCAGCTTCTCGACGCGGACGTCGGCGTAGCTGGCGCCGGCGCGCTTGGCGGCCTCGAGGCCCGCTGCGACCAGCGCTTCGTCGTTGATCGCGGCGGCGGGCGCGGGCGCCGTGACCTTGGCGCGCGCCTGCCGGAGGGTGGCCAGCGTGGCTGTGGTGGCGGCCGTACCGACGAGGAACGAGCGTCTCGACAGATCCATGTCGCGGTTTTATCACGTTGTGTAAGATGATAGGGATGCCACCTACGCGCGTACTTCGTTGGGGGGCCCTCGGGGGAGCGTTGGCGCTCGGGACGCTCGGTCTCTGGAACGACTCTCGGCTCGCGCCGCGCGTCGCCATCGCGCAGGCGCCCGCGCCGCAGCCGCCTCCCGCCCTCGAGGTGCTCGGCTTCGGCGGCGATGGTGAGTCCGACTTCACCCGCCTGCTCGCGGTGTCACCGACGGGAGCGCGCGAGCTCGGTCGGGTGATTCATCAGCCGGGATCGTCGGTGAAGGGCGCGTTGCTCGGCAACGGGCGCGTCGCTGCGGTGGCGCAGCGCAGCGTGGCCCGCGAACGCTCGTGGACCGGAGCGCTGTACCTCCTTGTCGAGGGGCGCACCGAGACGCTGCTCGATGCGGTCTACGAGGGGAGCTGGCCGGTGGCGCTCGATGAGGCGCGCGTCCTGGTCGCGCGTGGTACCCCTGGCCTGCAGCCGGTCGAGCTCCAGCACCAGCAGCGCATCGACGATGTCTTCGTCGACGAGTACGACGTCGCGACGCGGACGGTCAAGCGACTTTACCAATCGCGCGGCTACCTGGCGCTGCCGATCGGCCAGCACGATCACCAGACCTACCTCGCCGACATCGGCCCGGGCGGCGTGTCGCTCGTCGCGGTGACCACGCAGGGGCGGGTGCGGGTCGTCGCTGACGGGCTGCAGCTCGCGCGCGACTTCTCGCTCGACAAGCAGCGCAACGCCGTCTACTGCCAGGTGCGGCACCCGCGTCAGCCGTCGCTGTGGCAGGTCATCGAGATCGATCTTCCGAGCGGGCGCGTCCAGCCCGTGCTGGACGGCAACCACTACGCGATGGTGCCGGCGCGCTGGCCCATCGATGGCCTGCTCGCCCTCAACCCGGTCGCTGGCGAGGGGCTGGCGCTGTTCGATCCGTCGACGCGACGGGTACGCCAGCCGAGCTTCCAGCTCGGGCATGGCATCGACGAGGTGGCGGCGGTAGCGGCCGATGGGCGCGGCGTCGCGATCCTGCACCACGGCGGACCGGCGCGGCCTCAGCTCTACCTCGTCGACGCGCAGACCCAGCGCGCCTTCCCGGTGCCGATCCCGCGGGAGGAGCGGCGGTTCGAGGTCGTCGGCGTCGTGCCACAAGGCGGTGCGCGATGAACCGGATCACCGCGGTCGCGATCGCCGTCGTCGCGGTCTCGCTCAGCGCGCCGGCGCGGGCGCAGTACTGCCCGAGCTACACGCCCGACATCGAGCCCAAGTGCGCGCACTTCCCCGTCGAGGGCACCAACCCGACCGTGCAGGAGTGGCAGGCGATCTTCGATCTGGTGGCGCGCGGACCGTCCGAGTGGGGCGATCAAGGGCCGAGCGTGTCGGACATTCCGTCGGGGTGTGATCAACCCGATCCCAAGATCAACGTTGCCGCCAAGTATCCGTGCGAGCTGCTCAAGGCGATCGCGCGGCAGGAGTCGATCTGGCAGCACTTCTGCGAGCCGACCTCGCCGTCGAGTGAGAAGGGCAAGCCGTCGCGCACCATCGTCAGCTTCGACTGCGGCTATGGCATCGGTCAGGTGACGTCGGGCATGCGCGTCAGCGACAGCCCCCCGAGCTATGATCCAGATCGCGTCGTCGCCGAGCCGACCTACAACCTGGCGACGGGCACGATGATCCTGGCGCAGAAGTGGCGCGGCACCGAGTGTGTCGGCGATCGCGACCCGACCTTGATCGAGGACTGGTACACGGCGACCTGGGCCTACAACGGCCTCGCCTACAAGAACAACCCGACCAACCCGATCTACAAGTCGACGCGCGGCGTCTGGGATCCGAAGGGCGGCGGCTCGGCCCCCTATCAAGAGAAGGTCTTTGGCTGGATCGAGCACCCACCGACCCCGCAGCACTGGACGGCGACCGCGCTTGCCTACCCCAAGCTCTCGGAGATGGGCACGTCGGGCAAGCCGGGCGCGCTGTCCGAACCGGAGTGCGCCTCGCCGACGTCCTGCGACGCCAAGCGGTCGACGCACGTCTCGGCCTGCTTCGGCGGCTCGGGCGCGGACATGGCGGCGCCCGCCGATCTCCTGACCTTGCCGGATCTGACGGAGGCTGCGCCCGACTTGAGCGGCACGACGCCGACGGGCGGTGGCGGGACGATCCGCGGCGGCTGCGCCTGTCGTGCGGCGGGAGCCGAGGTCGGCGAGGTGGGCGGCGTGGGCGTGCTGTTGCTCTTCGTGATGACCACGGTGCGCGGCCGGGCGCGCCGCTCGTTGTCGTTGGCGCGCGGCAAGAGCACGCGCTGAAGCTGCGAGGCGACCTTGCTCTCGACGAGCGTCAGCGCCTCGCTCAGCTGGTGCAGCGCGGTCAGGAGCTCGGCGGAGCCGGGCGAAGAGGGCAGCGCCGCGAGCGCTTGCTTCGTCGTCTCGTCGAGCTGCCAGGTCTGCTGCAGCGCAACAAAATCTGCGAGCGCGCGCTCGTGACGCACCCGCGCCGGGCCCTTCTCGAGCTTGGCGCGCGCGGCGGCACGCGCCACCGCGACGAGCATGCGGTTGGCGTGGAGGTAGCGCGCGGGGCCTGGCGCCGCGGCGAAGGCGGTGAGCGCCGCCTGCACCGCCACGCGCTCCTGGTGCGGCGCCTCGCCGATCAGCGGCAGCAGCTCGGTGGTGCGGCGCACGAGCGCGGCGGCGAACCGCTCGGTCGCTGGGCTCATCGGCTCGACACCGAGCCGATCGGCACAATCAAGATCTCGATGCGTCGGTTGCGCTGGCGCCCCTCGGCCGTCGCGTTGCTGGCGCGGGGGTGATGCTCGCCAAAGCCGGCCGCGGCGATGCGCTTCTCCGGGATGCCGTGCTCGACGAGCGCCCGCGCGACCGCGACGGCGCGTGCCGTCGAGAGATCCCAGTTGGACGGGAAGCGCGCGCTCTTGATCGGCACGTCATCGGTGTGCCCCCCGACGAGGATCATCTGATCGCCCTCTTGTTCGAGCAGGGCCTGGAGCGGCTTGCCGAGGGTTTGGAGGAACTGCGCTCCAGCGGGCGCCAGGACCTCGCTGCCGGACGCGAACAGCACCTCGCCTTGCAAGATCACCTTGCCCTCTTCCACCTCGAGCGAGCCCTGCGGCGCGAGCGCGCGCAGCCGACGCTCGATGCGCTCCTTCTCGGCGCGCAGCCGCTGCAGCTCGGCCTGCTGTCCGCGCAGCTCGCCGATGAGACGCTTCTGCGCGAACGCCGAGACGATCATCAAGAGCGCAAAGGCCGAGAGCACCAGGACCAGGGCGTCGACGAAGGGCGGCCAGACGTTGATCGCGAACGGCGTGCTGCGCTTCACGACTGCGGCTCCGCGGTGCCGCTCTGCAGCTCGGCGACCGAGCCGGCGAGGCGAGCCAGCTCGTCGAGAACGATCGGCGAGGCGCCGCCATCGGTGCGGGCGGCGAGGAGCGCGACCTCTGCGGTGAGCGCCGAGAGCTCTGGGGCGAGGCGCTCGGTCTCGCTCGCGAGCTGTTGCGCGGCGCGGCCGAAGCCGTCGAGCAGCGGCCGCAGCGCCGCGATCGCCTCGACGAAAGTCTGACGCGCTGCGATCTGCTCTTCGGCGAGCGCCGCGGTGTGCTGGCCGACGGCAGCGCGATGCTGCTCGAGCAGGTCGCCGAGCTGCGCGGAGAGCTTCTCTTGGGCGAGGACGATGGGCGCCACCTGCGCGGCGAGCAGCGCGCCATGACGTGCCTCGTAGGCGGCGCTGCGCTCGGCGAGGCCGGTGAGCAGCGCTTGGGCTCCTTGGTCAAGCTGCTTGACCGTACGGTCGCTGCTGGCGCCGAGCTGCGCCAGCGTCTGCGTCGACTGCTCGCCCAGGCGCGCCAGCGTCTGAGCCGCGGCGTGATCGAGCGCGCGGGCGGCTTCGGCGGTGGTCGCCGCGAAGCGCTCGAGCGCCACCTCGGCCCTTTGCTCGATGCTGGCGCGGGTTGCCTCGCTGCTCGCCGCGAGGCGATCGAGGGTCTGTTGCGTGCCCTGCGCGAGCGCCTGGCTCGTCTCGCTCGCTGTCGCGGCGAGGCGATCGAGGGTCTGTTGCGTGCCCTGCGCGAAGGCTTGGCTCGTCTCGCTCGCTGTCGCGGTGAGGCGATCGAGGGTCTGCTGCGTACCCTGCGCGAAGGCCTGGCCGGTCTCGCCCGCCGTCGCGGCGAGGCGATCGAGGGTCAGTCGTGCACCCTGCTCGAGCGCCGCGCCAGTCGCGGTGGCGACCTCGGCGAAGCGGGCGAGCGTCTCGTGCGTCGACTGCCCCAGTCGCGCCGTGGTCTGCTCGCTCGTCGCCTGCAGCGCGGCCATCGTCTGCCGGGTCGATTGGTCAACCTGCTTGACGATCGCCTGGAGGCCCCCGCTGAGCTCGGCGAGGGTGCGGGCGATCGAGGTCTCGAGGCGCAGCAGCGTCGCGCCCGTCGTCTTCTCGAGCGTCTCATCGAGCCGACCGAGCGTGCGCTGGTGCGCCGCACCGACGACCTCCTCGATCGCGACCACCAGCTGGTGAGCCTCTTTGCCGAAGGTCTTGCCGATCGTCGAGGCGAGCTCGCTCGCCAGGCGCGTCACCGCTTGCTCCTGCTTGGCGTGCCAACCGCCGAGCAGACGCAGGATCTTCTCCTCGCTCGACTCCGAGGGTGGCCACAGCGCCGGGACGAGCTCGTGCGCGGTGCGCTCCTCGATGCACGCCAGCATCGCCTCCTCGGCGAGCTGCAGGTCACCCGACTGAAGGGTCAGGGCGAGCGTCACCAGGATGCCCACCACGCTGGCGCCAAAGGTCACGTCGAGCCCGACCAGCGGTTGCAGCAGGACATCGAGCGCCGGCGCGGTCGTCGTCTGGAGCAGCGGCTGTACGCCGCGCAGCATCTCCATCAGCCCGGCGAACGTGCCGACCAGACCGACCAGCACCGTGACCGCGACGAAGTACTTGCCGAGGAAGGCGCGGCTGGTCTCGGCGGCGCGCAGCGACTGCGCGAGGAGATCGAGATCGGGACGGAGCCCCGCCTTGGCCAGCGCCTCGAGGCGGCCGCGACGCTCCTTCCACAGCGTCGAGCTCGGCTGCTTGGCGGCGAGATCGACGAGCAGCTCGGCGAGGCGTCGCCGCTCGTGGAACAGCGTCGCCGCGCCGAACACCGCGATGATGCCGAGCAGGCCCACCGCGAGCGCGCCCAACCACAGACGATGCTCGACGTAGGCGACGCCGCTGACCATCGCGACCGAGAGCGCGACGACGAGCAGACAGAGCAAGAGGGCCTTGCGGGCCAGATTCATGGTGCTCCTCCGGCGACGTCGAGGTGGCGCGCCAGCTCGCGCAACACGGGCTCGACGTCGAGGAAAGGCCGTCCGTCGACGAGCAGCGGCGCTCCCTCCCGGAGCCGCAACCGCAGCAGCGTCGCCATACGGCGCTCGAAGAGATCGATCCACCCCATCGCCGCCGAGATCGCCATGCCACACACCGTCGCCACTCCACGATCCGAGCTGCCCGCCAGCAGGGTGTCGAGGCGCGCGCGCTCGCGCCGCAGCGCGGCGTCGAGCAGACGCAGTCGGTCGGCCTGATCCCAGGCGCGCTCCGCCGTCGACAGCGCCGGCGGCAGCAGCGCGGCGAGGCGATCGGCGACGGCGCGCAGCCAGGCGACCGTGGCGGTGCGCAGCGCGGGTCCGTCGATCGCTGGCTGGCCGTCGAGATCACGGAGCGTCGGCTCGGGGAGCAGCCGCAGCGGCGCGGCACCGACGGGGCTCGTCGGTGGGAGCTGGCGGGCGCGCTGCAACAGCGCTTGTCCGGGAGATCTACACGCGTGCATAACGACCCACTTCTATAACGCCTGATCCTCGACGGATGCGCAATTTTCCGGCAGCACTGGTAAGCTAATGCGGTGCGCGATGTGAAGAGGGCTGCGCTGGCTCGAGCCTGGATTCTCTGCTTCGCTGCGACGGCGGGGTGCTTCAACTTCGAGGCGCTGTCCCGCGACTGGGGCCAGGACCTCTCTGCGAATACGAGCGACCTGAGCGCCAACGACCTGACGCTCGGCGGCGCGGATCTGGTCGCGAACAGCCTCGTCGACCTGGCCTCCTCGCCCGATCTCCGTCCCAGCGCGGACCTCATGCCCGCGTGTCCGCTCGACCTGCCTCCCTCGGCTGGCATCGCCTATCTCGACGCTGCGGCCGATCCAGGCAACATGGCCTGCACCAA
>CAZPEY010000225.1:0-9345 GCA_964585665.1 uncultured Polyangiaceae bacterium | reverse complement strand
GATCGTGTAGAGGAAGAACTTGATCGCAGCGTAGATGCGCTTCTCCCCTCCCCAGATGCCGATGAGCAGGTACATCGGCACCAGCATCACCTCCCAGAACACGTAGAAGAAGAACAGGTCGAGCGCGAAGAAGCTGCCGAGGATGCCGGTCTCGAGGACGAGCATGCAGATGACGAACTCGCGCACGCGCTTCTCGATCGAGTGGCGGATCGACAGGAAGATCACCGGCATCAAGAACGTCGTCAGGATGATCAGCCAGAGCGAGATCCCGTCGGCGCCCATGTGATAGCGGATGCCGAGACCGGCGACCCACTCGGCGTTGACCTCGTGGTTCCACCCGGTCGGCGAGAAGCCCGACAGCATGGTGAGCGAAGCGAAGAAGGTGACCAGCGAGGTGGCGATCGCGGTGCCGCGATGCAGCCCCTCCTCCTCCTTCGGCATGAAGAGGACGATCAGTGCGCCGACGAGCGGCAGGAAGGTGACCAGCGTCGGGATCATTCTACGTTCACCATGCGGTGGATGACGGTCGTGGTGCCCCAGCGCGGGTCAATCACCTGGACGGTGATCTTCTTCTCGCCGGAAGACTCGTAGTGGTGCGCCATCGGCGACGGGGCTTGCGGCTGCGACAGCTCGTCCTCGCGCTCCCAGGCGACCCGGTACTGCAGCCGCTTGTGACCAGCGTGCTGCGTGACGGGGACGACGCGGACATCGCGGCCGTCCGCCTGGACATCGAGACGGTCGGCGCTCCACACCGTCCAGTTCGACGCCAGGAAGATCGACAGCGCGCCGCCGGCGAGGATCCCGACGAGGTAGCGCTGCATGTCGCCCGACTGGAGGCGCTTGGTCGCCGAGCCGAACTGCTTGACCAGCCAGCCGGTGCCGTTGACGAGCAGGCCGTCGATCAGCACCTCGTCGATCGCCTTCCAGAGGATGACGGCGGTGACGCGGAAGCCCTGCGGCACGATCTTGTCGTAGACGGTGTCGATGCCGAACTTGTTGTACACGAGGCGGTAGACCGGCGGCATCTTGCGCACGATCTCCTTGACCGACGGTGCGGGGCCCTTGCCGTAGAGCACGTAGGCCAGGCCGATGCCGAGCGCCGAGGCGAGCAGCGCGATCCCCGCCGAGCCCCAGAACTGCGCCGCCGTCTCGGTCGTCGCAAAGGAAGGCTCGGCGACGACCGGCGTCAGCCAGTGGCCAAACCGGTCGAGGCCCTCGCCGAGCGCGTTCGGGATGCCGAGGAGGCCGATCAGCACCGAGCCCGCCGCCAGCACCCAGAGCACGCCCGACATCGCCGGTAGCTCGTGCCAGTGATAGTGGTGCTCGTCCTCGGCCGTGTAGCGCGCCTCGCCCTCGAAGACGAGGAAGTAGAGGCGGAACATGTAGAACGCCGTGCACGCCGCCGTCGCCAGCAGGATGTAGTAGAGGATGCCGCCGAGGTGCGCCGCGATCCACGCGTCCTGCGGGCTCGACTCCGGCCACACCGCGTGGTGGATGCCGGCGAGGATGGCGTCCTTCGACCAGAAGCCAGCGAGCGGCACGATGCCGGCGATCGCGAGACAGTAGATGAGGAAGGTCCAGCGCGTGTGCGGCAGCTTCTTCTTGAGGCCGCCCATCTTGAAGATGTCGCCCTCGTGGTGCATCGCGTGCATGACCGCGCCGGCGCCGAGGAAGAGGCCGGCCTTGAAGAAGGCGTGGGTCATCAGGTGAAGGACGCCGCCGTGATAGTTCGAGGTGCCGTTGGCGTAGCTGCCGACGCCGACGAACATGAAGCCGAGCTGTGAGACGGTCGAGTACGCGAGGACCTTCTTGAAGTCGCGCTGCGCGATGCCGATGATCGCGGCGAACAGCGCCGTCAGCGCGCCGACGATGGCGACGATGGCGAGGGCCAGCGGGTGCGCCTCGAACACCGAGTGCATACGGGAGACGACGTAGACGCCCGCGGTGACCATCGTCGCGGCGTGGATGAGCGCCGAGACCGGGGTCGGGCCCGCCATCGCGTCCGGCAACCAGCCGTACAGCGGCAGCTGCGCCGACTTGCCCGTCGCGCCGATGAGCACGAACACCGAGATCCAGAGCGCCACCGGCTGCCCGAGCCAGATCGGCGTGCGCAGCACGTCGAGGTGCGCGCCGAGCTCGGCGTACTTGAGCGTGCCCGTCCACGTGTAGAGGAGGAACATGCCGAGCAGGAACCCGAAGTCGCCGATGCGGTTGACGACGAAGGCCTTGCGACCGGCGTAGGCGTTCTGCTCCTTGTCGAACCAGAAGCCGATGAGCAGGTACGAGCAGACGCCGACGCCCTCCCACCCGACGAAGGTGACCGGCAGCGAGTCGCCGAGCACGAGGATGAGCATCGCGCCGCAGAAGAGGTTGAGATAGCCGAAGAAGCGCGTGTAGCCCTCGTCGTCCTTCATGTACGCCGTGGCGTAGATGTGGATGAGCGTGCCGATGCCGGTGATGATCAGCACCAGCACCGACGAGAGCCGATCGAGCGCCAGGCCCGCCTGCAGCTTGAGGTCGCCGGCCTCGATCCAAGGCGCTGAGAAGAAGCTGTCGACCAGCGAGCCCGACGGCGGGAGGTCGGCGGCGAGCGTCATCACGGCCTTGGCCGCGACGAGGAACGAGGTCGCCACGGCACCGACGGTGACGAAGGTGACCGTGTTCTTGCCCAGGCGCTTGCCAAAGAGCAGGGCGACGGTCGCGCCGAGCAGCGGGAGGAGCGGAATCAGGTAGAGCGGATAGGCCGCGTTCATCTCGAAGTCACCCGCCTAGTGTTTGAGAGCCGTGAGCTCATCGATGTTGACCGACCGCCGCGAGCGGAAGACGCCGACGACGATCGCCAGGCCGACCGCCGCCTCCGCCGCCGCCACCGCCATCATGATGAAGGCGAAGGCGTGCGACTTGACGTCCTGGTGAACCCGCCCGAACGCGACCAGCGTCAGGTTGGCCGCGTTGAGCATCAGCTCGACCGACATCAACACGATGAGCGCGTTGCGGCGCAGGATTGCGCCGAGCGTGCCGATGGCGAACAACATCGCCGCGAAGATCAAGAAGTCGGAAGCGGGGATCATGCGTGATGCTCCGCCTGGGAGTGCGAGTTGTTGGCCGTCTCGGGCTTCTCTGCCTCGGCCTCGTCCTGCTTGTGCGAGCGCGCCACGACGACGGCGGCGATGACTGCGATGAGCAGCAGGATCGACACCGCCTCGAAAGCGAACAGATAGTCGGTGAACAGCACGCGGCCGACCTCAGCGACGGTGCCGAAGGCCGGGTTGGCGACGGAGCCCGCCTCGTCCTTGGTCGCCTCGGTGAAGTAGCTGCCGATGCGGAGGACGAGGTAGCCGAGCGCCGGCACGCCGATCACCAGCTTCGAGAACACCCCGTGGAACGCCCACGGCTCGGCCTCGTCGCGGTTGAGCACCATGACGACGAAGGTGAAGAGGACCATGATCGCGCCCGCGTAGACGAGCACCTGGAGCGCCGCGAGGAAGTGCGCCTGCAGCAGCGCGTACATCGCGGCGAGCCCGAAGAAGGTGCCGACCAGCGACATGACCGCGCTGATGTTGTTGCGGCGCGTGACCGTCATCGTCGCGCCGACGAGGATGAGGAGCGCGAACAGCCAGAACAGCACGCGTCCCGTGCCGAGCCCGCTCGAAACATCCTTGTCGGCGACCATCGCAGCGGTCGGCGCGAGCCTGAGGAGTGCACCCATCACGACACCGCCTTTAGGGCCGCCGAGCGAATCGCGTACGGCGAGCCGCCCTTGTACTTGGACTGCGCGATCCGCGCGTCGAACTCGCCACGGAACTTCTGGATGAAGCTCAGCGTCGGCCAGGCGGCCGCGTCGCCGAGCGCGCAGATCGTGTTGCCGGCGATGCCCGCCGCGATCGATTCGCACAGCTCGACGTCGCCGGGCGCGCCTTCGTTGATCGAGATCCGCTTGAGCACCCGCGACAGCCACGCGGTGCCCTCACGACAGGGCGTGCACTGACCGCACGACTCGTGCGCGAAGAACTGCACGATGCGCGACAACATCGCCGGGATGTCCGCCGTCTCGTCCATGACGACGACGCCCCCCGAGCCGGCCATCGTCCGCAGCGGCTTGTTCGGGCCGATGTCGAGCGTCGGGCCGTTCTTCGACAGCAGCACCGGCTTGATGCGCGTGTCGTTCTGCAGGGTGTCGAACTCGATCGGCACGTCGAGCTCGCTCTCGTCGAGCGGTGGCATCGACACGCCACCCGGGATGACCGCCTTGACCTTCTTGCCGCCCGGCACACCACCGCACACGTCGTTGATGAGCTCGCGCGCGGTGATGCCGATCGGCAGCTCGAAGACGCCGGGCTTGTTGACGTGGCCCGAGACGCAGAGCAGGCGCGTCCCGCCCGAGGCTGGCGTGCCGAGCCCGGCGAACCACTCGGCGCCCTTGTCGACGATGTACGGCACGTTGGCGATCGTCTCGACGTTGTTGACGATCGTCGGCCTGCCGAAGAGGCCCTTGATCGCCGGGAACGGCGGCTTCATGCGCGGCCAGCCGCGCTTGCCCTCGAGCGAGTTGAGCAGCGAGGTCTCCTCGCCACAGATGTACGCGCCCGCGCCGCGGTGCACGGTGATGTCGACGGCGAAATCGCCGCGCGCCGTGTGCAGCTTGCGGCCGAGGTAGCCCTTTTCGTAGGCCTGCTTGACCGCGGCCTCGAGCACCGCGTGCTCCCGCACCATCTCGCCGCGGATGTAGATGTACGAGTGCGGCGAGTTGATGGCGTAGGACGCCAGGATCATCCCCGCGATGAGCAGTTGCGGATCCCAGAAGAGGATCTCGCGATCCTTGCACGTCCCCGGCTCGGACTCGTCGGCGTTGACGACGAGGTACGAGTACGGCGCGTCCTTGGGCAGGAAGCTCCACTTCTTGCCCGTCGGAAAGCCCGCGCCGCCGCGGCCGCGCAGGTTGGACTTGATGACCATGTCGGTGAGCTGCTGAGCCGGCATCGCCAGGCCCTTTTGCACATGGGCGTAGGCGCCATGCTTCACCGCCGCGTCGATCTGGTTCAGGCCATCCTGCCCCCAGAAGCGCGTCATCAGCTTGGGTGTTTCGGCGATCGAGACGGGCATTAGGAGCGCTCCCTCTGCGCCTGCGTGTCGGCGGGCTGCGCCTTCACTTCGTCAAGAATCTTGTCTAGTTGATCGGGCTTCACGTCGAGGTAGTACTTGTCGTGCGCGACGACGCAGGGGGCGCCGGCGCAGGCGGCCAGGCACTCCTCCTCGATCAGCGAGAACTCACCGTCGGCGGTGGTCTCGCCGGCGTGGATGCCGAGCTTCTTCTCGAGGCCGTGCAGGACGTCGTAGCCGCCCTTCAACATGCACGAGACGTTGGTGCAGACCCACAGCTTGTGCCGGCCGGTGGGCTTGCGGTGATACATCGTATAGAAGGAGGCGACTCCCCAGACATGCGCCGGCGACAAGCCGAGCACCTCGGCGACGAGGTGGAGCGCCTCGTCGGGGAGGTAGCCGAACTCGTCCTGGGCCAGGTGCAGCACCGGGAGGCAGGCTGCCTGCGTGTTGGGGTAGCGGGACTTCAAATACTCGATGCGTTCGAGTGCCTTTTTCGAGAAGGCGAGGGGGCTGGGCAGACTCATAGATCCTCGTCGGAGCGAGCGCGCTTCATTAGGGCTGGCGAAGGATTACGGACTTGGCAATTTCTTGTCAAGGTCGACGGCGGTCCATGATCGCGACGGCTTTGCGACGGAGAATCGCGCCAAGGACCAGGTGGCCTGCTGGTTGCACTAGCGGGTCGCCATGGACCCTCGCTCTTTGCACAGCCATCAGATCCACACGGATACGGTCGGTTCGGGCGCCCGCGTCAGTCTGACCTGTCGTAGGACAGCCAGGACAGCAGGGCGCGTCCGCCTGCGCGTCGCCGCGACGCTCGTCGGGCTGATGGTCGCCGGACCTCCCGCGTACGCCGCCCCTCCGCCCCCCAAGGTCGACGAGATCCAGGTCGCCCGCGAGCACTTCTTGAAGGGCACGCGCGCCTTCGAGCTCGGCCTCTACAACGAAGCGATCACCGAGTACATCGCGGCCTACAAGGCCAAGGACGATCCCTCGATCCTGTTCAACCTCGGCCAGTCGTATCGCCTCGCCGGACGGCGCGAGGACGCGCTGCGCAGCTACAAGGCGTACCTCGCCAAGAGCCCCGAGGCCAGCAACCGCGACCTCGTGCAGCAGCGCATGGCCGAGCTGCAGAAGCAGCTCGAGTCGACCAAGGCCGAGCCCCCACCCGTCGCCCCAGCTCCGACGCCCCCGCCGCCCCCGTCGCTGGCCCTCGCCCTGACGACGGCCGCCGCGCCGGCCGCATGGGCGGTGACGATCTCGCCGCCACGCCTCGCCAGGCGCCCGCTCTTCCTCGGCGGCGTCACGCTGCTCGCCGTCGGCGCGCTCGCCGTCGCTGGCGGCGGCGCCGCGTACGTACTCGCCGAGCGCGCCGGCAACCAGCTCCTCTGGCGAGAGACCAACGGCGAAGCCTACGACCCAGCGCTCTACTCGGCCGGCCAGCAGCGCGCCCTCGCCGGGACGATCGCCTTCGGCGTCGGCGGCGCGGCACTCCTGTCGGGCGCCGTGCTCACCGGCCTGGCGTTCCGGTCGTCCCGGTCGGTCGACGCCACGCCGCGCCTGACCCTCACGATGCACCCCAACCTCGTCGCGGCGCAGGCCGCCTTCTCGTTCTGAGGACACCCATGACCCGCGTGCTGCTCTCGCTCCTGCTCCTCTGCGGACTCCCCGTCGCGGCGTCCGGCTGCTTTGCCCCCGCGTTCTGGGGCGATGGTTCGCTCAAGTGCGCCGACACCGACGACGAAGCCAAGCGCTGCCCGCCCGGCCTGCAGTGCGTCGCTGGTGCCTGCTACTACCCGGATCTCGTGCCGGACGCCGAGTCGACGACCGTCTTCGACGACGGCGGCACCGATCTGCATCGCAGCGACGGTGGAAGCGACCTGCCGAGGCCGTCCGATCTGCTCCCTCCCATCGATCTCACGGCTCCGCCCAAGGCGGTCTTGAGCTGGGAGAACCCGAACCCCAGCTTCGGTGTGCAGAAGCCGAACCTGACGATGGAGCGCCCCTTTACCCTCATCAACACCGGCACCCTCGCCTCGGCGCCACTGACGATCGTCCTGTCGGGGGACAACGCTTTTTCCATCCTCTCCAACCAGTGCGAAGGGCTCGCGCTCGCCCCCAACGCCAAGTGCACCGTCGTGGTGCGCTTCCAGCCCCCGGGCAAGGCCGGCTACACCGCCGACCTCGCCTGCACCACGACGCTGGGTCCGGTGGCCGTGACGCTCACCGGCGCAGGCGGCGATCCGGTCGCGCTGTCGGTCACCATCGCGGGCACCGGGCAGGGCTCGGTCTCGGCGCTCTCCGGCATCGCGTGCGGCAGCGGCACCTGCGAATACACCGTCGAGAACGGCTCCATGTTGACGCTCAACGCCAGCAACCTGGCCAACTCGAACTTCCTCGGCTGGGGCGGTGACGCCGCGGCCTGCGGCACCACGACGCCCTGCAACCTGACCGTCGATGGCGCCAAGCACATCACCGCGACCTTCGAGAAGAAGACGCACCGCGTGACCCTGCGCAAGCTCGAGCTGTCGGGCAAGCGCGGCGCCGTCACGATCGGCACCATCGAGTGCGGGCTCGACTGCAAGGGCGTCACGGTCAGCATGGAGCACGACGACTATCTGCTCTCTGCGTGGCCCGAGGCCGGCACCGGCAGCACTGTCGTCGGCTGGCCAAGCGGCTGCAGCGGCCGGCGGGCCGAGTGCAACGTCACCGTCGAGGGGGACGTCACCTACTGGGTGGTCTTCGGTCCGATCAGCAACTATGTGTTCTACACGTTCCTCTCGGTCCCGGTCGGCTCCCTCGGCTCGCTCGGAGCGGCGGACGCGCTCTGCCAGACGGCCGCCGCCAGCGCCGATCTACCGGACCCGGGCCAGTATGTGGCCTGGCTCTCGACGGAGACCGTGGACGCGCGCGATCGACTGGGCAGCGCGCGAGGCTGGCTACGGCCCGACGGGCTCCCGTTCGGCGACACCGTCGAGTCCTTCACCACCGGGAAGAAGGTGTTCTATCCCGCGGCCATGGCCGCCAACGGAACCGGGACGGGCTACACCTCGCCGGTGGTCACCGGCACCAAGCAGGACGGCACTCGCATGGTCGGCAACACCTGCAACAGCTGGTCGACCCAGAGCGGCACCTCGAGCGCTTTCGGCCTGGCGGGCGCGGGCTTCCCCGCGTGGACGGAGTGCGGCTACAACTACACCTGCAGCTCGCCTGGCATGCGCATCTACTGTTTCGGCACCAGCCGCAGCGCCCAGATCACCGTGCCCAGCGTCGAAGGACGCCGCGCCTTCGTGACCACAGGCAAGCTGCCGATGAGCAGCGATCTGGTGAGCAAGGCCGATGCGCTCTGCCAGACCGAGTCAGGGATCGCCTGGGCAAAGGCGGTCGTGAGCCCGCTCGGAGCGAGCGCGGCGAGTCGCTTCAACCTGACGGGCCCGTGGTGGGTGCACAACGGCTTGCCGATCGCCAAGGACGGCCGCTCCTTGATGGGACAGCAGTTCGGAACGCTGATTCCTCTCGACCACCACTTCGACGGCAGCGACGCGGGCGCAGGAAGCTGGGGCTGGGTTGGGGCGAGCCGCCTCGATCAGCCGGGAACCAGCAGCGAGAACTGCGCAGGTTTCACCAGCACGACGGACTGGGCGCAGGTGTGGGTGTTCGGGTTGACGGGAACGGGAGCGACCGCCCCCGGCTACTGCGGCGAGCAGGCCAAGATCCTCTGTCTCGAGGACTGAGACGGTCAAGTTACTTTACTATCGTTCGAGGGTGCTCAACCGGCTTCGTTGCGCTGCGTCGCTTCGTCGATCTTTCGCAGCGCGGCGCGCGCCTTGTCGCCGCGCTCCCCCGGGGCCTTGGCCCAACCCTCGATCGTCATGCGCGCCTCGCGTCGCACCGTCAGCTCGGGATCGAAGATGGCGAGCTGCTGGAGGAGCGGCACGACCTCACCGTCGCCGATTCGACGCAGCACCGTGATGAGGTTCTTCTTGCCGGCGGGGCGCGCTTGTTGCAGCGCCAGCTCGATCGTCGGGATCGTGCGCTTGCCGATCTTCTGCAGATGCTGCATGGCCTGGCTCGCCTCGAGCCCTTCCTTCTCAGCCGCGATCTGCACGTACTTGTCGATGTCGCGCTGAACGTCCTCGGAGAAGCTGCAGCCGAACAGCGTCGCGGCCAGCGCGAGCAGCCAACGCATCGTCTACCTCTTCTTCTTGGCGGCGGGCTTCTTCGCCGCTGCCTTCTTGGCGGCGG
>CAZPEY010000224.1:0-9375 GCA_964585665.1 uncultured Polyangiaceae bacterium | reverse complement strand
TTGGGCGGCCGGCAACCGTTGTGCGGGATGGGCGTCACGTCGCGGATCAGCGTGATCTTGAAGCCCGCCTGCTGCAGCGCGCGGAGCGCCGACTCGCGGCCAGCGCCCGGACCCTTGACGTAGACCGCCAGGGTGCGCATGCCGTGCTCGATCGCCTTCTTGGCGCAATCCTCGGCCGCGAGCTGCGCCGCGAACGGCGTCGACTTGCGCGAGCCCTTGAAGCCACGCACGCCCGACGACGACCACGCGATGACGTTGCCGCTGACATCGGTGATCGTGACGACGGTGTTGTTGAACGTCGACTGGATGTGAGCGATGCCGCTCTGGACGTTCTTCTTGACCTTCTTCTTGACGACTTTGGACATCGTTTCGCCTTACTTGGCCGGAGCGCCGCCCGGAGTCGGGACGCGACGGAGTTGGCCCTTGCGGGGACCCTTGCGGGTGCGGGAGTTCGTGTGCGTACGCTGACCGCGGACCGGCAGGCCCTTGCGGTGGCGCAGACCACGGTAGCAACCGAGATCCATCAGTCGCTTGATGTTCATCGACACTTCTCGACGAAGATCACCCTCGACCTTGACGCCCGCTTCGAGCGCGTCACGCAGCGCGCGCATCTCGTTCTCGTCGAGATCGTCGGTGCGCTTGTCCGGCGAGACCTTGGCTCTCTCGAGGACGAGCTTGGCGGTCTTCTTGCCGATGCCGTAGATGTAAGTGAGAGCGATCTCCATGCGCTTGTTGCGCGGGAGATCAACGCCAGCGATACGAGCCATTAGCCCTGCCTCTGCTTGTGGCGAGCGTTGTTACAGATGATGCGCACCACGCCCTTGCGGCGCACCACTTTGCACTTGTCGCAAATCTTCTTTACCGACGCTCGAACCTTCATAGTTCCAAATCTCCAAATCGAGGGCTAAGCCCCCTTCGGACGAAGGGGCACCCTATACACTCCCAGTCAACTACAGGCAAGCGAAAAACGTTTCGCTCCTGCTTCGATTCATTCCCTCGTCGCGGCTTCGGGCCGCTACGAAATCAACCCCGGCTTGCTGCTCGGCCGGCTCAGCACGAACGGCCCCTTGTCCGTGATGGCCACCGAGTGCTCGAAGTGCGCCGAGAGCCGTCGATCGGCGGTGACCGCGGTCCATTGATCCGCGAGCACCTCGACCTCGGCGGTGCCCGCGTTGACCATCGGCTCGATGGCAAGGACCATCCCGGCAGAGAGGCGCTGCCCCTTGCCCGGCGAGCCATAGTTGGGTACCGACGGCGCCTCGTGCATCGAGCGCCCGATCCCATGGCCCACGAAGCTGCGCACCACCGAGTAGCCGCGCGCCTCGACGTGGCCCTGCACCGCCCACCCGAGGTCGCCGAGGCGATTGCCCGGCACGCACTGCTCGATCGCCTTCTCGAGCGACTCGCGGGTGGCGTCCATCAGGGCCTGCGCCTCCGGCGTGATCTTGCCGATCGCGAAGGTCCGCGCCGAGTCCCCGCAGTAGCCGTTCTTGAAGCAGCCGAAGTCGACCCCGATGATGTCGCCCTCTTTGAGCACGACGTCCTTGCGCGGGATGCCGTGAACCACGACCTCGTTGACCGAGGTGCAGAGCACCGCCGGATAGCCGTGGTAGCCCAGGAAGGCCGAGGTCGCCCCCGCCTTCTTCATCACCTTGTCCGCGACCTGGTTGAGGTCCCACGTCGACGCGCCAGGCTTGCACGCCTCCCCACACGCGTCGAGCACCTCGGCGACGATGAGGTTCACTTCGCGCATCAGAGCGATCTCGCGATCGCTCTTCAGGAAGACCTTGCCCGAGCCCATCACGACGCGTAGCTATCGATCGCGGCGACGATCCGGCCGAGCACGAGCTCGAGCTCGCCCACACCCTCGACGGTGCGCAGCCGACCGGTCTGTTGATAGTACTGAATGAGCGGCGCCGTCTTCTCGGCGTACTCGACGAGGCGCTTCTGGATCGCCTCGGGCTGATCGTCGGCGCGCACGATGAGGCCGACCCGCTTGCAGGAGTCGCAGGTGTCCTCGACGGCCGGGGGGTTGAGCGTCCGATGGTAGGACGCGCCACACCCAGGGCAAGACAGTCGCCCGCCCAGGCGCTCGAGCAGCACCGCTTCGGCAACGTCGACGTTGAGGATGCGCAGCGGAGCGCGCCCGAGGCGGGCGAGCAGCGCCGACAGCGCCTCGGCCTGAGCGATCGTCCGCGGGAAGCCATCGAGGATGAAGCCCGCCTCGCAGTCGGGGCGCTTGAGCCGCTCCTCGACGAGGCCGATGACGACCTCGTCCGGGACGAGCTTGCCCGCCTGCATGTACTTCTCGGCCTCCTGCCCAAGGGGCGTCCCCTCTCGACGCGCGGCTCGGAGCATGTCGCCCGTCGAGATCTGGGGAATGCCGAAGCGCTGCGACAGGCGCTGCGCCTGCGTTCCCTTTCCGGCACCGGGGGCGCCGAGGAGGATGAGGTTGCGCTCGGTGGACATCGCCTACCCCGCCGCCCGCGCCGCGCGACCACGAATGCGCGGACCCTTCGGTCCGGCGAAGCCTTCGTAGTTGCGGGTGATGAGGTGGCTCTCGATCTGCTGCACGGTATCGAGCGCCACGCCGACGACGATGAGGAGGCCGGTGCCGCCGAAGCTGACGCTCTGGCCGTAGTTCTTCTGGATCAGCGTCGGCAGGACGCAGATGGCCGAGATGTAGATCGCGCCGCCGAAGGTCAGGCGCGACAGGACGCGGTCGATGTACTCCGCGGTGGCCTTGCCAGGGCGGACGCCCGGGATGAAGCCACCGTACTTCTTCATGTTGTCCGCGACGTCGACCGGGTTGAACGTCACCGCGGTGTAGAAGTAGCAGAAGAACACGATCAGGCTGACGTAGAGCACGTTGAAGCGCCAGTCGCCGTAGTTGAGCGCCTGTGCGACGGCCTGCATCCAGCCCGCCTGGAAGTAGTTGGCGATCTGCTGCGGGAACATCAAGATCGACGAGGCGAAGATCGGCGGGATGACGCCCGAGACGTTCAGCTTGAGCGGCAAGTGGCTCGACTGCCCACCGACGGTCTTTCCGCCGCCGATCGATCGCTTCGCGTACTGGACGGGGATCCGGCGCTGGCCTCGCTCGAAGAAGATGATCGCCGCGATGACCGCGACGACGATCCCGCCGAGGGTGAACAGGCCGAACATCGAGAGCTCGCCCTGGGAGGACGCGCTCTGGTAGAGGCGGACCATCGAGTCGGGCAGGCGGCTGACGATACCGGCGAAGATGATCAGCGACGAGCCGTTGCCGATGCCGCGCTCGGTGATCTGCTCGCCGAGCCACATGATGAACGCCGTACCGGTGGTGAGCGTCAGCATGGTGAGCAGCTCGAAGCCGAGGCCCGGGCTCAACACCACCTGGCCGAAGTGACCGTACGAGCGGTTGAGGCTCTCGAGATACCGCGCAATGAAGTAGCCCTGCACGAGCGAGATCACGATCGTGCCGTAGCGCGTGTACTGGTTGATCCGCCGCTGTCCCTGCTGCCCTTCCTTCTGCAGACGCTCGAAGGTCGGCACGACCACCGTCAGGAGCTGGACGATGATCGAGGCGGAGATGTACGGCATGATGCCGAGGGCGAAGATCGACAGCTGCTCGAGCGCGCCGCCCGAGAACATGTTGAAGAGGCCGAGGAAGGAGCCCGCAGAGGCTCCCATGACCTTCTTCATGATCGTCCGGTTCACCCCCGGCGTGGTGATGAAGATTCCGACTCGATAGACGGCGAGGAGCCCAAGCGTGAAGAGCACACGCTTTCGCAGCTCCGGGATCTTGGCGATGCTCGCGATCGGGTTGGCCACTTAGCTTGTTCTCCGATGGGAGGCCGCGGCCGCCCTGGATGGGGGAACGGGGAAACTACTTCTGGTGGCTCTGCTGCGGCAGGACTTCGACGGAGCCGCCCGCCTTCTCGACCTTCTCCTTCGCGGAGGCAGAGAAGAAGTGCGCCTTGACGGTGAGCTTCTGCGCAACCTTGCCATCGCCGAGGACCTTGACAAGCCCGGCCGAGCGCGGCACGAGACCCTTGTCCTTGAGCGCCGCGATGTCGACGGTCCCCGAGGCGAACGACTCGGCGATGTCACCGAGGTTCACCGCGAAGATCTCCTTGCGGAAGGGCGAGTTGGTGAAGCCACGCTTCGGCAGGCGGCGCGCCATGGCCGTCTGACCACCCTCGAAGCCGGGCTTCGGGATGCCGTGGTGTCCGGTGCGGGCCTTCTGGCCCTTCTGGCCCTTGCCCGAGGTCTTGTGCAGACCCGAGCCGTGACCACGACCGAGACGCTTCTTGTTGCGAGTCGCGCCGGGGTTCGGCGCGAGCGTGTGTAGAGTCGTACCCATTGCTTGCTCCCTACTCGACAGGCTCGATCGCGACAAGGTGCGAGACCTTGCGGATCATGCCGCGCACCGCGAGGGTGTCGTTGAGGACGACCGACTTGTGCATCTTGGTGAGGCCAAGACCACGGATCGTGTCCTTCTGAACTTGCGGCCGGTTGATGCCCGACCGAACCAACGTGACTTTGAGCTTGAGTGCCATCGTCAGGATCCTTGACTAACCTTGGAGGTCCTCGGCGGTCTTACCACGCGTCCGCGCGATATCGTCCGGCGAGCGCAGCCCCTTGAGCGCCGCCACCGTCGCGTGAACGACGTTGTGCGGGTTCGAGGTGCCGATGCACTTGGTGAGAATGTCCTGCACGCCAGCCGCCTCGAGGATGGCGCGCACAGCGCCGCCCGCGATGACGCCCGTACCGGGCGAGGCCGGCTTGAGCAGCACCTTGCCGGCGCCAAACTCGCCGAGCTGCTCGTGCGGGACGGTGCCCTTGGCGAGCGGGATGCGGAACAGGTTCTTCTTCGCCTGCTCGGTGCCCTTGCGGATGGCTTCCGGAACTTCGTTCGCCTTGCCGAGGCCGGCGCCGATATGTCCCTGCTGATCACCGACGACGATGAGGGCCGAGAACGAGAAGCGGCGACCGCCCTTGACGACCTTGGCGACGCGGTTGATGGCGACGACGCGGTCGACGAGCTCGCCTACTTCGTTGAGATTCACGCTCATGCGCTTGCCTTCCTAGAACTCGAGCCCGGCTTCACGCGCGGCATCCGCCAGCGCTTGAACCCGTCCGTGGTAGATGAAGCCATTGCGATCGAAGACGATCTTGCTGATGCCCTTTGCCTTGCACTTGCCGGCGATCGCGGTGCCGACCTGCTTGGCCCGATCGGTCTTCTTGAGGCCGCCGAGGCCCTTGGCGAGCTCCTCGTCGAGCGTCGAGACCGCGGCCAGCGTCGACTGCGTGTCGTCGTTGACCACCTGCACGTAGATGTGCTTGGCCGAACGGAACACCGACAGGCGCGGACGCTCGGCGGTGCCGTGGATCTTCTTGCGAATCGACGCCTTGCGACGGAGGCGGGCCGTTTCTTTCGAGTATGCCATTGTACTGCTCCTTGGCTCCAAGACAGACGTGGCTTACGCCGCGCCGGTCTTACCCTGCTTCCGCTGGATGACCTCTTCGAGGTACTTGATGCCCTTGCCCTTGTAGGGCTCCGGCGGGCGGATATCGCGGATCTTCGACGCGGTCTCTCCGAGGAGCTCCTTGTCGATGCCCGCGAGGATGATGACGTTCTTGTCGACCTTGCCCGAGACGCCCTTGGGCAGCTCGAACTCGACCGGGTGGGAGAAGCCGAGCGCCATGTTGAGCTTCTGGCCCGCCACCTCGGCGCGATAGCCGACGCCGTTGATCTCGAGCTTGCGCTCGAAGCCCTCGGAGACGCCCTTGACCATGTTGGCGAGGACGGCGCGCATCATGCCGTGCTTGGCGCGGTTCTCTCCCGAGTCATCGGCGCGGGTGATGTCGACCTGCTGCGCCGAGGTCTTGAGGGTGACGCCCGTCGGCAGAGCGCGCTTGAGCTCGCCCTTGGGGCCCTTGACCGCGATCTGCTCTTTGCCGACCGTGATGGTGACGCCCTTCGGAATCACGACTGGTTTACGACCTACGCGGGACATGGCTACCACACCTCGCAGAGGACTTCGCCACCGAGCTTCTGCTTGCGCGCCTGGCGGTCGGTCATCACACCACGCGAGGTGGTGAGGATCGACGTGCCGAGACCCGAGCGGACCTTCGGGAGCTTGGTGGAGTTGGCGTACACGCGCTGACCGGGACGCGAGACGCGGCGCATGCCGGTGATCGCGTTGCGGTTGTCGCTGTCGTAGCGCAGCTCGATCGAGAGCTGCGGCCAGCCCTCGACGTTGCCGCGGCTCACCGACGAGAGGAAGCCCTCGTCGACGAGAACTTGCGCCAGCCGCTCCTTGAGCAGCGACGCCGGAACTTGAACGTTCGCCTTCCGCGCCGAGATGGCGTTGCGGATGCGGGCGAGCATATCAGCAATTGGATCAGTCATCGTCAGACCTCTACCAGCTCGACTTGATCACGCCCGGGATGTGACCCTGGAGCGCGAGCTTGCGGAAGCACAAGCGGCACATATTGAACTTGCGCAGGTACGCACGCGGACGGCCACAGAGCGGACAACGGTTACGCTCGCGAACCGCAAACTTGCGCTTGCGCGGAATCTCTTGAGAAAGGCGCGCCATGCTTCTTAGCTCCTGAACGGCATGCCGAGCGCGCGCAGGAGTGCGCGGCCCTGGTCATCGGTCTTTGCCGTCGTGACCATGGTGATGTTCATGCCCTTGATCTTGTCGACGGTGTCGAAGTTGATCTCCGGGAAGATGATCTGCTCGCGAATGCCGAGCGTGTAGTTGCCGCGGCCGTCGAAGCCCTTGGCGGACACGCCCTTGAAGTCGCGGACGCGCGGCAGCGCGAGCGTCACGAGGCGGTCGAAGAACTCGTACATCGAGTCCTTGCGCAGCGTCACCATCGCGCCGATCTTCTGGTTCTCGCGGAGCTTGAAGGTCGCGATCGACTTCTTGCTCTTGGTCACCACCGGCTGCTGACCGGTGATGGAGCGCAGCTCCTCGACGGCCGAGTCGATGATCTTCGGGTTCGAGGTCGCCTCGCCGAGGCCCATATTGACGGTGATCTTGACGAGCTTCGGAACTTCCATCGGGTTTGCGAGCCCGAGGTCCTTCTTCAACTCCGCCGCCGTCTGCTTGTTGAACTTGACGCGAAGGCGGGCCGGGCTGCGCGGCACGGACGGACCTGCGTCCTCCTGTGCTTCGCCCTTCTTGCCGGTCTTCTTGCCAGCCGCACGCGCCTCGCGCTTGGCCTGCTGCTCCGCGGTGAGCTCGACCTTCGGCTTGTCCTTCTTGGGAGCCGAGGCCGCGTCCTTGCCCGCGTCCTTCTTCTTCTTATCGTCTGCCATCTTCCACTCTTTCCGTTACCGCACCGCCCAACGCGATGCAGGGGGATCCTTGCGAGCTACTTCTGGGCCTCGATCGCCGCGCCGCTCTTGGCGATGCGCGCCCGCGAGCCGTCGGCCTTCTTGACCTTGACGCGCGTCCGCTTGTCCGAGCCCGGGTCGACCGGCATCACGTTCGAGAGGTGGATGGAGCCCTCCTTCTCGATGATGCCGCCCTTCTCACCTTGCTGCGTCGGCTTGGTGTGGCGCTTGACCATGGCCAGGCGCTCGATCACGACGCGGTTCTGCTCTTTGAGCACGCGCAGCACCTTGCCGCGGTTGCCCTTCTCTTTGCCTGCGATGACGACGACGAGGTCGCCCTTGCGAATCCGTTCCATTACAGCACCTCGGGCGCCAAGCTGATGATCTTGGTGAACTTCTTGGCGCGCAGCTCACGCGCGACCGGTCCAAAGATACGCGTACCGATCGGCTCGTTGTCCTTGTTGATGAGGACGGCCGAGTTGGTGTCGAAGCGGATATAAGTTCCGTCGACGCGCGCGATCTCCTTCTTGGTGCGAACGATGACGGCCTTGGCGACGTCACCCTTCTTCACCTTCGCGTTCGGAATCGCTTCCTTGATCGAAACGACGATCACATCGCCGATCGAGGCGTACTTGCGCTTGCTGCCGCCAAGCACCTTGACGCACATGACCTTCTTGGCGCCGGAGTTGTCGGCGACGTCGAGGACGGTTGTCATCTGTACCATGGTCGGGCTCCGTTACGCGTTCTTGGCGCGCTCGATGAGGCGCGTCACGGTCCAGCGCTTCTCGCGCGACAACGGCCGCGACTCGGTGATCTCCACCTTGTCGCCCGTCTTGAACTCGTTGTTCTCGCTGTGCGCCTTGTACTTGACCCGACGGGTCATGTACTTCTTGTACTGCTGCGAGCGCACGCGGTGCGTGACGAGCACGACCACCGTCTTCTGCATCTTGTCCGACGTCACGACGCCCTCGAGCGTGCGGCGACGGCTGTCGTGCGATTCAGTCTGGTTCTCGGCCATCGGCTACTCCTTGCCCTGCTTGGCGGCGCCCTGCGACTCGGTGCCGTGCTTGCGGCCGGCAAGGACGGTCTTGGCCAGTGCGATCTCGCGCTTGGTCTTGCGGATCGAGCTGATGTCAGTCAGCTGATTCGTAAACTTCTTCAGCCGGTGAGCGAACAGCTCCTCTTCCAGCCGCTTGACCCGACCCAGCAGCTCCTCTTCCGAGGATCCGCGGAGCTCATTCAAAACTTGCGTGCGCTTCATGACTACAGCACTCCCTGACGCGAGATCATGCGCGTGCCGATGGGCAGCTTGTGGTGCGCGAGGTGGAAGGCCTCGAGCGCCAGCTTCTCGTCGACGCCTTCGATTTCGTAGAGGACGCGGCCCGGGCGGACGACGCACACCCAGCCCTCGTTGCCGCCCTTACCTTTACCCATTCGGGTCTCGGCCGGCTTCTTCGTGATCGGCTTGTCCGGGAACACCCGGATCCACACCTTGCCGCCACGCTTGATGTGGCGGGTCATGGCGATACGAGCCGCCTCGATCTGGCGAGCGGTGATCCAGCCGCACTCGAGAGCCTGGAGGCCGAAGTCGCCGAAGGCGAGCTCCTTGCCACCCTTGGCCTCGCCCTTCATGCGGCCCTTGAACATCTTGCGGAACTTGGTTCTCTTTGGGGACAGCATCTGTGGTCTCCAGGAGTCTTTCTAGCGAATCCGTTAGGTCCGCGTCGTCGTCGTGGCGCGGGTCGGCAGGACCTCGCCCTTGAAGACCCAGCACTTGACGCCGATCTTGCCGTACGTCGTCTTGGCCTCGGCGAACCCGTACTCGATGTCGGCGCGCAGCGTGTGCAGCGGCACCCGGCCCTCGCGGTACCACTCGTAGCGCGCCATCTCGGCGCCGCCCAAGCGGCCCGACGAGGCGACACGAATGCCCTTGGCGCCGAACTTCATCGCCGTCTGCACGGCCTTCTTCATGGCGCGGCGGAAGGCGACGCGGCGCTCGAGCTGCGTCGCGATGTTCTCGGCGACGAGCTGCGCGTTGGTCT
>CAZPEY010000223.1:7659-9404 GCA_964585665.1 uncultured Polyangiaceae bacterium | reverse complement strand
AACGTCGCCGAGGCGATCAAGGCGTTCGAGAAGGTGCTCGAGCTCGACGGTGGCAACGACGCCGCGATCCAGTTCCTCAAGACCAACTACGAGAAGCGCCGCGACTGGGAGAAGCTGATCGCGGTTCACATGCGCGAGCTCGAGCGCGTCACCAGCGCCGGCGAACGCCTGACCCGCTATCTCGAAGTCGCCAAGCTGGCGAGCGACAAGCTCAAGAAACCGGCGGTCTCGATCGACCTGTGGCAGAAGGTGCTCGAGGTCGATGGGGGCCACCTCGAGGCGCTGTCCGAGCTCGAGAAGCTCTACGAGCGTGAGAAGCACTGGGACAAGCTCGCCGAGGTTTGCGAGAAGCAGGCCGAGCTGGTCGACGACAAGGCGAAGAAGTCGGCGATCCTCACCAAGCTCGGCCAGCTCTTCACCGACAAGGTCAACGAGCCGGAGCGAGCGACCAAGGCGTGGCGCTCGCTGCTCGACGTCGATCCGGAGAACAAGCGCGCGCAGGATGCGCTCAAGAAGCTCTACCTCACGCAGAAGAACTACGTCGAGCTCGAGCGCTTCTACGCGCAGCAGAACAAGTACGACGAGTTCATCCGCGTGCTCGAGCGGCAGTCCGATCTCGAGGACGAGGACAAGATTGGCCTCAACCTCAAGATCGCCGAGCTGTACCGCGATCGGTTGCAGAAGGCCGATCGAGCCATGCGCGCCTTCGAGAAGGTGCTGACGCTCGACACCGAGAACCTGTCAGCGGCCGAGCAGCTGATCCCGCTCTACGAGGGCGGCAAGGAGCCCAAGAAGCTCGCGTCGGTCCTCGAGGTTCAGCTCCGCCACACCAAGGATCTGCCGCAGCGGCAGGAGCGCATGCTGCGCCTCGCCGAGCTGTCGGAGAACCCGATCAAGGACAAGCCCGCGGCGTTCGGCTGGTACCTGCAGATGCTCGCCGAGGAGCCGCAGAACGATCCGATCCGGCCGCTCCTCGAGCGACTGGCGGGCGAGACCAACGCCTACCCCGAGTTGGTCAAGGCGTACGAGACCGCGGCGGGCAAGCTGACCGGGCTCGATCGGCTGCCGCTCCTGCTCGTGACCGGTGAGGTCTACGAGACCAAGCTCGACAACATCGATCAGGCGCTCGCGACCAACACCGCGATCCTCGCGCTCGACGAGAATCACCCGCAGGCGATCGAGGCGCTCGAGCGCCTCTACGGCAAGACGCAGCGCTACAACGATCTGCTCAAGATCTACGACAAGAAGCTGTCGCTGTCGGGCGACGGGGACGAGCAGCGCCAGATCCGCTACCGGATCGCGGCGCTGTTCGAGAACGAGCTCAAGGATCCAGATCGCGCCGTCGACGCGTATCGCAAGATCCTCGTCGAGCACGGCGAGGAGCTGGCGGCGTACGAGGCGCTCGATCGCATCTATCTCGGCATCGGCAAGTGGAAGGAGCTGGCCGAGACGATCCGGCGCGAGCTCGAGCTGATCCCGCCGGAGAATCAGAAGGCGGCGCTGGGCCTCAAGTTCCGGTTGGGCCAGCTCCTCGAGGACAAGCTCTCGGACGTCAAGGGCGCGATCGGCGAGTATCGCTTCATCCTCGATGCGGAGCCGACGCACGCCGGGGCGCGGGCCAACATCGAGAAGCGCCTCGTCGACGAAGCCTTTCAGCTGGAAGCGGCGGCGATCCTCGAGCCGATCTACAACCAGCTCGAAGAGTGGGCACCGCTCGTCGGTGTGCACGAGATCCAGCTCAAGCG
>CAZPEY010000223.1:0-7559 GCA_964585665.1 uncultured Polyangiaceae bacterium | reverse complement strand
AAGATCGCCGACGCGGCGGACGACAAGCTGCAGAAGACCGACAAGGCGGTCGAGTTCTACAAGCGCGTTCTGACCGAGAACCCCGCCGACGCGACGGCGCTCGAGTCCCTCGAGAAGCTCTACTCGCGCGAGGAGCGCTTCTCCGAGCTGCTCGAGGTCTATCGCAAGAAGGTCGAGCTGGCGCTCGATCCGACGGAGCGTGAGCAGATCCTGTTCCGCATGGCGTATCTCTGGGAGGAGATGCTCCACAACGTCGAGTCGGCGATCTCGACGTACAAGGAAGTGCTGGCGCTCGACAGCGCCAACCTGCAGGCGCTCAAGGCCCTCGATCGGCTGTACCTGTCGCAGAAGCAGTGGGCGGCGCTCGCCGACAACCTGCAGCAGCAGCTGCAGCTCACCGAGGACAAGCACCACCAGGTCGAGCTCTTGGTGCGCCTGGCGGCGCTGCG
Source organism: uncultured Polyangiaceae bacterium (assembly GCA_964585665.1). Lineage (GTDB taxonomy): Bacteria > Myxococcota_A > Polyangia > Palsa-1104 > Palsa-1104 > CAZPEY01. The sequence goes on along the minus strand of CAZPEY010000223.1, from coordinate 7,110 downwards.
CGAAGGTGAGCTCAAAGAGGTGGCGATCGCGGTCGAGACCTACAAGCAGGTGCTCGATCTCGACGGGACGAACGAGGTCGCGGCGGGGGCTCTCGAGCGCCTGGTGCAGAGGCCCGAGCATGAGCTGCAGGTCGCGACGATCCTCGAGCCGGTCTACAAGGCGCGCAACGAGTGGCAGCGCCTTGTCGACGTCTACGAGATCATGGTGCGCCACGCTGGCGACTCGGTGCGGAAGATCGAGCTGCTGCACCAGATCGGCGAGCTGTACGAGCTGGCTGGCGACGACTCGAAGCGCGCCTTCCTCACCTACGAGCGCGCGCTGCGCGAGGACCCTGCGCTCGAGGAGACGCAGACTCGCATCGAGCGTCTGGCACGAGAGCTCGATTGCTTCGCCGACCTGGTGAAGATCTACGAGAGCTGCATCGAGCAGCTCGGCAAGGACGGGCGCGATCCTGAGCTGCAGGTCGCGCTGCTGATGAAGGTCGCGGTCACCAACGAGCAGCAGCTCGGGGACAACGACGCCGCGGCCGACGCGTACCACCGCGTCCTCAAGATCGCGCCGCAGGATCTCGACGCGGCCAACGCGCTCGAGGCGATCTACCTCAAGACCGACGCGTACACCAAGCTCGTCGAGGTGGTGCTGCTCAAGGTCGAGATGGTGCCCGGCGTCGACGACAAGAAGCAGCTCTGCTTCCGCGCGGCGCAGATCTACGAAGAGGTGCTCGAGAACGTCGAGCAGGCGATCGGTGTCTACCGCAAGGTGCTGACCCTCGACGAGAACGATCGCGACGCGATGGACTCGCTCGAGCGGCTCTACATCCGGCTCGAGCGCTGGGACGCGCTCAAGGACATCTACGCCAAGAAGGCGGAGCTGGCGACCGATCCGGAAGAGAAGAAGCAGATGCTCTTCGTCCTCGGCCAGGTCTACGACCGCGAGCTCAAGGACACCGCCAAGGCGATCGACACCTACCAAGGCATCCTAGACCTCGATCCCGAGGACCTCACCGCGATCCAGGCGCTCGATCGCCTCTATCAGCAGTCGGGTCGCTGGTACGATCTGCTCCAGATCCTGGAGCGCGAGGTCGAGCACGCCAGCTCGCAGGGGGAGGTCGCGGCGCTCAAGTACCGCATCGGCCTCCTGTGGGAGAAGGAGCTCAAGGACCTGACCCGCTCGGTCGAGACCTATCGCGAGGTCCTGGCGATCGATGCGGGCCACGAGCCAACGCTCAAGCAGCTCGACGGCATCGTCCACGGCCCCGTCGAGGCGGTGCTGGCGGCCCAGGTGCTCGAGCCGATCTTCGAGGTGGCGGGCGAGTGGGAGAAGCTGATCGACGTCCTCCTCGTGATGTGCAAGTACGCCGACGATCCGCTGCGGCGGGTCGAGCTGCTCCACCGGGTGGGCCAGTACTACGAGCGTGAGCTCGAGAACCCGGTGAGCGCCTTCCGCGCCTACGCGGACGCCCTCAAGGAGGACGCGCAGAACGAGTCGACGCTCGGACACCTGGAGCGGCTCGCGCAGATCACCTCGGCGTGGGCGGATCTCGCCGCGATCTACGAGGCCGAGCTCACCCGCATGCAGGAGGCGTCGCGGCAGGTCGACATGCTGCTGCGCATCGCGCGCGTCTACGAAGAGGAGCTGCAGTCGGCCGAGAAGGCGATCGCGACGCACCGTCGGGTGCTCGACGCCGACGGAGAGAACCGCGAGGCGACGCTAGCGCTCGATCGGCTCTACGCTCAGACGCAGCAGTACCCACAGCTCGCCGAGATCTTGAAGCGCGAGATCCGGCAGGCGCAGTCCGACTCCGACATCGTCGCGCTGCAGTTCCGCCTCGGTCAGCTCTACGAACAGAACCTGCACGACATCGGCAACGCGATCGACGTGTACCGCGAGATCCTCAACGTCGATCCGGGCCATGGACCGACGCTGGCGGCCCTCGAGATGCTGTTCGCTGAGGGGCACAAGCCGCTCGAGATCGCGGCGATCCTGGAGCCGCTGTATCGCGCGGCCGAGCAGTGGGATCGCCTGGTCCGCATCCACGAGGTGCAGCTCGAGAAGCTCACCGTCGTCGACGATCGACTGCAGATGTTGCAGCGAATCGCCGAGCTGCACGAGCAGCGCCTCGACGACAAGGTGCAGGCCTTCGTCACCTTTGGGCGCGCCCTGCGCGAGGTGCCGAACAACCAGCTCGCCGGGGAAGAGGTGGAGCGCCTCGCCGGAGAGACCGGTTCGTGGCCGGCGCTCATCGAGGTCTACAACCAGATCCTCGCCGAGCAGAAGGAGACGCCGGTTCGCCTGGCGATCTACCTGCGCGCCGCGCGCGTGCACGAGTTCGAGCTCGGACAGCTCGAGCAAGCCGAGGAGGCCTATCTCGCGGCGCTGCAGCTCGATGCCAAGGAGGCGACGGCGCTCGAGGCGCTCGATCGCATCTACCAGAACGCCGGGCTCTTCGGCGAGCTGGCCGGCATTCTCCATCGGCGCATCGGCATCACCTCGATCACCGACGATCTCATCGACCTGCAGTTCCGCTTGGGCTCGGTGTACTCCGAGGCGCTCGATGAGCCGGACAAGGCGGTCGCGGCCTACCGCGCCATCCTCGACATCGACTCGCGCAACAGCCAGGCGCTCGAGTGCTTGGAGGCCGTCTACTTCCGGGGCCGTCGCTGGGCCGAGCTGTTCTCGGTCTACGAGAAGATGATCGACGTCGTCGACGGCGACGACGGCTCGGCCGAGTGCTACATGCGGATGGCGAAGATCGCCTCCGACGGGCTTGCCGATCGCAAGAAGTCCATCGAGCTGTGGAACAAGGTCCTAGACTTCCGCAGCGAAGACCCGACGGCGCTGCGCGAGCTGGCGCGGCTGCACGAGCTGGCGGGCGCGTGGAACGAGCTGGTCGACACCCTCGAGCGCATCGTCCGCATCACCGTCGAGCCGCCGGAGCGGATCCCGCTGCACAAGCAGATGGGCATCATCTTCGGCACCAAGCTCGGCAGCGATGAGCGGGCGCTCGAAGCGTGGCGCAACGTGCTCGACATCGACGCCGGGGATCTCGAGGCGCTCAAGGCGCTCGCGGCGATCTACCGCAAGCTCGAGGCGCACGAGGACCTCGTCGACACGCTGCATCGGATCATCGAGATCGGCCAGACGGCCGACATCGACGACCGTGAGCTGACGGAGCTGTACGCCGAGCTCGGCAAGATCGAGGGCGAGGTGCTGCAGCGGCCGCAGCCGGCGATCGACGCCTGGCAGCGCGTCTTGCTGCTCTCCGACGGAGACTTCCGGGCGCTCGCGGCGCTCGAGGCGCTGTTCACGCAAGAGGCGCGCTGGGAGGAGTGCATCGACGTCCTCGAGCGCAAGGCGCGCTTCCTGCCCGACGTCGACTCGCAGGTCGAGGTGCTGCAGCAGGCCGCCGGGATCTGGGAGGAGAAGGTCGGTGATCTCGAGCGCGCCATCGAGGTGTACGAGCGGGTCATCGCGGCGCAGCCGACCAACCTCGGCGCGTCGCAGGCCCTCGAGAAGCTCCTGCGCGTGCAGGGGCGGTGGGAGCGGCTCATCGAGCTCCTGCTCCAGCGCGTCGACTTCACCGAGCTCGCCACCGATCGGGTCGCGATCTTCAAGTCGGTCGCGCAGGTCTACGAGCAGGAGATGGGCGACAAGGAGGGCGCGTTCGTCGTCCTCCAGGCTGCCTTCCGCGAGAACTACGCGGACCTGGCGGTGTCCCAGGAGATCGAGCGTCTCGCCACCGAGACCAACAAGTGGAGCGAGCTGCTCGCCGAGTACACGCAGGTCGTCCAGACCATCCCGGACAAGAAGACCGCCGCCGATCTGTGGGTCAAGATCGGTCGCTGGTACGGCGAGCACCTCGGCCACGTCGAGTACGCGATCGCCTCGGTGCAGCAGGCGCTGACGCTCGATGAGAAGCACCTCGATGCCCTGGCGACGATCGGCGACTTCTACCGCCGGACGCAGAAGTGGCAGGATCTCGGCACAACGCTGGCGCGCCGCGCCGATCTCGAGACCGAGCCGGAGAAGCGCGTCGAGCTGCACCTGCAGATGGCCGAGCTGTTCGAAGGTCCGCTGCAGGAGCCGATGCGCGCCGCGGACTCGTATCGACTGGCGCTCAACGCCGATCCGACGAGCGTCCGCGCGCTGTCGGCGCTCGAGCGGCTCTACTATCAGTTCCAGCAGTGGCCCGAGCTCATCGACGTGCTGTCGCGGAAGGCGGCGCTCCTCGAGAACCCCGACGAGGTGGTGCCCGTCCGGCTGCAGATCGGCAACTACTTCGAGACGCGCCTCGGGGACGCGACCTCGGCGATCGCGTCGTTCCGCGAGGTACTGACGCTGCAGGGCCAGAACCTCGAGGCGCTGCGCGCGCTCGAGCGGCTCTACGAGAAGACCGGCCAGATGGAGTCGTACCTCGATGTGCTCGATCAGGAGCTCGACGTGGTGCAGGTGCCGGCCGAGCGGATCTCGCTGCACGAGCGCCAGGCCGCGGCGTGGGAAGAGCACTTCCGACGCATCGACAAGGCGTGTGAAGCGTACGAGAAGGTGCTGCTCATCGACGATCGGCACGAGGCGACCTACGAGTCGCTCGAGCGCCTCTATCGTCAGGCCAACCGTCCGCACGAGCTGGTCGAGACGCTGCGGCGGCACATCAACGCCGTCGTCGATCCGAACGTCCGCGTCGACCTGTACGCCCGCATGGGTCAGGTCTACGAGGAGGACATCAAGGACTACGATCGCGCGATCGAGTCGTACAACGACATCCTCTCCTTCGATCCGCAGAACGCCTACGCGCTCGCGGCCCTCTCACGCCTCTATGAACGCATCGAGTCGTGGGATCGGTCGATCGACGCGGCGGCGCGCCTCATCGAGGTCTCGGAGGACGCGCGGACGCGCGTCGAGCTCAACCAGCGCATCGGTGTGATCTACGAGTCGCGCATCGGCGAGCCCGAGACGGCCGAGGCGTACTACGTCAACGCGCTGGCGCTCGATCCGACGTACGTGCCGGCGATGCAGTCGCTGATCTCGCTGTACCAGCGACGCGCCGACTGGCTCAAGGCGGCGCAGATGATGGTGCGCGCCGAGCCGTACCTGCAGAGCCCGCTCGAGAAGGCGAAGCTGTTGTACGAGGCGGGCAAGGTCTACCGCGACAAGCTCGAGAACGAAGAGGCGGCGGTCGAGCTCTACGCCAAGGTCATCGCGCTCGATCCCGAGCACGTGGAAGCCGGCGAGCCGCTCTCGGAGCTCTACTTCCAGCGCGGGCGCTGGGCCGAGCTCGAACCGATCCTCGACATGTTGGTGCGCAAGCTCGACAAGAAGGACGCGCGCGACGCCTCCGGCCTGTACTTCAAGCTGGCGCGCACCGCCGACGAGCTCAAGAACAACGACAAGGCGCTCAAGTTCTACAAGCAGGCCTACGACCTCGACTCGACGCACCTACCGACGCTGATCGGCCGCGCCGACCTCCTGTACCGCATGGAGGACTGGGAGGGCGCGTTCAAGATCTACCAGACGATCCTCGTCCACCACCGCGACGCGCAGAAGCAGAGCGAGATCGTCGAGATCTTCTTCCGCCTCGGCAATATCAAGGTCAAGCAGGGCGAGAAGAAGAAGGCGCTCAACATGTTCGAGAAGGCGCTCGAGCTCGACGCGGGACACCGCCCGACGCTCAACGCCGTCATCGATCTGCAGGTGCAGGCTGGCGATTGGGAGGCGGTCGTCCACGCCAAGCGAGCGCTGGTCGACTACGGAGACGACGCCGAGAAGTTCAAGGTCCTCGACGAGATCTCGGAGATCTATCGCACCAAGCTCCAGAACCCGCAGAAGGCGATCGCGGCGCTCGTCGAGGCCGATCAGATTCGCCCGAGCGACTACACGCTGCTGCACAAGCTGATCGATCTCTACTCGGACACGAAGCAGTGGAAGGACGCGATTCGGATCGTCGTGCGCCTCGCCGAGATGGAGAAGGACAACGTCCGCAAGGGCAAGTACTACCACGCCGCCGCGCGCATCCAGCGCGACGAGCTCAAGAGCCTCGACGACGCAGTCGAGGCCTTCAACCTGGCGCTCGACGCGTACTTCTCGAATCCGGACCGGCTCTCCGACGTCAGCGTGCAGGAGTACCTGAAGGCGTTCGAGGCGCTCGAGAAGATCTGCACCAACAAGCGCGACTTCAAGCTGCAGGAGCGCAACTACCGCAAGATGCTAAAGCGCATGCCAGCGCAGGGCCTCGAGCCGATCAAGATCGCGCTGTGGCACGCGCTCGGTGAGATCTATCGCTCGCGCCTCAAGGAGTTCGGCGCGGCGATCCAGGCATTCGAGGTGGCGACGCAGCTCGATCCGGACAACCTCGGTCGGCACGAGATCCTCGCCGAGCTCTACGCGGTGTCGGGACCGGACTTCGCCGACAAGGCGATCGCCGAGAACATGCTGCTCATCCGCAAGGATCCGTTCCGCGTCGACAGCTACAAGGCGTTGCGGCGGATCTTCATGGACACGCGCAAGTACGATCGCGCGTGGAACGTCTGCGCGGCGCTCGCCTTCCTGCAGCGCGCCGATGCCGACGAGATGCAGTTCTACGAGCAGTACAAGCCCAAGGGGTTCCAGCGCAGCAAGGGGCGAATCACCGACGAGATGTGGGTGAAGAACGTCTTCCACGCCGACGAAGATCGCTACGTCGGTGCCATCCTGGGCGCCGTGTGGCAGGCGGTCGGCCTGATGAAGTCCGGCGAGCACAAGCAGTTCGGCCTCAAGCGCAAAGAGAAGCGCGACATGCTGAACGACCAGGTGATGTTCTCCAAGGTCTTCGTCTACGTCGCCAGCGTGCTGGGCGTGCAGATGCCCGAGGTCTACTTCCGCTCGGATCAGCCGGGTGGCATGCAGCTCGCCAACACGCGCGAGAAGGGCCAGCTCATCCCGTCGATCGTCGTCGGTGCGGAGCTGCTGCAGGGGCGCTCGGACAAGGAGCTCGCGTACCAGATCGGCAGCTACCTGACGATGCTGCGGCCCGAGCACTACATCCGTCGCACGACGCAGACCAACACCGAGCTCGGCATCGCCTTCCTCTCCGCCATCAAGCTGGTGCAGCCGAACTTCCCGGTGCCGCCGCA
>CAZPEY010000222.1:0-9409 GCA_964585665.1 uncultured Polyangiaceae bacterium | reverse complement strand
CCTCGCCGCCCACAGCGCGGTGATCTTCTCGACCCACATCCTCTCCGAGGTCGAGACGATCGCCCACCGTCTGTGCGTGCTGCAGAGCGGCCGCGTCGTCGCGAGCGGCACCACGGCCGAGCTCCTGCAGCAGGGTCGCCACTTCGTGCTCGAGGCCACCGCGGCCGACTCGCTCGTCGATCGCCTGCTGCAGATCGAGGGCGTGATCGAGGTGGTCGTGCTGCACCGAGACGCCGCGCGCGAGCGCCTGCGCATCTCGGCCGATCGCGACGTTCGGCCCGCGTGCGCGGCGCTCGCCACCCAGCATGGCCAGCTCTTCGCCCTCGGCGGCGGCGGGCTCGAGGCGCTCTTCGCGCAGCTCACCACCGACGGAGCGCGCCCGTGAGGACACAGTGAGGAGCGTCTACCACCTGGCCCGCCGCGAGTGGCTCGGCTACGTCTACTCCCCCGTCACCCTGGTCGTGCTGGCGGTGTTCCTGCTGCTCCTCGGCTACTCGTTCTGGCTGCTCGTCGAGGTGCTGGCGGTGCGCGGCGAGACCGACGGCTCGGTGCTCGGCCTCTTCTTCGGCGGCACCTTCCTCTACTGGCTCAACGTCCTGGTCGTCACGTCGCTCGTCGGCATGCGGCTGTTTGCAGAGGAGCGCCAGCGCGGCTCGATCGAGCTCCTGATGACGCTGCCGCTCGACGAGTGGCAGGTCGTGCTCGGCAAGTTCCTGGGCGGGCTCGGGCTCTACGTCTCCTTCTGGCTGCCGACCACGATCTACCTCGTGCTCTTGCGCTCGATCGCCGCCGAGGGCCGCGCCCCCTCGCTGTTGCCCGTGCTCGCGGGCTACGGCGGGACGTTCCTCATCGGCGCGAGCGCGATCGCGCTGGCGCTGGTCGGCACGATCACGGTGCGCAGCCAGCTCCTGGCTACCCTGCTCGCCTTCGGGCTGCTGTCGCTCTTGCTCCTCGGTGGCGCCCTCTCCGATGTCGTCGTGCGCACCGGTCCGCTCGGCGAGCTGCTCGGCTACTGCAACTGGTTTCGTCACATGGAGGACTTTGGCCGCGGCGTCGTCGACAGCCGCGCCATCGTCCTGCACCTGTCGCTGGTGGTCTTGGCGCTGTTCGGCGCCACGCGCCTGCTCGAGACGAGGCGAGCCGCCTGATGGCCGCGGCCTCCCCCTTGCCATCCCGCCGCCGCCGCCTCACCGAGGTGCTGCTGCTCGCCGCGATCCTCGTCGGTGCGAACCTGCTGGCCGCGCGCCACTACCGACGCTGGGATCTGACGCCGACCCAGGTCTTCGCGCTGTCGCCACGCACCGAGGAGCTGCTGCGCGGCCTCGAAAAACCGGTCAAGATCCTTGTCTTCCTGGTCCCGCGCGGCGAGGACAAGAGCCTCCTTTATCCCTACGTCCGTGAGCTCTGCGCCCGACTGGCCGCCGTGTCACCCAAGGTCGAGGTCGAGCTGCCCGATCTCGATCGGGATCCGGAGCGGCTGCGCAAGGTCGCGGCGCGCTATGGCGTCTCGGCCCAAGATCTCGCCGACGGCGCCATCGTCCTCGACGTCGGCGGTCGCTCGAAGTTCCTCGTGCAGCGCGATCTCGGCGAGCTCGACTGGGGGCAGCCGAGCGGCCCGCGGCTGCGCTCGTTCTTCGCCGAGCAGTCGATCGTCAAGGCGCTCCTCGAGCTCACCGAGGGGCACGGCGAGGCGAGCCTCCATGCCTACGAGGTCGGCGGCGCCGCCGATCTCAAGGAGGCGCTGGTCCGCGATCACTATGAGGTGCGCACCCTCGAGCACGGCGCGCTCCCCGACGAGCGCTGCGACGTGCTCGTCTTGCTCGGCCCGAGCGAGCGCGTCGACGCCCGCTTCGCCGAGGCGATCTCGCGCCAGCTCGAGGCGGGCCGCAAGGTCCTGGTGCTCCTCGGCCCGACGCTCGACGAGAAGGCGCTGCGCTTCTTCCCCCTCGGGCTCGAAGAGACGCTGGCCGCCTGGGGCGCCGAGCTGCCGCAGGCGGTGCTGGTCGATGAGCCGCGCCTGCCCGGCAACGCCCTCGGGTTCGTCGTCACCGACGGCTACCGCGACCACCCGATCGCTCGCGGGCTCGTCGGGCGCCGGACGATCTGGGCCGACGTACGCCCGGTCGTCGGCCGGCCTCGACCGGGGATCGCGCTCGCGCCGATCATCCTCTCGACGGAGCGCGGCTTCGGCCTGACCCGCCCCGAGGCGCTGGTCGCCGCCGGCGCGGGGCTGGTCGCAGATCCAGCCCGCGATCTTCCCGGCCCACTGCCGCTCGGCCTCGCCATCGAGCGCACCGAAGGCACCGGAAAAGGGGCCCGCCTCGTCGTCTGGGGCAGCGTCGAGCAGATCCTCAACCGCCAGCTCTCGACGGCCCACCGCGACCTGTTCCTGTCCAGCCTCGGCTGGCTGGTCGACTCTGCGCCGCGCATCCAGATCGGCGCCCGCACGCCCGAGCGCTACGAGCTCCGCCTCACCGACCGCGATCGGTACCGCGTCTTCGGCGTCGCGGTGCTCGGCCTGCCCCTGTTCGCGTTGCTCTGCGCGCTCGCCATCGCCTACCTCCGCCGCTGACCACCTGGGGAGGGAAGCGCGCTGTAGATCCTCTTTCCGGCGCGCCTGGCGAGGGGGTAAGATGACGGGCTCATGACCGCCGTCAAAGACATCCGCAAGATCGTCCGGGAGCACGCGCGCCTGGCCGTCGACATCGACACGCTCGCCGATGAGGCCGACCTCTACCAGGCCGGCCTCACGTCGCACGCCACCGTCAACCTGATGCTCGCCATCGAGGACCACTTCGAGATCGAGTTCCCCGAGCGGATGCTGCGCCGCCGCCTGTTCGAGAGCGTCAAGTCGATCTTCCAGGCGGTCTCGGAGCTCAAGCCCGAGCTCGGAGCGCAGTCGTGATCGGCCTGCCCGCCTCCCCCGATCGCGAGCGGCTCCTCGACCTGGCGCATCGCCTCGGACGCGAGGTCGTCGCGCCCGCGGCCGGGGACGTCGATCAGAAGGCGCGCTTCCCGCACGAGGCGTTCGCGGCCTTCCGCGAGCATCGCCTGCTGTCGCTGTACGTGCCCAAGGCGCTCGGCGGCGGCGGCTGCACCTTCGCGGATCTCTCGGCGATCTGCCACACGCTCGGCCAGTACTGCGGCTCGACGGCGATGATCTTCGCGATGCACCAGATCCAGGCGGTCTGCGTGGTGCGCCACTCGTCGCCGGCGCTCGAGTCGTACCTGCGCGAGCTCTGCGACAAGCAGCTCCTCCTCGGCAGCGCCACGACCGAGGAGGGCATCGGCGGCGACGTGCGCTCGAGCACCTGCGCCGTCGAGGCGAGCGGCGATCGCTTCACGATCACCAAGCGGGCGCCCGTGATCTCGTACGGCAACGAGACCGACGACATCCTGGTGACCGCGCGCCGCAACCCCGACGCGGCGACGAGCGATCAGGTCATCCTGATCAGCCGCAAGGCGAGCACCAAGCTGACGCAGACCCACACCTGGGACACGCTCGGGATGCGCGGCACCTGCTCGCTCGGCTTCGTGCTCGAGGGCAGCGGCCCCGTCGATCACATCCTGCCGCAGCCGTATGCCGAGATCTCGCAGCAGACGATGCACCCGACCTCGCACCTGCTCTGGTCGTCGCTGTGGCTCGGCATCGCCACCGACGCGGTGAACCTGGCGCGCGCCTTCGTCCGCGCCGAGGCGCGCAAGAAGCCTGGCACGCCGCCGCCGTCGGCGCTCCGCCTCGCCGAGCTCGGCGAGGCCCACAACCGCATGCGCGCCACGATCGCGGCCGGCGTCACCGAGTACGAGAGCAAGCTCGACGATCGCGAGGCGCTCTCCTCGCCGAGCTTTGCCATCCGCATGAACAACGTCAAGCTCACCGCCTCCGAGGCGGTCACCGACCTCGTGACCCAGGCGCTCCGCATCTGCGGCATCGCCGGCTACAAGAGCGACAGCAAGTTCCCCCTCGGGCGCCACCTGCGCGACGCGCACGGCGCGGCGCTGATGATCAACAACGATCGCATCCTGCTGGCCAATTCGCAGCTCCACCTGATGGCGCGCGAGGAGTAGTCATGTCGACCCCGATCGAAACGCTCTACGAGCAGCTCAACCACGAGCTCGTCTCGCGCCGCATCCTCATCCCGACCGGCGTCGACGGTCTCTACGGCCGCTCGGCGACCTTCGAGGGGGTGATCGAGGGCATCGATCACGCCTTCCGCGCGTCCTCGGCCAGCGACGGCGCCGAGGTGCTGCGCTTCCCGCCGATCATCGTCCGCAAGAACTTCGAGAAGGTCGAGTACATCAAGTCCTTCCCGCAGCTCATGGGGATCATCCACTGCTTCGCGGGCGGCGACAAAGACCACCGCGAGCTGCTGCGCAAGTTCGAGGCGGGCGAGGACTGGACGACCGATCTCAAGGCCTCCGAGGTCGTCTTGAAGCCGGCCGCGTGCTACCCGGTGTACCCGACGATGACCGGCACGCTGCCCGCGGGCGGCAAGATCGTCGACGTGCTGTCCTACTGCTTCCGCCACGAGCCGTCGCGCGATCCGGCGCGCATGCAGATGTTCCGCATGCACGAGCACATCCGGTTCGGCTCGCCCGAGGAGGTCAAGGTCTGGCGCGACACCTGGTTCGAGCGCAGCCAGGGCGTGCTGCGCAGCCTCGGCCTCGACTGTCGCGCCGAGGTCGCCAACGATCCGTTCTTCGGCCGGACCGGCAAGGTGCTGGCGCAGAACCAGCGCGACCTGGCGCTCAAGTTCGAGCTGCTCGTCTCGATCCACAGCGACGAGCACCCGACCGCGGTGGTGTCGCTCAACTACCACCAGGATCACTTCGCGCACCTCTTCGACATCAAGCTCGCCGACGGCAGCTACGCGCACACGAGCTGCATCGGCTTTGGCATGGAGCGCATCGCGATCGCGATGTTCCGCCACCACGGCTGGGACCCGGCCGCCTGGCCGGCGTCGGTGCGCGGCGCGATGGGGCTGTAGCCGCGATGATCCGGCTGCTCGACCTCGACCCCAAGCGCTACACGCCGCACCCGGTGCACCAGGGCGAGCGGAGCTGGACCGAGACCAACTGCTTCGTCGATCTGTGGATCGAGCTCCTCTGGGCGCACGGCTACGAGCCGCTCGCGGCGATGCCGTTCACCGTCGCGCTCGATCTCGAGGGCGATCAGTTCACCTTCTTCAAGTTTCCGTTCGCCGATCTCGAGCGGCTCTACGACGCCTACGTCTTCGAGCTCAACATCTGGGATGACCTCTTGCGCCACACCCGGAGCGAGCTCGAGCTCGGGCGGCCGGTCGTCGTCGAGCTCGACTCGTTCTACCTGCCCGACACGGCCGGCACCGCGTACCAGCAGGCGCACGTCAAGACGTCGGTGGCGGTCAACCTGCTCGACGTCGAGCAGAAGCGCCTCGGGTACTTTCACAACGCCGGCTACTACGAGCTCGCCGGCGCCGACTTCGACGGCGTGTTCCGCCTCGACAAGAGCCGCTTCGACGCGAGCCACCTGCCGCCCTACGTCGAGGTCGTGCGCAAGGAGCGCATGCGCCGCTGCGACGAACCGGAGCTGGTACGGCGCTCGCTCGAGCTGCTGCGCAAGCACGTCGGGCTCATGCCCGAGAGCAACCCGTTCGAGCGCTACGCGGCGCGCTTCCCGACCGATCTCGGCTGGGTGCGCGAGCACGACATGCCGGGCTTTCACGCCTACTCGTTCGCGACGCTGCGCCAGGCCGGGGCGAACTACGAGCTGCTGCGCGACTACCTCGCCTGGCTCGGACCGCGCGCGGGTCTGTCGATCGACCGCGCGAAGGCAGCCGCCGAGACTCTGGCGACCGGTCCGAAGGGGATCCAGTTCAAGCTGGCGCGCGCCATCGCCGGCAAGCGCGCCTACGATCCGGCGGCGCAGCTCGCCGAGCTGGTCGCGGCCTGGACGACGCTGCGCGACGAGCTGCGCGGCCTGCTCGCGCCAGCGGCATGAGCGATTCGTCAAGCGGCTTGACGATCACTCCGAGCACCCGCCTGGCGGGCTGGGAGATCTGTGTCGACCGCGGCGCCGGCCACGAGGACGCCGGCGCACCCTCGTTCCCCACCGAGCATCCGCAGCCGATCGCTGCGCTCGCCCACGCGCTCGGCCTGCCGCCCGGCGCCGACCTCGACGAGCTCGGCTTCCTCTACCGCTGCCGCTTCCCGCGCCCGCCCGCCGAGCACACCGAGCTGTGTCTCCCCAACATCGGCACGCTCGCCGAGGTGACGCTCAACGGCCGGGTGCTCGGCCGACTCGAGAACCTGTTCCGTCGCGCCCGCTTCGACGTCGGGTCGCTGCTCGCTGACGACAACCTGCTCGAGGTGCGGATCCTGCCGCTCGGACCAGCGCTGCAGCAGAAGCCGACGCGCCCGCGCCCGCGCTGGAAGACGCGCATCACCCCGCAGCAGAGCCTGCGCTACGTCCGGACGACGCTGTTCGGTCGCATGCCGGGCTGGACGCCGCCCGTGCCGCCGGTCGGGCTGCTGGGCGACGTGACGATCGCGCCACCGCCGCGCTTCACCCTCGAGGGGTTCGTCGTCCGAGCCGATGACGCTGGCGACGGCGTGGTCGAGCTCGCGCTCCGCGGTGCGCTGCCCGACGCGACGCTGCAGATCGGCGACGTCGCTGCGCCGATCGTCGAGGGCAAGGCGAGCCTACGCATACCGCAGCCGCGGCGCTGGTGGCCGCACACCCACGGCACGCCATCCCTCTACTCGGCGACGATCCGTCACGACGGACAGGAGCACCCGCTGGCCCCGGTCGGGTTTCGCACGCTGACGATCGACCGCGGCCCGGACGGCAGGGGCTTCGGCCTGGTGTGCAACGGCGTCGGGATCTTCGCGCGCGGCGCGAGCTGGATGCCCCCCGAGCCGCGCCGGTTCCTGTCGAGTCCGCCGGCGATCGATCGCGCCCTCGACGACCTCGTCGACGCGGGCATGAACCTCGTGCGGCTGTCTGGCACGATCGGCTACGAGTCGCCGTACTTTCATCGCGCCTGCGCGGCCCGCGGCCTCCTCGTCTGGCAGGACTTCGCCTTCGCCAACCTCGACTACCCGACGGGCGACGCCGCGCTCAACGCCGAGATCGACGCCGAGGTCGAGGAGCTGCTCAGCGACCTCGCCGCGAGCCCCAGCCTGGCCGTGCTGTGCGGCGGCTCCGAGGTCGCGCAGCAGGCGGCGATGATGGGCCTGCCGCCCGAGGCGCAGCGGAGCGCGATCTTCGACGAGCGCCTGCCGGCCTTGTGCGCGCGCCTCCGCGCCGACGTGCCCTACCTGCCGTCAACGCCCAGCGGCGGTCCGCGCCCCTTCGTCGTCGATGAGGGGGTGGGCCACTACTACGGCGTCGGCGCCTACCTGCGGCCGCTCGGCGACGCGCGCCTCGCCCAGGTCCGCTTCGCCGCCGAGTGTCTGGCCTTCGCCAATGTGCCCGAGCCTGCGACCCTCGAAGCGCTGCTCGGCCCCGGCGAGGTGGCGCCGCACCATCCGCGCTGGAAGCAGGGGGTGCCACGCGATCTCGGCGTCGGCTGGGACTTCGACGACGTGCGCGATCATTACGTCGGCGCGCTGTTCGACCTCGATCCAGCGGCGCTGCGCTACGCCGATCCGGACCGCTACCTCGAGCTCGGCCGGGTCGCGACCGGCGAGGTGATCGAGCGAACGCTCGGCGAGTGGCGTCGGCCGGGCTCGTCGTGCCGCGGCGCCCTCGTCTGGTACCTGCGCGATCTGCAGCGCGGCGCCGGCCTCGGCCTCGTCGACGCCGACGGGCGCCGGAAGTCGGTCTACTCCTACGCGCGGCGCGCCCTGCAGCCGCGCACCGTGCTGCTCGTCGACGAGGGCCAGAACGGCCTCAGGGTGCACGTCGTCAACGATCTTGACCAACCGTGGGCCGGCACGCTGCGCCTCGAGCTCGGGCGGCTACCGGCGACGACCCTCGACACCGTCGAGCGCGCCTTCGAGTGCCCGCCCCGCGGCGCGCTCAGCTTCGACGTCGAGGCGCTGTTCGGGCGCTTCTTCGACGCGGCGTACGCGTTCCGCTTCGGTCCGCCCGGCCACGACCTCGTACTCGCCGAGGCGACGACCACGCCCGCCCCGGACGCGACGGCGCCCCCTGTGCCCGTGCAGGCGCCACGCGCCGTCTGGTGGCGCCTGCCGCTGCCGCACGCCCGCGCCCACGAGCGCGACCTCTCGGCGCGCGCCACCGCAGCCGACCAAGCCGAGGGCGCCGCGGTGCTCGTCGAGCTGAGCTCGCGGAGCTGGCGTGCCGCGGTCGCGCTGCGCGCCGCGCTGTGGACCCCGGCGGACAACTACTTCGTGCTCCGCCCCGGGGAGACGCGCGTCGTGCGCCTCACGCCCGATCGGCCCGGGGCGCGCTTCGTCTGCGAGGCCTCGTCGCTGTTCGATCCTCACCCGCTGCCCGTGGAGCTCGGTTGATGTGGTGCACGCCTGTCCTCCTCGAAAATGAACACGTCCGCCTGGAGCCGCTTGGCCTCCAGCACCACGGCGAGCTGCACGCGCTCGACGCCGAGGCGCACGCCGACGAGAGCGTCTGGCGCTTCGCGCCGATGGACGCCGACGGCGGCCCGTTCGCGCGCTGGCTCGACCTCTGGTTCGCCGCCGCCCTGCCCGTGGCGCAGAGCGGGCGCGAGGTGATCTTCGCGGTGCGCGATCAGCGCTCCGGCACCCTGGTCGGCTCGACCCGTTACCTCAACCTCGCCGAGCCGCACCGGCGCGTCGAGATCGGCGGCACCTGGTACGTGGCGCGCGGGCGCGGCACGCACGTCAACCCGGCGTGCAAGCTGCTCTTGCTCAGCCACTCCTTCGAGCGCCTCGGCTGCGTGCGCACCGAGCTCAAGTGCGACCTCCGCAACCTGCCGTCCCAGCGGGGCATCGAGAAGCTCGGCGCCAAGCGGGAGGGCGTGTTCAGAAAGCACATGGTGCTCGGCGACGGGTACATCCGCGACACCGTCTACTACAGCATCCTCGACGAGGAGTGGCCGACCGTCCGGGCCGGGCTCCTCGCCCGGCTCGCATAGCCTAGTCGTCGTCGCCGAGGAGGCGGCGCAGCTCGGCGATCTTCTGCTCGGCGACTGGCCGGTTGGGGGCCGAGGGCGCGCGATCGAGGTAGAGCTGGAGGTACTTGAGCCCGTCGCCGTTGCGCCCGAGCTTGATGTAGCAGAGCGCGAGGTCGAACAGCAGGTGGACGTCCGCGCTCTGCCGGTGCGCCTCGGCGTAGCTGGCGTGCGCCCGCGCGAAGTCCCCGCTCCGATACGCCTGCTCGGCGGCAGCGACCATCGCCGCGGCGGCGGGTTGGAGCGGCCCGGCCGGCGGCAGCGGCGCCAGCTCGCCGGCAGCGCGCGGCGGAGCCGCAGGCGGAGGTGCGGCG
>CAZPEY010000221.1:0-9509 GCA_964585665.1 uncultured Polyangiaceae bacterium | reverse complement strand
TGATAGATCTCGTCGTAGGCATCGACCGCGCGCGCGAGGCTGAACCAGCGCTCGGCGAGGCGTCGCGCGGTCGCGCGGGTCGTGCGCTCGTTCATCAGGCGCACCAGCTCCTCGGCCGCGGCCTCGATCCCCGCCTGGCCGACGTCGCGCACGACGACGCCCGCGCCCGACTGGTCAAGTAGATTGACCACATCACCGAGCGGGGTGGCCGCCACGGGCAGCCCGCACGCGAGCATCTCGCCGAGCTTGGTCGGCGCGCTGCCAAGAAAGCCGAAGCCCTCGCCGATCAGGCTCACCGCTGCGTCGGCGGAGCGCAGATAACCCGGCACCTCGTCGTGGCGCGCGCCGCGATGCACGAGCTCCCCGGCGGCATCCCCAAGCACGGCCGCGATCGCGGTCGGCGCTTGCTTGGACACGACGAGCAGCCGCGCCTTTCCGACCCGCCGGCGAAACGCGAGGTAGAAGCGCCCGATCGCCTCGTCGAGGTAGACGCCGCCTAGCGAGCCGACATAGACGAGCGTTCGACAGGTCTCGTCACGCAGCGTCGCTGGCCCTTCGACCGAGAAGGTGTCGAGGTCGACGCACGTCGGGATCACGGCGATCGGCGCGCGCACCTCGGCGGCGTGCGGATAGTCGCGCCGCAGGTACTCGGCGTACGCGTTGGTCAGCACGGTGATGTAGTCGGCGCGCGCGTAGAGCGTCCGCTCGACGCGCTTGGTGCCGCGATACAGTCGTCCCGTCGACGACCACGTGCCGGCCGCGACCTTCTGATCGGGCCAGGTGCCGCGCGTGTCGAAGAGCAGCGGCACGCGCCGCAGCTTGCTCCACGCGAGGGCCATCAAGCACGGCACGTACGAGCGAACGTGCAGTAGGTCGACTCCGCCGGCCAGCGCATCGAGGAGCGCGAGGGTCGCCTGCCCCTGCACGAGGTCGAAGGAGGTCGCGGGCACCGTCGGTGTGCGGTGATAACGCAGGCTCGTCCAGCGCACGCCCTCCGCGATCGGGCGCCGAAACACCAGCGGCTCGGGCGGCTTCTCGAAGGACAAGAGCTCGATCTGGTGGCCGCGCTTGCCGAGCCCACGCACGTACGGCAAGACCTGCGATTGGCCGAGCTGCTCGGCCATGCCGTCGTAGGAGATATAGACGACCCGCGCCATGCCGCTCAGTCGTCGAGCGTGCCGGGCGGGACGTCCTTGCGACTCGGCCGATGGAGCGTCTGCTTCTCGGCGCTCGTCACCTCGCGGATCGGCTTGGCGGGCACGCCACCTGAGACCTTGCCGCCGTCGAGCTGCCCGGCGAGCACCGCGCCCATGCCGAGGATCGACTCATCGCCGAGCCGCGCCCCCGGCGCGATGCGCACCTCGGAGCCAACGTACGAGAAGTCGCCGATCTCGATCGGCCGTGTCTCCTGCCGGTTGTGGGTCCAGAAACTCGAGTTGCGACCGGCGACGATGACGTTCTTGCCGAGCGTGATCCGGTCGGTGAAGTCGAGCCGATGGCCCGAGACGACGTACGCGCCCTTGCCGAGGACGAGGCGCGGATCGGGGCTGCCCTGGCAGTCGTTGTCGGGGATCGAGTTGAGGACGTTGAAGCGCAACACCGTCGAGTACTCGTCGAGCTCGACCGCCGCGCCGCCGCGCACCAGGTTGCCGTAGCCGATCTCGGCGCCGCGCCCGAGGTGGACGTGCTCAGTGCGATGCAGGAGGTTGCCGTGCCCGATCTTGGCGCCGTCCTCCATCTCCAGGTGGTCCACGTCGAGGATCGACAGCCCGATCTTGGCGGTCGGCGCGATGCGAAAGCCAAACACGCGATTGTAGATCGGCCGCTTGATCGCCGACGGCAGCACCGCCAACGCCGCATGCGTCGCCAGGCGCGCGAGCTGCGAAATCTTCATGCGCGTAGCCTAGCGCGCTTCGCGACGAATTGCGCGCTCGACGACCTCGACGAAGCGTGGCGCTTGCGACGCAAGCGAGTAGCGCGCCACCGCGTCCGCGCGCCCCGCCTTGGCGAGCCGAGCCCGCTCGTCGGCGCTCGCGAGCAGATGGTCAAGGTGCTTGACCCAGTCCTCGTGGCTGGTGGCGAGCAGGCCGTTGTCGCCCGGGCGGATCATGTCGTGCGTGACGCCAACTGGCGAGGCGATGCAGGGCACACCGCAGGCCATGTACTGCACCGCCTTGAAGCCCGACTTGCCGAGCGACCACGAGTCCTCGACGAGCGGGTAGAGCCCGACGTCGAGCGACGCGAAGTCAGACGCCTCGTTCTCGAGGCGCCAGGGGCGATGCTCCACGTCGAGGCCATGCGTGTCCGGCGGCGTGCCGCCCGAGACGACGAGGCGAAACGGACGGCGGGCGTGTACGGCGCGGAGCGCGGGGAGGATCGCGACGAGATACTGCAGCGACGAGTGCGTGCCGATCCACCCGACATGGAGGCGCTCGCGCGGCGGTCGCGGCACCGGACGAAACTGCTCGGTGTCGACGACTGTCGGGATCACGGTGACGTGGTCGTTGAAGCGGTGCGCGTACTCGGCGACGTAGGGGTTGCCGGCGATGATCTCGGCCGAGGCGCCGAGCGAGAAGCGCGTCTTCCCGGGCGCCTTGAGCAGGCGGCTGAGCAGCGCGCCATAGGTCGGCGACGCGTAGGGCACCCAGACCGCGTCGTCGAGATCGAACACGATCGGGCGCCGCAACAGCTTGGCCAGCGTCCACTCGAAGACCGGCGGCCCGACGAGCGCCGCCTCGCGCTGGATGAGCACGGCGTCGAAGCGGATGGAACGACAGACATCCGCCACCCGCCCCGCCAGCGCACGCGCCGCGGCCAGCGCCTTGTCCGCCGGCGCTCCCGCCCGATAGAGCACACCAAAGCCCTCGTCGTCGAGAAACGGCCGCAACACCGCCTCGATGCCGCTCTGCTGCAGCGCAGCAAAATACTGCGCAACCCGAAACCGCGGAGCTGCCGCCCGCTGGGGTACCGGCACCAAGCAGAGCAGCCGCTTCATGCCGCGGCCGCACTCGCCGCAGGCTCGCCCGGATTCTCGGCCGCCTTCGGCGGATCTACCAACAACAGCTTCTCGTCGAGCTTCTTCCTTCGACACTCCTTCAGGTAGTGACCAAGGGAACCGAAGATGAAGAGGAAGACGAAGATCTGGGTGCGCTGCCGAAAGCCCGAGCCGACGTTGCCGTGGATCAGCGAGTAGGCCACCGACAGCGTCGCGGAGAAGATCAAGATCGGCGAGGTCCGCGCCAGGAGGTTCTTTGCCGCATACCTCAGCCCCACGATGAGGGGCGGGACCATCGCCCACCAGATCAGCATCTCGGGCAGCGTCATCGCGGCGCGAAACGACAGCATCTGCCAGGGAAACGGCCCAAGGAGCAAGACCGCCAGGCCGATCGGCAGGAACAGCGCCGCGCCAAGGGGCGTCGAGATGTCGATGTTCTCGGCAAAACCGGACTGGGCCGTCGACGCCATGCCTTTTCGAAACTCGGAGACGCGCTGGAGATTGAACACCTCTGCACCGGCGCTCACGCGATTGCCGAGGCCAAGCAGGACGACGGCGGCGACAAGCACACCTCCGAGAAAGATCTGCAAGTAGAGGTTGCGTACGAAGTTACGGCCGCGATCGATCAGCATCGAGACGGCAATCGAGAATCCAATGAAGTACACGATGTAGAATCGCATCGGCTGAATCGCGACGACGCAGAAGATCAAGACGACGACGTCGCGCAGCAAGAAGCGCCGCTTGAGGCGTATCGCCATGTGCAGCGTCATCACCGCCAAGAGCGTGATGAGCGGATCCTTGAGTGCCAGCGACGACCACAGCACCATCGACGGAAAGAAGGCCACGAACTTGGCCGACCGCAGGCCGACGATGGGATGAAACGAGTCACAAGCGAGCCGATACACCGCCAGCACCGTCAGCATCCCAACGACCGCGTTGAGCATCGAGCCGATCGCCAGCGACTCGCCGAGCAATAGATTGAAGACTGCGATCAGATAGGGGTAGCCGTAGTTCTGCGGCCGATTGAGAGCGTAGTCGTCTGCGTTGACGTCGCTCACCCAGCTTCGGGCAATCTGACGTCCCCACCACTCGTAACCCTCAGCGTCCTCGTGAAAGAAGCGAATGGCCGGGATGGTCGCAAACAGCGTGGCCAGGACAATTCTCAAGGCCAGCGCCAGCAGCAGGATGTTCCGAAGCCGCGCCCGATGCTGAACGGGATCCCCCTCGGGCAGCTTGTAAGCAAGCAAGGCGCCGAGGACCGAGAAGAAGACCAGAGGGATCGCGACGTCCACCGCCGCGTAGAGATACCCCGCGGGTTGCATTGCTGCAAGCCTCGAGCGTACCGGAATAGCTGCAAAAACCGTTGCTTGTCGGCGTCCAGGAGGGTATTTAACAAATCAATTTGATACGAAAGTTTCCATTCCAAGGAGGTGTCGATCGAAGGGGCCTCCTCGTCGCTGCTCTCTTGCTCGCGGCCGGGCAGCTTGCCTTGCTGGCCTCGCGCCCCTACGCCTCGGCGTTGCTCTATGCCGGCGCACCCGGGGCCGATGTGGCACCGATCACCTCCTCCTTCTCCCTCGGCCCGCTCGCCGTTGACATGCCTGCGTTCGAGGACCCAAAGCTGGAGCCGTTCCGCGCGCTGATGCGCACGAGCTGCCCGAACCGGCAGGGTCTCGCAGCGGCGATCTGCCTGGCCAATGAGCTCGCGCACCGCTTTCCGCACGGCGCACCGAGGAATGAGTTCTTCTCGCGGCAATACGATCCGGCCGCAGATCTGGCGCTCCATCTCGCCGGGGCACCGGGCCACTGCGTGACGCGCTCAGCGCTGCTCGCCACGACTCTGCTCGCATCCGGGCAGCCGAGCCGGTTGATGCAGCTCATCACGCCCGACGGCGTCGGCCACAACGTGATGGAGGTCTTCGACCAGGCCGAGGGCTGGGTCATCGTCGATCCCTCCTACGGCCACATCGTCCTCAACTCTCGCGATGAAGCGAATCGGCGTATTCACAAACGCATCGACCTGCCGACCGGCACCGCGACGAGCTTCCTCGACAAGCCCGACGCCCTGCGAGGGCTGCGGATCTATCCCGAGCCGTGGCTCTACACGCGCGTCGGCGAGCGCCACGGCTTCTGGCCCTTCCGGGGAGCGTTCGTCGCCTATGGCCTCCACTACCGTCGCACGGTCACGATTCACACTTTGCTGATGGTTGGAATTGTGCTTTGTGTACTGTTCAGTGTTGGGCTGGCCGCTCAGGGCGTCTTCCAGGCGATCTCGCGGCGCTCGCAGCAGCGCCAGGCTATCGTCGCGTCCCCCGAGGTGCTCGAGCTCGAGCAAGATCCCTCGGTGACTTGCCGTGTCGAAGATTGAGGTCCTCCACCTAATCGATCACGCAGGGATTGGCGGCGTAAATCCACTGCTCGAGAACCTCAGCCACCACGGCTCTGCTCAGTTCGGACTGCACGTCGCAACGCTCGGTCCGACGGGGCCACTCGCGGGTCGGTTGCGCCCTGGGACGGAGTTCCTGGCGCTGGGCGCCACCTCGCGCAGCGGCTACGGTCGCGCCTTGGGCGCCCTGGTCCGCTACCTACGAGAGCGGCACATCCGTCTCGTCCAGACCCACCTGTTCGAGTCGAGCCTGGTGGGCGTCGCGGCCGCACGCCTCGCCGGGATCCCCGCCGTCGTGACTGCGCATCACTGCATCGAGCTGCTGAGCACCCCGAGCCGCGTCTGGCGAACCGCCGAGCGATTCAATCTGCGCTGGCTCGCCAGCTCGATCTCGGCACCGTCGGCCCGCGTGGCGGCGACGCTCACCGACGCGTACTCTCTGCCGCCGGGCAAAGCAACCATCGTCCCTTACTGGTTCGATCTCGCCAGGTGGCCAGTGCCGCGAGCGCGCCGTCAGGAGTTGCGGTCTCAGCTCGCCGTCGGTGACGCACTCGTCCTCGTCGCTGCCGGACGCTATTCGTGGATCAAGAACTACCCGATGATGTTGCGCGCACTGGCGGCGACGCGCCATCGCGAACGCGCGCTCCTGCTCATCGCCGGCCAGGGCCCGGATCAAGCTGCCGTCGCCGCGCTCGTGCGTGAGCTCGGCCTCGAGCGCAACGTCCGCATGCTGGGCCTCTGGGCTGACATGCCGGGGCTGTTCGCCGCCGCCGACTACTTCGTCCACGCGTCCGACGCTGAGTGCTTCTCTCAAGCGGTCGTCGAGGCCGCAGCCAGTGGCCTGCCACTCCTGTGCACCGACGTCGGGGGTGCCCACGAGCTCATCGAAGCCACAGGCGGCGGGCTGCTCTCTCCACCGCGCGATCTGGAGAGGTTCAGGGCAATGCTAGACGACGCGCTCGCGTGGACAGAGGAAGAGCGGCTGGCTCGAGGAGCGGCCGCGCAACGGGCCAGTCAGTACTACAACCTCGAGGATGGCGTGGCGCGCCAGGAAGCGCAGGTCTTGCGATGGATCGGATGATCCCAGTCCCCTACAGTCGGCCACCTAGCGACGTTGCCACAATTGGCGCACGCAACGTGGCAGTGTTCGAGGATCGGACTGACTCGAATCGGGACACCGCCGTCATCGAGTCTTTCGGCGAGGAATGGAATCAGTTTCACGCCTTTGATGAAGCCGAGTTGGCGCGAATTGCGAGCGACTACTTCGACCTTATCGATGCTTCCGTGGTGAACAAAGAAACCTACGCGATCGATATCGGCTGTGGAACCGGACGATTCTCGAAGGCCCTTGCCCCGCGCGTCGGCTTTATCGAGGCTGTGGATCCTAGCGACTCGCTACAGGCTGCCGACAAACTCCTTAAAGGCGTGCCCAACGTGCGCTTGACCAAAGCGTCCGTAGAGAACCTTCCTTTCTCGGACGAGACGTTCGACTTCGCGATGAGCGTAGGTGTTCTGCACCACATCCCTGACACCGAAAAGGCGCTGCGCACTTGCGTTGCGAAGGTCAAGCGAGGTGGCTATTTCTACGTCTACCTCTACTACGCCCTAGACAATCGCGGTCCCGCCTTTCGCGCTCTCTTCAGAGCAGTCGATGCGGTTCGGCGTACGGTGAGCCGCTTGCCCTCCACCTGGAAGCAGATCACTTGCGACGCCCTGGCCGTCGGTGTGTACATGCCCCCCGTTTGGATCGGCAGAGCACTGCGCGCCGCTGGCTACAGCGAGCTGAGTCGCCGCCTCCCGCTTAGCTACTATCAGACGAAGTCCTTCTACATCATTCGCAATGATGCCCGAGACCGTTTCGGAACATCGCTGGAACACCGCTTCTCAAGGCGCGAGGTCGTCGAGATGATGCATCGCGCTGGCCTTGTTGATGTAACCGTCTCTGAGAAGATGCCCTATTGGCATGCAATCGGACGCAAGCCGTGAGCGCACGGGTCGCCATCGCGATTGCGTCCTACAACCATGCCGACTACGTGGCGCAGGCCATTCGGTCCGTGCATGAGCAGACGCATCGTGACTGGCGACTCCTCGTCATCGACGACGGGTCACAGGACGACTCTGCCGAACGAATCGAGGCGCTGAGGGCCCAGCTCGGCGATGAACGCATCACGTTTCGCAAGCGCGAGAATCGGGGTCTGTGCCGCACCCTCAACGAGGCGCTCGCCGAGGCTGACGCCCCGTTTTTCTGCTATCTGGGCTCCGATGACTACTGGCACCCCAGGAAGCTCGAGATGCAGCTCACACGAATAGGCGATGCCGCGGCCGCCTACTCGGACTGCTGGGTCGTCGATGAGGCGGGCGCGTCACGGCGCTTCTCCGATTCGACGCTCGTGCCCTATCACGGCGGCGACATCTATCGTGACCTCGTCTTCGCTCGCTTCATGCCGCCCTCCCCCACAAACCTCTTCTCGACGCAGCGTGTGCGCGAGGTCGGTGGTTTCGACGAGGGGAGCTTCCTCGAGGATCGCGACTTGTGGCTTCGCATCTCGCGAGGCCGCCGGGTCGTCTATGTTCCCGAGCCGCTGGCCTACTATCGCGTCCACGAGAGCAACGTCTCGACGGCAAACGTCGAGCGCATGTACCAGGCCTTCGAATACTCTCTCGACAAGCTGCTGCGCGAAGATCCGACGCTCCGTCTCGAAGAGCCCCAACTGCGCGCGCGCAACCTGGCGCGCTGGGCCGCCGACGAGTACAACCAGCATCATTATGGCGTAGCCCTCCGCCTGGCGCGGAGAGCGCTCTTCAGAAGCCCCGGCGATCGACTCGCCTGGAAGGTCTCCACCCGTGCATTGCTCAAACAGGCCCTAGAGTGGCTCCGATGACTCGAATCAAACCGCGCGTCCTGGCGATTCACCTGCCGCAGTTCCACCCTATCCCAGAGAACGATCAGTGGTGGGGCAAGGGCTTTACCGAGTGGACCAATGTTGCCAAGGCCAAGCCGCTCTATCCCGGCCACTTCCAGCCCCAGCTCCCGAGTGAGCTAGGCTTCTACGATCTCCGGCTCCCTGAGGCTCGCCAGGCGCAGGCGGACCTGGCCAGAGAGCACGGCATTCATGGCTTCTGTTATTACCATTATTGGTTCAATGGCAAGTTGCTGCTGGAGCGCCCCATCGTCGACATTCTCGAGAGCGGCAAGCCTGACTTTCCTTTCTGTCTGACCTGGGCCAATGAGAACTGGACGCGCTCGTGGGATGGCGGGTCGAAGCAGGTTCTGATGGAGCAACGCTACGGCGACTCCGACGACGAAGCGCACTTTCGGTGGCTCTTGCCGTTCTTCTCAGACCCGCGGTACATCCGCGTGGAGGGTAAGCCGTTCTTTGCCATCTATCGCGCGCAACGATTGCCGAGTTCGAAGCGAACGACCGATCACTGGCGCGAGATGGCGCACAAAGCGGGTCTGCCAGGGCTGTACCTCTGCCGCTTCGACTCCTTCCCCGATGAGCGAATCCCGCTCGAAGGGACCGGCTTTGACGCCGCGATCGAGTTTCAGCCGGACTGGCCGTACCTCGGCCGCGTGTTTCCTGCCTATTTCCCGTTTTGGACGTTTCGCCGCTTTCGCCTCCTACCGCCGCCACTGCGCCAGCATGTCTTCTATCGCTATTCGACGATTGTGAAGCGAATGATGCAGCGGCCACCGGTCCCGTATAAGCGCTTCCCCTGTGTGATGCCCGGCTGGGACAACACCGCCCGGCGAGGCGAGTCCGGCGGCGCGGTCGTCATGGTTGGCAACACACCCGAGCTCTTCGGCAAGTGGCTGCGCCACACGTTGCACCACTTCCGTCCATATTCCTCGACGGAGAATCTCGTCTTCATCAACGCCTGGAACGAGTGGGCCGAAGGGAATCATCTAGAGCCGGACCGTCGCTGGGGCAGAGCGTTCCTCGAAGCCGCCAAGTCCGCCATCGAGTCGGTTCACAGCTGAGGAATGGGGGAGGTTCCGCATGTATCGTCGTCAGTCGTTGGCCGTTGTGGGCATCCTTCTGGGGGTCGCATGCGGCGGCAAGGTCGGTCCAATCGGGCCGCAAGGGCCGAAGGGGGATCCAGGGGAGGCAGGCGCGGACGGCTCCC
>CAZPEY010000220.1:0-9568 GCA_964585665.1 uncultured Polyangiaceae bacterium | reverse complement strand
TAGTTCGGATGCAATTTCGAGAAGTGGGTTTTTGCCTGTGACAGCAAACACCTCTTCACACGCCTTTTTGATGACCTTGGCGCGCGGATCGTAGTTCTTGTAGACGCGGTGACCGAAGCCCATCAGGCGCTGGCCCTGCCCCGACTTCACCTCGGCGATGAACTGCGGGACGTTCTTGACGTTGCCGATCTGCGCCAGCATGCGCAGCACCGCCTCGTTGGCGCCGCCGTGCAGCGGTCCGTAGAGCGCCGCCGCCGCCGCCGCGACCGCGGAGTACGGATCGACGTGCGACGACCCGACGGTGCGCATCGTCGCCGTCGAGCAGTTCTGCTCGTGGTCGGCGTGCAGGATGAACAGCACGTCGAGCGCGCGCTCGATGACCGGGTTCGGCTCGTAGCGGTTCTCGGCCATCTTCTTCATCATCGAGAGGAAGTTGCCCGGGTAGCTGAGCGTGTTGTCCGGATAGACGTAGGGGAAGCCCTGCGAGTGGCGGAACGACCAGGCCGCGATCGTCGGCATCTTGGCGATGAGCCGGATGATCTGCTGCCGCACGCTCTCGGCCTGGCGGATGTTCTTCGCCTCGGGGTAGAACGTCGACAGCGCGCCCACCGTCGCGATGAGCATACCCATCGGGTGCGCGTCGTAGCGGAAGCCGTCGATGAAGGTGCGCACGTTCTCGTGCAGGAACGTGTGGACGGTGATCTCGCTGTTGAACTGATCGAGCTGCTTCTTGGTCGGCAGCTCTCCGTACAGGATCAGGTAGGCGACCTCGAGATGCGTCGACCGTTCGGCCAGCTCAGCGACGTCATACCCACGATACCGAAGAATCCCCTTGTCCCCGTCGATGAAGGTGATCGACGAGCGACAGCTCGCCGTGTTCATGTAGGCCGGATCGTACGTCATCAGTCCGAAATCGTCGTCGCCGGTCTTGATCTGGCGGAGATCGGTCGCCCGAATCGTCCCGTCGACCACCGGCAGCTCGTAGGCCTTGCCGGTGCGGTTGTCGGTAATGGTGAGCGTGTCCTTGGGCATGACAGAGTTCCTCCGAAGCGGCGGCTACCATAATCGAACGACCCTGTGCGTCAAACCCCAAAGTGGGGCAGCGGCGATCGGGCCGGTTGCGGATCCAGAACGTGGTAGCTTCGGCCCGTGCCCCCCGTGCGACTGAAGGAGCTCTGGCTCGACGAGGCGATGTGGACGCGCGGCAGCGCGGCGCGGCGAGCCGAGTGGCGCGCGGCGATCCGTGATTTCGTCGAGACCGCCGAGCTCGAGGCCCCCGCCACGGACGCCGCCTGGCCGGCCGAGCTGACGAGCTGCCTGAGCGTCGAGTCGAACGGCCTCCGCTGGTCGGTTGGCGGCTCGCGCGAGGAGCCGCGCCTCCACCTCGCCCTGCCCCGCCCGCGGCTGCAGCCGATCGTCGACGAGTACATGCAGATCTGCGTCGAGCTCGGCCGCGCCGGTCAGCCGGCTCCCCGCGTCGAGGCGCTCGACATCGCCAAGCGCCTCGTCCACAACGAGGGCGGCGAGGTGCTGGTGGGCCTGGCCACGCCGCTGGTCCTGTCGCACGAGACCGGCCGGCGCCTGTTCACCGTCGTCGTCACCGTGCTCGTCGACACGACGGTCGTCCACATCCCGCCGCACCGTGCCGCTCGGCCAGGACGCGTGCTAGGATGAGCGTCATGGCTTCTGCTTCACCCGCTTACGCGCGCCAAGCGCGGATCATTGCGCGCCACATCGCCGGCGAGACGCTGCTCGTGCCGACCCGCCCGGGCGCGGCGGACTTTCAGCGCATCTTCCTCCTCAACAAGGTCGGGGCCTTCGTCTGGCAGAAGCTCGCCGAGCCGCGCCGCCGGGACGAGCTGGTCGCGCTCGTCGCCGAGGAGTTCGCGACCAGCCCCGAGCACGACATCGGCGCCGACGTCGATCGCTTCCTGGCGGAGCTGCGGCAGCGCGACCTCTTGCAAGATCTCGGAGACGACGCATGAGCTCGGACATCGCCGTCGCGCTGCCACCCAACGCCAAGTACGGCGAGCGCACCCTGGCGCTCTTGCGACGCACCCAGCAGGAGCGCATCCCGATCGCGGGCGGCATCGAGCTCACGCACCGCTGCAACCTGGCGTGTGTGCACTGCTACGTGAACCTGCCGGCCAACGATCGCGGCGCGCAGCAGCGCGAGATGACCACCGAGCAGGTCTGCAAGGTCCTCGACCAGGTCGCCGAGGCGGGCGTGCTCTACCTGACGATCACCGGCGGCGAGCCCCTGCTCCGCCCCGACTTCGCCGAGATCTACACCCACGCCCACGAGCTCGGGTTCGTCCTCACCGTCTACACCAACGCCTGCCTGATCACCGATCGCATCGTCGAGCTCTGGCAGGATCGACCGCCGCGCGACGTCGAGATCACCCAGTACGGCTTCCACGAGGCGACCTACGATCGCGTCGTCGCCGCCGGCGAGGGTCAGTACCGCCGCTTCGTCCGCGGCCTCGGCAAGCTGCGGGAGGCGGGCATCAAGGTCTCGATGAAGACTATCGCGATGCGCTCCAACGCCGGCGAGGTCGAGCTCATGCGCGCCGCCGCCGAGGAGGCCGGGCTGCCCTTCCGCTTCGACGCGATCCTGTCGCCGCGCATCGACGGTGGCCAGGGCCCGCTCAAGGAGCGCCTGACCCCCGCCGAGGTGATGGCGCTCGAGCTCGGCGACGAGGAGCGGCAGCGCGAGTACGCCTCCTACTGCAAGTCCGTCGTCGGTGCGCCCGAGAACGACTTCCTCTATCAGTGCGGCGCGGGCCTGGCGCACTTCCTCATCGATCCCTACGGCAAGATGCACGTCTGCGAGCTGTCCCGCCGCCCCGGCTGGGACGTCGTCGCCAACGGCTTCGCCGATGGCTGGTACAAGGCGTTCGTCGAGGAGCGCGCGCGCAAGCGCGAGAAGATGGCCGGCTGCGGCAGCTGTGGCGCCTTCGGCGTGTGCTCGAACTGCGTCGGCATGGCCGACCTCGAGTCGGGGGATTTGGTGTGGGGCAACCAGTATTTTTGCGAGATCTCCGACGAGCGCAACGCCGCCGTGCTCGGCGACGAGCGCGTCATCCCGAACGGCCTGGTGCGACTGCGGGTGCCGGCGGCAGCGAAGGCAGCGGCCAAGTAGCTGTGACGCATGTCGCTGGCGCGCGAGTGGCGATTCGAGTAGGTTGGACCTTTGGATTGAGGTGACTTGTGGATCAGCCGAAGACCATTTCCAAGCCGCCATATGAGGCGCCCACCGTCGAGGACGTGCCCCTTCGTCCGGAGGAGATGGTGCTCGCCGGCTGCAAGACGACGCGCACCCTGACCGGCAGCGCCGCCCAGGGCGGCGTCTGCGCCGCATGCCGCACTCGCTCCGGCTCGTAAGCGCCCCGCGTCCACCCGTCGTGTCCCGCCCCTGGGGCTTTCAGATCGCAGGCCTGTCCGTTCAGATCGTCGGCGATGGCCCGCGCTTTCATCCCGCCGGCTTCGCGCCCACCCTGCCACCCACGCTGACCCTGCACGCGGCCGCGGTTGCCGTCGGCGAGCGGCTGCGCCCCGAGGGAGAGGCGGCGGCCGAGCAGGACTCGTGGGCGGCGTTCTGCGGCGATGGTCAAGTCACTTTACTAGGGAAGAGCGGCTACGCCGACCCGGCCGAGGTGATCCGCATCGACCTCCCCGACGAGAACTCTGGTGGCGCTGGCGCCGAGGTCACGGAGGGGACGCTCCGCTACCGCCCCGAGACGGGCGTCGTCCTGCTCACCTTCCCGCTCGACCAGCTCCTCGTCATCCAACTGCTCGCCTCTCGCCGGGGCCTGGTGATTCACGGTGCTGCCGTCGGCGATGACGAGCGTGCGGTGCTGCTGATCGGGCCGTCGGGCGCCGGCAAGACGACGACCGCGCGCGCCGCCGCCGATGCCGGCCTCGCCGTGCTCTCCGACGAGCGGAGCGTGGTCCGCTGGTTGCCGGACCAAGGCGGCGGCTTTCGCATCGCCGGCACGCCCTGGTATGGCGACGGCTCCTTCTTCGACGGGCGCTTCCGAAAACTGGTCGCGATCTGCGCCTTGTCGCAAAGTGATCACGATGCGCTCGAGCCGCTCTCGCCCGCCCGGATGCTCGCCGAGCTCTACCGCTGCCACTTCCCACCCGTGTGGTCGGAGCGGGCCGCCGCGGCGACGCTGGCCACCGCCGAGACTCTCGTCGGCAGCGTGCCGCTCTACCGCCTGCACAACCGGCGGGGCGGCGGAGCCGTCGAGCTGGTGAGGTCGCTGCTGTGATCGGCCTCGCCCTCAAGCTGCTCGCCGAGGGCCGCAAGGTCGAGATCGAGGTGGGCGGCATGAGCATGGCGCCGCTCATCCGACGCGGCGACCGCATCGTCGTGGCACCCGTGCGCGAGGACGAACTGGCGCTTCATGACATCGTCGTCGTACGCACCGACGGCAAGCTGCTGGCGCACCGGGTCGTCGCGCTCGCTCCGCTGCGCACGAAGGGCGACCTCGCCGACGAGGTCGACCCCGAGTGGCCCACCGATTCCGTCGTCGGTCGGGTCATCGGCGTCCGCCGCGATCAGCGGCTGGTGTCGCTGCACAGCCTCGAAGGGCTAGTGCGCAACTGGTGGTCGCGGTTGCGGTCGCGCTTCGCGATCTAGGGGGCGGGCAGCGGGCTGACGACTGACGACTGACGACTGCGTGCGCGGGCGACAGGGCGCGGGGACGGCGGGCCGCCTGTGCGCCGGGGCGGCAGGGTGTCCCTCCCGGTGCTCCTCAGGTCCTCGGGCGGATCGTAGACCACGACCGTGCCGAGCCTCCGCCCGTGCGCGACGAGGCGTGTCGGTGCCGGCGCGCGGCGCCCTGCGGTTCGTCCGCGCCGGGAGGGACACCCTACCGCCCCTACTCGGACCGATCCGCCGTCCTCGTGCTCGGCCGCGGCCGTCGGTCGGGTTCGGTGCTCGAGGCGCGCCGCCACGGCTCTTGTGGGGTGGGGGAGGCTTACGGGGCTTTGTCGTGGTCGTCGAGGGAAGTCGTCGTTGTCGTGGCAAGACCAAGCTCCGCAGCTTCCACCATCAATTCTTTTGCACCGCAGCAATCTGTGCCCCCGCAGCGGACGGACGGTCGTCGCGGCCGAGCACGAGTCCGCCTCCTGTCCCGACGACCACGACAAAGCCCCGTAACCTCCCCCCATCCCAAGAGAGGCACGGACGCTGCGTCTCATGCACACGGCCCGACCGACGGCCGTCGCGGCCGAGCACGAGGACGGCGGATCGGTCCGAGTAGGGGCGGCAGGGTGTCCCTCCCGGCGCGCACGAACCGCAGGGCGCCGCGCGCCGGCACCGACACGCCTCGTCGCGCACGGGCGGAGGCTCGGCACGGTCGTGGTCTACGATCCGCCCGAGGACCTGAGGAGCACCGGGAGGGACACCCTGCCGCCCCGGCGCCTAGGAGACCGCCGTCCCCGCGCCCTCTCACCCGAGCACGCAGTCTCAGCGCCTGCCCTGCCCGATTCGAAGCGCCTCTAGAGCTTGGCCCACTTGCGCTCGACGAGCCACTCGGCAACGCGACGGAAGTCCGCAAAGCGCGTCTCCTTGCCGTCGGCACCGAGGAAGATCATCGCGACCTGCTTGTCATCGCGGATCTTGGCGGCGATCGCCAGACAGTAGAGCGCGATGTCGGTGTAGCCGGTCTTGCCGGTGAGGACCTCGTAGCGAGAGCCGCGCGCGATCTGATCGGTGTTCGTGTACTCGATTGCTCGCGGCTTGCCCTCCGCGACGTGCGCGACGTAGGTCGGCTTCTTGCTGATCTCGACGATGAGCGGGTTCTTGATCGCCGCGCGCAGCACCTTGACGAGGTCGCGCGGCGTCGAGACGTTGCCCTGGTCGAGGCCGACCGGATCCTCGAAGCGCGTGTTCCGAAGCTCGAGCTCCTTGGCCTTCTTGTTCATCGCCGCGACGAGCTGCTTCTGGTTGAGCCCGACGGCGCGACCGAGCGCCGGCACGGCGCGATTGTCCGACGCCATCAGCGCCGCGTGCAGCAGGTCGCGGTTGGTGAACCCCTCGTTGGTGAACAGGCGCGAGTGCGCGCCGCGCCGCGCCAGCTCGGCGTCCGATTCGAGGATCTTGGTCACGCCGTCCATGTCGAGCGGGTGATCGAGCACGACCAGCATCGCCACCAGCTTCGAGATCGAGGCGATCGGCCGGACGTCGTCCGCGTTCTTGGCGTAGAGCTCCTCGCCCGAGTCGAGATCGACGACGAGAGAGGAGCGGGCCTGGACGTTGGGCAGCCCACTCCGGGTGACGGCAGCAACGGGCCGGCTGCGGCCGGTCGTGTGCGCTTTGCTTTTTTTGTTTTGTTTGCTTTTCCGAGCTGCGAGCCCAGGGCGGTTGCCGGCCTCGGCGACGCGGGCCGGCAGGGCGACCGAGGAAAACGACAACAGAATACCAAGAGATAGTGCGCGAACCATGCTTCGTCTAGAATGATGTCGCGATTGAAAGAGAGCAACCTTTTGGGCGGTCGCACCGATAACTAGGCATCGGGGGCTAGGAGATCCTATTCGATGGCGATGCAAAAACCCTACACATCCGGCCGCTTCATGCTGGAGCTCGAGAACAACGGCCAGAACGTACCCGTTGGCTTCATCACCAGCATCGACGGCGGACACTTCAAGTCCGAGCCGGTCAAGTACCTTGACGGGACCTCGCTGCGTCCGACGCTCTTCCCCGGCAAGCCCAAGTACGACGACATCACCATCCAGATGGGCATCGCGGTCGCGCCGGCCTTCTGGGACTGGGTCAAGGCGACGCTCAACGGCAAGCACGAGCGCCGCAGCGGCGCCATCGTCGGCTACGACTTCAACAACAAAGAGGTGTCACGCCGCACCTTCACCAACGCCATCATGGCCGAGCTGCAGCTCCCGGCCCTCGACGCTGCCGCGAAGAACGCGGCCCTGATCACCGTCAAGATGTCTCCCGAGACGCTGACCTTCAAGAAGGGTGACGGATCGTCGCTCAAGCTCGATTATGCGCAGGGCGAGATCGGCAAGCAGAAGCAGTGGGTGACCTCGAACTTCCGTCTCACCATCGACAAGTTCAAGGGCAACTCGATGCGGTTCACCAAGATCGAGGGCATCACGATCAAGCAGAACGTGATCAACAACGCGATCGGCACCCAGCTCGAGTCGCTCAAGGAGTTCGGTCGCCTCGAGGTGCCGAACCTGGTCGTCACCTTCCCTGAGGCGTACGCGCCCGACTGGTGGGACTGGTATCAGGACACGGTGGTCAACGGCAACCACGGCAACGCGACCACCGCCGAGATCGCCTATCTGTCGTACAACCTCGCCGACACGCTGATGACGCTCAACATGGACGGTGTCCAGCTCCTCTCGATCGAGACGGAGAAGTACGAGGCGAGCAAGGAGCAGATCTCGAAGGTGAAGGCGACGCTGACCGTCGAGGCGATGGATCTCAAGAAGGGCGCGGGCAACGCCGCGTAGCACGTTCCTGCCGCGGCGCGCCCTTTCGCTGGCGGGCCCGAGTCCTACTTCGTCTTCTCCATGAACTCCTTGCCGATCGTCTTCAACTTCTTGCCCGCGTCGATGTAAGCGACCCAGGCCTTGCCGACCGCCTCGAAGTCGTCCTTGCGCTTGCCCTTGCGCGCCCGGCGCATGCAGTCGTCGAGCGCCTGGACGTCGCGATCATCGGCGGCGAGCTTGGCGTGCGCCTTGGCGAAGTTCTTGTCGAGCGCGCCCGGTGGATCGGCGATGAGCTCCTTGCCGCAGTCGGTGTTGATGCGGTTGAGGAAGGCCTGATCCTTCATCTTGCCAGCGATGTGTTGCACGAGATCCTGGCCGGTCTTCATCGTGTCGAGGCTCGGCACCACGCAGCGCAGGAAGCGATCGTAGCGGATGACGTCGTTGGGCGGCTTGCCGCCCGGGTGCCCATGCCACGCGGTGCCCGCGTCGTTGAGCTTCTTGCCGATCTCGCGCTCGGTGACCTGCTGCGGCGCGACCTTGGCCCACTCGTCGAAGGCGGCGCCGAGATCCTCGAGGCTCTTCTTGTAGGCCTTGAGGACGTCGGTGTAGTCGCCCGGTGCGTCGAGCCCGCCGACCTTCTTGGCCGCGTCCTGAGCCTTGCCGACGCACTCCTCGCCCACGCGCTTGGGGTAGCCGCGCAGGTCCGCGCCGAACGACCCCTCGACGCGCTGGTTGAGCACGAGGTTGTTGGCGATCTGGTTCATGTCGATCTTGTCGCCGAGGAGGCAGGCCCAGAAGGCGCCGACGTCCTTCTTCTCGAACTCGGCGAAGCGATCGAGGAACTCGACGTGCAGGCGGCGCAGCGCGCGCTGCTGCACCGTGTACCAGACACCAAAGCCGATGCCACCGACGAGGAGCGCGGCGATGGCGATGAGCGGGCCCTTGCCCATCTTCTTGCCAGTGAGCTGTAGATTCGGGTCGAGGTTCGGATCGTCCATGGGGCCAGCAAGGTACCACAAGGCGCGCCGGTTTTTCATCCGAGGGGCGCCTTCGCGAACGCGGGCGCCGAGGCGGCGGAAAAAAAAAGGCCGCGCTCCGACGAGCGCGGCCTTAGGGAGAGACTGGCCTGGCTACCGCTCCGAGTCGCTGCTGGCGTTGGCCGTCAGCGCCGACTGCGGCGCCGCCGCCTCCGGACCAAGCGACTCGACCGGCGTCGCCGGGATCGCGCCGAGGCCCTCGACGCGCGAGCCGACCTCGGGGCTGACCGCCGACTGACCGAGCACCTTGAGGCGAATCGGCTGCCCGTTGATCTTGGTGCTGATCGGATTCATGTAGTCCGGCAGCTTGAGATCCTGGTGCTTGGCGTAGATCGGGTGCCGCCCCTTGTCGCGATACCAGTCGGACACCGAGGCGGTCATGTGCATCTTCTCGACGATCTGCCGCCAGCCGACGCCCGTGTTGTACGCGCAGAACGAGATCTCGCCCATCTGCGTGCCGTACGGGATGATGCACATCTCCGTCCGACGGAAGTCGTAGTTGAAGAGATCCTGGAACCACATGCCCGCGATGAACATGACGCGCCAGGGGAACTCGTGCGCGTCGGTCTCGAACTCGCCGACCTTCTTGCCGCGCGCGCCCGACTGCGAGATGAACTGCTTGACCAGGTCGGCGAACGTGTAGCCCGCCGGGGCCTTGTCCGGGTTGAAGCGCCGGAGCAGCGCGACGGTGAGCTCCGCGACGGTCAGGTTGCGACCGAAGCCCGCGTCGGTGATGACGCCGATGTCCTCGAGCAACCCCTCCATGTCGAGGAAGTCGCACAGCGGGATCATCTGCTTGGTCTGCTTGTTGACGAACAGGATCGTGCCGATGCCGCAGTTCGGGTGGCAGCCGCACTTGAGCGAGCCCCAGTCCGCGTCCTTGCCCATCAGCTGATCGACGAGGTCCGAGAACGGACCGAGCGCCGAGAGCGGGAACCAGTCGCGCATCGGCTCGGTGGCGCCGAGCTGATCGTGGACGTCGTGCGCCAGGTGCGACAGCGTGTAGCGCTGCTCCTGCCGCCGCTCGTCGGTGATCTCCTCGTCGCGGCCGGTGAACGAGACCGGCTGGA
>CAZPEY010000219.1:0-9577 GCA_964585665.1 uncultured Polyangiaceae bacterium | reverse complement strand
CTGGAGACGTGCAGGAGCCGCCGCCGCGCGAGCGCGTCGCGACGCAGCCGCCGCCCTTGCCGCCGCCGAGCCGAGCGCGCTCGGCGCCGCTCGACGTCGGCCCTTCGGTGCCCCTGTCGATCACCAACTCCCAGCCGGTGCCTACGCTCGACGGAGGCAGCGAGCTCGACGACAACCAGCGCTTCCGCCAGGAGGCGCAGCGCCTCGGCAAGGCGCGCGACTGGCAGAAGCTGGCCGGCCTGACCTCGGCCGCGATCGATGCCGCGCCGTGGGCGCAGATGCCCGAGACGAAGTCGACCCTGCTCTACGACCTGGCGCGCATCTATCGCGATCGCCTCCGCGATCTCGACATGGCCGAGGTGACCTTCCAGAAGCTGACGGCGCTCGACGCGGCGAACGAAGACGCGGTCGAGTTCCTGGCGTCGCGCTACCAAGATCGCGGTGACTACAAGGCGCTGTTCGAGCTCTACGGCGCCGCCACCGAGGCGAGCTGGGATCCGAACCGACGCCTCGAGTGGACGCAGCAAGCGGTGCAGCTCGCCAAGACGCGCCTGCAGTCCGACGAGCACGCGATCGCGGCGTGGGAGCGTCTGTGGAAGCTCGGGGATGGCGCCGAGGAGGCGTTCCACTCGCTGTCGCAGATGTACCGCAAGGCCGGACGGTGGGATCGGCTCGGCGAGTTCATGGAGCAGCGCGCGCTCGATCAGCACGGCACGCCGCGGATCGTCGCGCTGCGCGAGGTCGCCGAGGCGTACCTGTCCGGCATGCGCGATCACGAGCGGGCCGATCGCGTGCTCGGCAAGATCCTCGCCGAGCGCCCGCGCGACATCGTCGCGCTGATGGGCAAGGCGCGCGTGCTGGCGCGGCGCAAGGCGTGGGACGAGCTCGAGCACCTCGGCACGCTCGAGCTCCCCGACGTCTCGGGAGAAGTGGCGCTCGACCTGCGCCGCATCGTCGCCGACGCCCTGTGGTCCGCCGGCGAGCTCGATCGCTCGGTCGAGGTGCGCAACCAGATCCTGGCGATCGCGCCCGACGATCCCGATTCGCTCGAGGCCAAGGAGGAGTTCCTCAGCAAGACGAACCGCACCGCGGAGCTGGTGCAGTTCCTGTCGGGGCTGGCGGAGCGCAAGACCAGCGACGAGGACAAGAGCAAGCTGCTGGGGCGCGCCGCCGAGCTCGCCGAGCGCGACCTCGACGATCCGCGGCTCGCGATCGCGCTGTGGGAGAAGCGGGCGCTGTGCCAGACCGGGCGGCTCGAGGCGTTCGTCGCGCTCGTCGGGCTCTACGATCAGCTCGGCGATCTGGCCGGGGTGCGGCGCGCCCTCGAAGGGCAGCTCGCCATCGTCAGACAGCCGGCGCAGCGCATCGAGCTGCTGCGTCGCCTCGGTGAGCACTGCGCCCATCGGATGGGGGACGACGCCCGCGCCGAGGCGTGCTGGCGCGAGGTGCTCGGCTACGTACCCGACGACGGCGCGATCCGCGATGAGCTCGTCGCGTTGTACCGCCGACGCGGCGACTTCGAGGCGCTCGATCGCACGTTGACGGGCCAGGCGCTGCGCGCCGTCGACGACGGCAGCATCCGCAACTACTGGCTGCAGGCAGCGCAGAACATCGACGCCCACTCGACGGACGCCGAGCGCGGCGCGCGCGCCTGGGCGCGCGTCCTCGATCTGGCGCCGGAGCTCGGCGAGGCGCAGGCCGCGATGGTGCAGCACCGTCGCGCCGTGGGGCGCCCGCGCGAGCTGGCGCTCGCGCTCGAGGAGCTGATCCTGCAGGCGGGGCCAGAAGAGCAGGCCGAGCGTGGCCTCGAGCTGGCGCGGCTGTGGCAAGAGGAGGGCGATCGCATCGCGGCGCTCGGCGCCTTCGAGCGCGTCTTCCGCTGGCGCTCGACCGACACCGACACGCTCTCGGCGATCCGCGCCCTGTCGCAGGCCGGCTCGAGTGAGACGGCCTACGAGGCGGCGGCCGACGCGCTGCCGCGCGACGATCGCAAGGGGCGGCTCGCCTTCCTCGAGCAGGCGGGCCAGCTCGCCGAGTCGCAGGACAAGCAGCGCCGCTTCTGGATCGGCCGTCGGCTGCTGCGGCTGTCGGGCAACGAGAGCGCGCGCCTCGCCGGCGTCGTCGCCTCGGCGCACGAGGCGAACCTGCACCTGGCGCTCGCCGCGCTCTATCACGATCTCATCGCCGAGAGCCGCGACGCCGCCGAGCGGGTGCGCCTGACGCGCGAGCTCGGGCGTCATTATGAAGACAAGCTGCGCGATCCGCTGCGCGCGCTGCTCGTGCACGAGAGCCTCGGCCGCCAGCCCGTCGACGACGAGACGTTCGCCGACCTGTCGCGCCTCTCCGAGGCGACCGGTCGCTACGAGGAGCTGCTGGCGCTGCTCGACGTGCAGACGCGCTGCGAGCAGCCGCTGGCGACGCGCCAGCAGGCGCTGCGGCGGCGCGCCCAGCTCTGCGAGCGCAAGCTCGGGGATCCGGAGCGCGCGTTCTACGAGTGCGGCCGGCTGCTCGAGCTCGACGCCGAGGACGCCGAGGCGCTCGGCAACGCCGAGCGCCTGGCCGAGCAGAAGCAGCTCTGGCGACCGCTCGATGCGCTCTACGCCGAGCTGTTCCTGCGCGCCGACAGCGTCGACCGCCGGGTCGCGCTGCTCACGAAGCGCGCCGGCGTGCGCGCCGAGCACCTCAAGGATGCGGCGGGCTCGCTCGATCAGCTCCTCCTCGCGTACCGGCTGGCTCCCGAGGCTGGCGAGCTGGCGCCGAAGCTCAGCGCCGCGGCGGATCAGCAGAAGGCGTGGGATCGCGTGCTGCCGCTGTTCGAGGCGGAGGCGATGCGCGGTACGCCCGAGCCGGATCGGCTGCGTCAGCTCGCCGACCTGTACGAGCAGAAGCTCAACCATCGCGATCGCGCCTTCTTGCTGCTCGGTCGTGCCTTCCTGCTGCGGCCGAGCGAGGACGGGCAGCGCGATCGGCTGATCGCGCTGGCCGATGCCACCGGACGCTACGAGCTGCTGGCGCTGATCTTCCGCCTGGCGGCGGCGCGCACCGGCGATGTCGAGCAGCGCCTCGATCTGCTCCGCCGCGTCGCGACGATCCTCGGCGATCGTCTGCAGCGCAAGGAGGAGGCGCTCGACGTCCACCGGCGCATCCTGCAGCTCCAGCCGACCGATCTGGCCTCGCTCGAGGTGGTGATCGATCACGAGCGACAGATGGGCCTGCACCGCGAGCTGCGCGACAGCTTGCTGGCGTGGTCGGCGGTGGCGCCGGCCTCGGACTCGCGCAAGATCGCGCGGCTCCTCGAAGTGGCGACCCTGTCGGCGACCCAGCTCGGCGACGCCGAGAAGGCGCTCCAGGTCTACGCCGAGGTGCTCGAGCTCGACGCGACCTGTGCCGAGGCGCTCGCCGGCGTTCGCTCGCTGACCAAGGGGCCGATGGAGCCCCAGCTCGAGCTGCGTCGTCTGCGGATCGAGCTGCAGCGCACCCAAGGGGCGCGCCGCCCCGATCTGCTGCTCGCGATCGCGCGCATCGAAGAGGAGGAGCTCGACGACGACGCGCTGGCGCAGAAGACGCTCGAGCAGCTCTGCAAGGAAGCGGGGCCGGCCGGCCCGGGCTACGCGCCGCTGCTGCGCATCTTGAAGCGCCAGAAGCGCTACCCGGAGATCGTCGATCGGATGGTCGAGCGCGCCGCGGTCCTCGCTGGGCAGGAGCGTATCGATGCGCTGCGCGAGGCGATCGAACTCTGCGAGAGCGAGAGCGTGTCGATGGATCGCTACGCCAACGTCTGCCGCCTGCTCGCCGAGGCGCTACCCGACGACGAGCGCGCGCAGCATCGCTTGCTGTCGGTGTATCGAGCGACGGGGGCCCACGAGGAGCGCGCCGCCCTGCTGCGGCGGCTGATCGCGAGGTCGACACGCGGCGAAGCGGAGGCGCGGGCGCGCCGCGCGCTGCTCGACGAGCTGGCGCTGCTGCTCGATCGCGTCCTCAGTCGGGTCGAGGAGTCGAGCGCGCTCATCAAGACCGAGCGCAAGGCCGAGCCGAGCGATCTCGGGCTGCTGTGGACGGAGAGCGCGCAGCGACTGCGCGCCGGAGACTTCGCCGGGTATCTCGCGCTGCGCGAGGAGGAGGCCAAGCTGCTCCCGCCGGTGCTCGGCGCGCTGGTGCTCTGCCACCTCGCCGAAGCGTGTGACGAGCGGCCGGGCAGCGAGGCCAAGGTGCCGGTGTACTACCGCTCGGCGCGCGCCCTCGATGCGGCGAACCTGCCGGCGATCGAGGCGCTCAAGGCGATCGGTCGACGCGCCAAGGGGTGGCGTAGTCAAGCTGCCTTACTATCGGATCCGGACGAAGCCAAGCTGGCCTGGCCGGATCGCGCCGAGCGCCTCTATCAGAAGGCGCAGACCGGGGACGCGGCGACGCGGCAGCAGCTCCTGCTGCGGGCCGTCGCCATCGATCCGGAGCACTTCCGCGCCTGGGAAGCGCTGGCCGAGCAGGCCGCGGCGCGGGGCGAGCACGACGAGGCGCTCAAGCTGCGTCGCTGGGCGCTGGCGGCGTGGGAGCGGAGCGGGCAGACGACGACCAACCTCGAGGAGCACGCCGATCGGATGATGCGGCTCTGCGAGGCGCTCAAGCAGGCCGACAGCGTCGACGAGGCCGAGGAGGTCGCCCGGCGGGCGCACGATCTCGAGCCGCGCCACCCGGGGGCGGCGCTCGCCGTCGCCGAGCTGCGGCTGCAGGGCAACGACGTGGCCGGCGCGTATGCGCTCTACGATCGCGTCCTGCGCCTCGGCAAGCCGGTGCCCAAGGATCGGCTGCTCGCGACCTACCGGCGTGGTGCGCTGGCGGCGCGGCTCGGCAAGGGGGAGCAGGCGATCGCCGATCTGCGCGAAGGACTGCGGATCGATCCACTCCATCCAGGGGTGCTCAACGCGCTGGCCGACGCGCTCGCGGAGCGCACGCGCTACGCCGCGGCGGTGCAGCACTACACGCAGGCGCTGCTGCTCGCCGACGGGCCGCACGCGCGCGGCGAGCTGTATGGCAAGACCGGCCGGCTGTGGGACGACAAGCTCGGCAACCCGGACGAGGCCGGCATCTGCTACGACCTCGCGATCTCGGGTGGGCTGACCGAGCTCGAGCTGATGCTGCGCGCGCTCCGCTACTACCGGCACTCGGGGCAGCATGCGCGGGCGCTCGAGGTCATCGACCGTCTGGTGCCGGGCACGACCGATCCGGCAGAGCTCGCGGCGCTGTGGACCGAGCGCGGCGCGATCCTCGCCTCTACCGACGAGGACAAGGCGATCGAAGCCTTTGACATGGCGCTCAGCTACGACCCCGGAAACGCCAACGCGCTGTCGGGGCTGGCCGAGGTGCTCGAGCGGCGCGGCGACTGGGCGCAGCTCCGCGACATCTTCGAGGCGCGAGCCGAGAACGGTGCCCCCGCCGATCGCGCGGCGGCGTACCGCAACCTGGCCCGGATCTCGACGGAGCACCTGAGCGATGTGGCGGCCGCCGAGCGCTACACGAAGCTGGCGATCTCGCTTCAGCCGGATCGGGAAGACTACGAGCAGCTCCTGCAGCTCTATGGGCGGGACACGTCGCGCTTTGGCGATCGTCGCGAGGCGCTGGCGGGGCTCGTGCAGATGGGACGGCCGCGGCTGCCGCGGCTCGTCGAGCTCGGCAAGATGGTCGCCGAGCAGGGCGATCGGCGCTGGTCGTGGTGTCTGCTCTCGCCGCTGCTCAACGCGACGATCACCGACGGCGCGGTCAAGGCGCTCGTGCTCGAGCTCCGCAAGGAGTTCGAGAAGAGCGACAACCTGCAGGCGGTGTCGGCGGCGACCATCCAGCTGGTCGGGCAGGATCCGCGTTTCGCCAAGCTCGCCGAGGCGATGCGGGCGATCGATGATCAAGTACCGCTCGGGCCGCAGAACGCGGACGCCCTCGGCGCGCAGTCGGTCAGCAAGCTCGACGCGCGCACCGCGGTCGGCAAGACCTGGGTGCAGGTCGCCGAGCGCCTCGGCATCGAAGGGGCGCTGCTCCTCCGCGCCGGCGAGCTCGACGCGCCGTTCCGCCTCCTCGACACCGACTCGCTGCAGGCGATCGTCAAGAGCGAGTTCATGCAGCTGATGCCCGCCTCGGAGATCCAGTTCCTGTTCGTGCTGATGGTCGAGCTCGGCCGGAGCGGCGCGCGGCTGACGCGCGCGCTGCAGCCCAACGAGCTCGAGGAGGTGATGGCGGTGCTGCTCGATCCGTCGCGGCAGTCGCCGATCGGCGAGCAGCTGCGCGGCACGCTCGGCATCGCCGAGCTGCGTCGACTGGGCGAGGGGCTCGGCGAGCTGGGGCTCGACGCCGCCGCGCTGGCGACGCAGTACGCCGAGAGCGTCTACGACGCGGCGCTGCGCGTCGCGCTGTGCGCGGTGCCGGACCTGCGCGCGGCGGCGCGCGTGATCACGCGGCTCGAGGAGCACCTGCCCAAGCTGCAGACCTCGGGCTCGATGGAGGAGCTCGACGAGTTCCTCGATCAGGTCCCGGCGCTCCACCGCCTCGTCGGCTTCGCCGTCACCAGCGAATACTCCGCCCTCCTCGGATAGTCTCTCCCGTCATGACCTCGTCTCGTCGTGAGGCGGCCGCGGAGCGTCTGCGGCGCGCCCTGCGCTTGTCGTTCCTGCCGGGCGCGACGCAGGCCGAGGCCTGTCGCGCGACCGGCGTCTCACCGGCGGCGCTGCGACGGGCGAGGCGTGAGGCGGCCGCGCAGCCGATCCGGATCGACCGCGTGGACCTGGTGCTCGCCGCGCTCACCCAGCTGGGGCGGCACCGTACCGGGCCGCTCGGCGAG
The DNA here is from genome assembly GCA_964585665.1 of uncultured Polyangiaceae bacterium. GTDB lineage: Bacteria > Myxococcota_A > Polyangia > Palsa-1104 > Palsa-1104 > CAZPEY01. Next base: position 2,754 of record CAZPEY010000219.1, on the reverse strand, counting down.
CTAGCGACGCTGGCGAGCTGGCTCGACTACGTGAACCACGACGGGACGACGGCGGAGAGTCTGGAACAGGAGCTGGCCGCGCTGGTGCGCGACGGATGGATCGCGATCGAGGCGGGGCACTTTCGCCTGCTGCGCCCGTGGCCATGAGCCCGCGCGGGCCCGAAGGCGGGGCTGGCTTCGCTACAAGAGCCCACGCGCGGCGAGCGGCGCCTTGACGTCGGTCTCGACGGTGCGACGCGCCAGATCGAGGTAGGCCTGCGACTCCATCCAGCCGAGCGCGTGGACGTCCGCGGCGCTCTCGGGCTGCGGCTGGAGTGCGCTCCACATCCGCTCGAGCTTGCCGATCTCGTCGCGCGCGCAGCCCGCGACGTACCGCTTCTCCTCGTCGGAGAGCAGCTCCGCGGCCCAGTCGAAGAAGAGCCAGCCGTAGCGGCCGTGCGCTGCCTCGTCTTTGACGATGCGGTTCATCACCTGCTTGACCAGCGGATGGGTCGAGGCGCGCGCCGTGCCGCGCAGCAGCGGGATCGAGATCGCCTCGCCGACGCAGAACACGCGGACGACCAGCTCCGCCGCAGCGACGAGCGGCGGCAGCGCCGGATCGGGGTGCGGTACGAGGCTGGGATCGTGATACAGGGTGGCGCCGCCCCCGAGCTCCATGGCGAGCCGCGCGCACATCTCGACGTGCGCCAGCTCATCGAGCGGAAAGCGCGTCGCGATCGCGATGAGATCGACGGGCGCGCGCGCCTTGATCAGGGCCTCGAGGGTGGCGGCGCACGCCGCGCCGGTGCGGTGCTCCTGGTAGGCCGCGAGGGTCCAGGAGCGCCGGGCCGCATCGACGAGCGGCGTCGGATAGCGCGTCGGATCGAGCGTGCCCCACGGCATCGCCTCGACCTCGGGGCGCATCGTGCGATAGCGGCGCTCGACGCTGCCGCCGAGCATCGCCAGCTCGAAGAGCTCACGGCGTCGCTCCATCGTCAGCTCAGTCGGTCCCCATGTCGGGGATCTTGAGGTTGCCGAACGGGGCGTCCTCTTGGAGGTCGACGATCTTGAGATCGGGCGCCTCGCCGCAGTAGCTCGGGTTCATGTCGCAGTCGGGCGCCTTCAGGTTGCCGAACGGACCGTCGATCGGGCAGCCGGCCGCCATGGCCGTTCCGGCCAGGCCGGTGACTGCGAGCAGAGTCCGACTGCGGCGCTTGCGGGGTGCGTTGCGCATACCTCTCCCATTTCCGGCTGCACCGATGGGCGCAGCCTGGTTCCTGGTGGTCGGAGTGGGGCTCAGTCCTTCTTGCTGAGGTCGACCGCCGCGTCGGGCTGGATCGAGAGATCGTCGCCGCCGTTGTTGTTGTTGTCGGGGCAGCCGGTGGCGGTGGCGATGGAGAGGCCAAGCAGAAGCGCGAACAGGAATTTGGAGAATCGAGTCATGGGGCAAGAGCGCTACAAGCGGCGTGCCCGAGGGGGGGGAGATGGGATCTTGGGGAGTTAGGGCGCGACAAGGGGGCTCGAAAACCTGTGACCACGACAAAACGATCAGACTTGTCGTCAGCTGAATATTTGTTCAGTATACGCAGCAGAGGGGTAGATCCGTGCGTGTCCTCTGCTTGCTCGTCCCCGCCGGTCCTCTCCTCAGGGGACGTGCCCGTTCCCCCTCCGTCGAGCCCAGCGTGACGGAGTCGCTCCCCTCCGCGCGCCACCCGCGCGAGGTGGAGGCGCAGGACCTGGCGGATCGCCCTGCGGCCTCGATCGCCGCGGCGCTGTTCGATCTGGGCGCGCTCTTCTCGCCCTGGGTCGAGGTCGGGCCATCGTGCGCCTATCTCGAGATCGACGATCTCGGGCGGCTGTTTCCGACGGAGCCGAGGCTCCTGGCTGCCGTCGAGCAGGCGGCGCGGCGCCTGACGCTGCCGGTGCAGCTCGGGCTCGCCGACGATCGCTACACGGCGCACATCGCCGCTCAGGTCGCGCGAGTTGGTGCGCCGGAGCGGGTGGGCGTCGGGCAGGCGGCGGCGTATCTGGCGCATCGCCCGGTGGCGCTCCTACCGGCGAGCGCGACGACGCTACAGACGCTGGCGCGCTGGGGCGTCTATCAGATCGGCGAGCTGGCCAACCTCCCCGAGGGCGGCGTCGCGCTGCGGCTCGGCGGCGAAGGGACGCTCTTGTCGCGCATCGCCCGCGGCGAGGCGAGCGCGCCGCTGCTGCCGCGGCCACCGGGGCTCGAGTTCGTCGAGTCGGGGGAGCTCGAGTGGTGCCTCTACGAGGTGGAGCCGTTTTTGTTTGCAGTGCAGCAAAGCCTGCAGCGGCTGCAGCAGCGGCTGGCGCTGCGGGCGCTCCAGGCGCGCGCGCTCGAGCTGACGCTGCGGCTCGACGTGTCGACGGCGGCCGATGGCACGCCGGGCGAGGTGCTGCGGCGCATCGAGCTCGCCGCGCCGACGCGGGACCTCGCGACCTGGCAGGTGATGCTCAGGCTGCGCCTCGAAGCAGAGCCGCCGCCTGCGCCGATCGTCGGCTTCGCCATCCGCGCCGAGCCCGATCGGGTGCGGCCGCATCAGCTCGGGCTGTGGGAGCCGGTCGGTCCGTCCCCCGAGAAGCTGGCGACGGCGATCGGGCGCATCGCGGCGCTCGTCGGACGCGAGCGCATCGGCGTGCCGCTGGCCGTCGACTCGCACCACCCCGAGGCGACCCGGATGGCGCCGGCCGAGACGCTGGTGGCGCAGCGCGCGCCGGCGCGGCGCGACGCGCAGCCAAGCGCCTCGACGAGCG
>CAZPEY010000218.1:0-9597 GCA_964585665.1 uncultured Polyangiaceae bacterium | reverse complement strand
AGGGGACGCAGGGTGTCCGTCCGCCCGCGCGCAGATTCCGAGCCCGATCAGGCACCGCCGCACACTCGATCACTCCCCGTCGCACCTCCACAGCCGCGCGCCCCGCACCGCCCGCGAGGAAAGTGCCGAGCACGGACGGACGGACACCCTGCGTCCCCGGCACGTTGGCCCTCCGCCGTCCCCGCGCCCACCAAACGAGCAAACCCACGGTTCGCCGCTCGCCGCTCGCCGCTTCGCCGCCTACGAGTGAAACACGTCCTCCCCATACTCTCGATCCGCCCGCCGACAGGTCCCATGCAGCCGATCCCAAATCGCGGTGTGGTGCCCGTAGTTGCAGTGAAAGGCGGTGTGGTGCTCGTCGTGAAAGGTGTTGCTGGCGTGGAACGGCAGCGGCACGCCGAGCTTGATGCCCGAGTGATCGATCATCCCGATGAGGTACGTGTAGAGGATCACCGCGACGTAGATCCCGGCATGCAGCGGCAGGAAGAACGCCGGGGCGAAGAGCACCGTCGCGAAGATCAAGAACTCGATGGGGTGCATCGCGGTGGTGGTGAAGATCATCGGCGCGACGAAGCGGTGGTGCCACCGGTGGATGTAGCGGAACAGCCTGCGGTCATGCAGGAGCCGGTGGCTGTAGTAGAGCCCGGCGTCGATGAAGAAGAAGACGAGCGGCCCCTGCACGAGCGTCCAGGCGAGGCCATGCCGTCCGAGGTCGAGGTAGATCGTCGACCAGCCGCCGCGTGCGATGTGCCAGGTCAGCGTCCCGCCGATCAGCGAACCGAGCGTGAGGTTGAGCGCCGAGAGCTGGAGCGCGAACCGGAACTGCTCCTTGGTCAACCAGCGGGTGGGCTGGATCTTCCAGCGCGCCGCGTCGCTGCGACGGCGCACGTAGTAGTGGTAGTGCACCAGGCCCCCCATGCCCCAGAAGGTGACGATGGAGACGGCGAGCGAGATCGCGACGTAGGCCAGCCAGGGCATGAAGTAAGTGATTGATAAATTAATTAACGCTCAGGTGTCAACCGGCGTCGCGAGTCGTCGTTGCCACGAGGGGGACGAGCCGCCCTCGGAGCCTCGTGTTTTCGGGCTGGCGCTCGGTCGCGTCGCAGACGACAGTGCGGGCGTATGCGCTCTGCACCCCGAAAGCCGCTTGGCCGCCCCAAAGGATCGAGCTCGGAGGAGACGCGCGCGCGCATCTTGGCGGCGGCGCGCACCGCCTTCTCGACCACCGGCTACGCGTCGACGACCAACCAGCAGATCGCGGCGCTCGCGGACGTCACGGCGGCGGCGATCTATCAGTACTTCGACTCCAAGATGGCGCTCTACCTGGCGACGGTGAAGGCGGCGACCGCGGCGCTCCTCGACAGCTACCGGGGCGCGGTCGCCAGCGCGACGACGGCGCGCGGGGCGCTGCGCGCCATGCTGCTCGACTCGGCGCAGATCCACGCCTCGGATCCGTCGCTGGCGGCCTTCCTGTCCGCGCTGCCGGTCGAGATGCGTCGCCACCCCGAGCTGACGCTCGCGATGATCGAACCGCCCAACAACGAAGTGCTGTCGATCTTCGAGCACGCCGTGCAGCTCGGCGTGCGCTCGGGCGAGATCGCGCGCAGCGATGCGCCCAAGCTGGTGTCGCTCTTCGTCGCCTGCACGATGGGGCTGTCGCTCTATGCGGCGGCGATCCCGGGCACGAGCCTGACGCAAGTGATCGAGACCTTCGTCGCGCTGCTCGACGGAGAGCTGTGGAAGAAGCCGGCGCACGGCGGGGGCGCCGCGCGGTCGCGACCGCGACAGAGCGCGCGCCGCGCGCCGCGGAAGAAAGTCTGAACCCGAACCGTTGTCTCGTGCACACCCCTTTCGGACGCGCAGCTACGCGCGAGGAGAAGCGATGAGCGAGAGCCCGAACCGACGTGAATTCCTGCAGTGGACTGGCGGCGCGATAGCCGGCGCGCTGCTCCTGCCGAGCACCTCGCTGGCGGGCACGGCGCCACCGCTCGTCGGAGACTTCGGCATCGCGGACGGCGAGGTGGGCAAGGCGCTGCAGATCGCGCTCGGCAAGGGCGGCGACTACGCCGACCTCTACTTCCAGCGCACCGCGCAGACCCGGCTCGTGCTCGAAGACGACAAGATCAACCGCGCGATGAGCAGCGCGGACGTCGGCGTCGGCGTTCGCGTCACCAGCGGCGACTCGGTCGGCTACTCGTTCACCGAGGTGCTGACGCCGGCGACGTTGCATCGCGCCGCAGCGACGGCGGCCGAGATCGCCAGCGGCGCAGCACAGCCGGTGCCCAAGATCGCCAAAGCGTCGCTGGCGCGCCGCTACTATCCGGCCGAGACGCACTGGGCGGACGTGACGATGGATCAGAAGCGCGCCCTGCTCGCGTCGATCAACGAGCGCCTCAAGCAGAAGGAGCCGCGCATCAAGCGCGTCAGCCTCAACTTCATGGACGAGGAGAGCGACGTCGTCGTGGTCTCCTCCGAAGGCTACGTCGTCCGCGATCGCCAGCCGCAGACCAGCCTCTACGTGCAGGTCACGGGCGAGGACAAGGGGCGGCGCGAGATCGCCAGCTTCAACGTCGCCTCCCGCCAGGGCTTCGACTTCTACTCCAAGGAGCGGCAGGAGCGTGTCATCGCCGAGACCGTGCGGCGCATCGGGCTGATGTTCGAGGCGGCGCAGCCCAAGGGCGGCGAGATGCCGGTGGTGCTCGGTGCAGGCGCGAGCGGCATCCTGCTGCACGAGGCGATCGGGCACGGCATGGAGGCCGACTTCAACCGCAAGGGGACGTCGATCTACTCGACCAAGCTCGGCAAGCCCGTCGCCGAGAAGTTCGTCAACATCGTCGACGATGCGACGCTCGAGAACGCCCGCGGCTCGATCAACGTCGACGATGAGGCGACGACGCCCGGCAAGACGGCGCTCGTCGAGGGCGGCGTGCTGACGAGCTACCTCCATGACCGCATCTCGGCCAAGCACTACAAGGTGAAGCCCACCGGCAACGGCCGGCGCGAGTCGTTCCGTCACGTCGTCATGCCGCGCATGCGATGCACCTACATGACCAACGGTCCGCACAAGCGCGACGAGATCATCGCATCGGTGAAGAAGGGCCTGTACTGCGAGTCGTTCTCGAATGGTCAGGTCAACATCGGGGCGGGCGACTTCACCTTCTTCGTGCTGACCGGGTTCCTGATCGAAGACGGCAAGCTCACGCGGCCGGTCAAGGACGTCAACATCATCGGCAACGGCCCCGAGGCGCTGCAGCGCATCACGATGGTCGCCGACGATCTCAAGATCGACGAGGGCGGCTGGACCTGCGGCAAGAAGGGCCAGTCGGTGCCGGTGTCGCAGGGCATGCCGACTGCGCTGGTCTCGAAGCTCACCGTTGGCGGAAAGGCGTAGCCATGAGCGTCGACAACAAGGCGATGTGCCAGAAGGTCGTCCAGCTGAGCGGCCGCTTCGGCGCGCAGGGCGCGATCACGACCCTGTCCTCCGAGCACGAGGTCACGACGACGGCGCGGGCCGGCAAGATCGAGAAGCTCGCCGAGGCCGACTCGGCGACGATGAGCGTCGTGCTCTTCGTCGATGGGCGCTACGCGGTGCACTCGACCAACGATCTAGGGGAGGCGGCGGTCGAGCGCTTCCTGAAGCGAGCGATCGCGGCGACGCGCCTGCTCGACGCCGATCCGGATCGGCAGCTCCCGGCGCCGGCGCTCTTCGAAGGTCGGGCCCGCGCGCTCGACGGCGTACTCGATGAGAGCCGCAGCCAGCGCAGCGTCGCCGATCGCAAGCGCGAGGCGCTGGCGCTCGAGGCCGAGACGCAGGCCACGGCGGGGGAGCGCCTAGTCTCTGCGACCGCGACGGTGACCGACAGTCGCGTGCATGTCGCCAAGGCGACGTCGAACGGCTTTGTCGACGAGCAGCTCTTCACCTCCTTCATGCATAGCGCGTCGGTGACGCTCAAGGATGGTGACAAGCGACCCGAGGATGGCCATTACGTCTCGGCACGCCTGCAGCGCGGCGTGCCCGCCGCGATCGGCAAGGAGGCCGCCCAGCGCGCGCTGTCGCGCCTCGGACAGAAGCGCACCACCGGCGGCGAGCGGCTGGTGCTGATCGAGAACCGCGTCGTGCCGCGCCTGCTCGGCATGTTCCTGCAGGCGGCGTCGGGCCACGCGCTGTGGCAGAAGCGCTCGTTTCTCGACGGCAAGCTCGATCAGCCGGTGATGAGCAAGCTGGTCAACCTACTTGACGATCCGCTCCTGCCGGGCGGCCTCGGCTCACGCCGCTTCGACGGTGAGGGGCTGACCGCCAAGCGGCGCGCGCTCGTCGAGGGTGGCGTGTTCCGCAGCTTCAACCTCGACACGTACTACGCGCGACGGCTCGGCAAGACGCCCACCAGCGGCAGCTACTCGAACCTGGTGCTCGAGCCGGGCAAGGGCTCGCGCGCCACGATCGAGAAGGGCGCGACCAACCTGCTCGTGATCAACCGGGTGATCGGCGGCAACTCGAACCAGCTCACCGGCGACTTCTCGCTCGGCATCGGTGGCTATCTGCTCGAGGGCGGCCAGCGCACGCCGGTCGCGGAGATGAACCTGTCGGGCAACCACCTGACGTTCTGGCAGCGGATCGTCGAGGTCTGCGACGACCCCTGGATCTACTCGTCCGCGCGCACCCCGAGCCTGCTGCTCGACAAGGTCGCGATCGCGTAGGGAAGCGTGCGAACCGGAACCTCGCCCCGCAGGTTGCTCGCCGAGCGGCGGCGGAGCTGCGCGTGGTCGAGGGAGTTTCTGACAGCGCCCTTTGCGGCGCCGCTGGTGGCGCGGGAGCGCCTCGACGGGCTCGATCGCTTTCCGACCGTGGAGGATCTGAACGAGCGGCTGGGCGCCCCGGTGCGCTTCGTGCGCGCTCCGGAGCGGCGCGAGAAGGACCCGACGCGCCTGTACGAATACCGCGCCGCCGTCGATGGCGAGGTGCTGACGCGGCCGCACAACTGGCACGATCTCTACAACGCTCTGTCCTGGGCGAGCTTCCCCGCCAGCAAGATCGCGATCACCCGACTGCTCGTCGAGGCGCAGCAGCGTTGGCTCGCCGAGGAGCGGCTGCGCGACGACGTTGAGCGCGGTCGCTTGCCGGGCGCGCGGAGGCGTGTGCAGGATCTGCTGGCGATGTTCGACGAAGGCGGCGTGGTGCTTGCTGGCGAGGAGACGATCTGGTTCGGGCACGCTCTCTTCGAGCATCGCTGGCTCGTGCCCGCGCAGCGGCTGCGCGGCTCGGTGCTCAAGCTCGCGTCGCGCGCACCCGAGCTCGATCGCGCCATCGCGGAGGCCGTGGGAACCCCCGAGTTCCTGAACCACCGACAACCGACGATCGAGGTCTAGCAGCCCGTGCCGACCCTCGAGATCCCACCCACGCCGCCGGCCATCGTCCGTCGCTGCAAGCGGCCGATGTGCAGCCCGGTCGGGCTCCTCGCGCAGCTCCTGCCCAACCTGTTGATCGGCGCTGACGCGCGCGGCGCCTACATCGGCGGGCGCCTACGCCTCTCGCCGCTCGTGCTCTCCCTCGGCATGGTCGGCGGGCCGCGCTGGCGGGCGTTCGCGGTCGAGCCGCTCGAGCGCAACGCCGGCTCGCTGGAGGTCGTCGTGCAGGGCGAGCTCTTTCATCGCGACCGCGGCGGTGGCGTGGTGCGCGCGATGCTGGTCGGGACGTTTCCGCTGCTCGAGCGCGGCGAGCAGCTCTCGATGTCGATCGGCGCCGGCGTGGCGACCGATCTGCGCTCGGCGCACGCGACCGGCGAGCTCGGCCTCTACACGATGAGCGGCATCTTCGGCGTCACGATCACCATCAGCCCGTACCTGCGCGCCCCGCTCGCGGTCGTGGGCCTCGTGATGAAGCTCTTCTGACGATGCGAACGTTCCGCTTGAGATCGGTCTTGCTCTGGCTCGCGATCTTCCTCCTTTTCGTCGCTGGTTGCAGCGCCAGCAATGGCCTCGTCCGCATCGTCGGGCGCAACCTCGTGACGTTCTTCCACAAGCCCGCGCCGGCGACGCCGCGGCGGCCCGCGTCGTTTCGCGCCGGGCAGGTCGCGGTCACCTGGATCGGGCACGCGACGACGCTGATCCAGATCGAGGATCGCTTCGTCATGACCGATCCGGTGTTCACCGACACGGTCGGTGCGGTGTCACGTCGCCTGGTCGCGCCTGGGCTGCAGCCCGACGATCTGCCGTGGATCGACGCCGTGCTCATCTCTCACCCGCACTTCGATCATCTCTCGATCGGCAGCCTCGAGCTCCTGCGCAGTCACGCCGAGAACCTCCTCGTGCCCTACGGGACGCAGGCGCTACTCCCCGACCAGCGCTACACGGTGTGGGTGATGCCGTGGGGGGCGCGGTATCGCGACGGCGAGCTGTTGATCACGTCGCTGCCGGTCAAGCACGTCGCCGGTCGCTATGGCCTCGACGCGAGCTGGCGTCCGCGCGGCTTCAACGGCTACCTCGTCCAGCATCGCGGGCGCATCGTCTTCTTTGCGGGCGACACGGCGCTCTCGGCCGAGATGGCGCGCACCGTCCGCGCGCTGGCGGGCGGGCGGATCGACATCGCGCTCTTGCCGATCGCGCCGCAGAACCCGCGCGCCCTGATGAAGCGCACGCACGTCGACGCCGACGAGGCCTTCGAGCTGTGGCGGCTGCTCGACGCCGAGCATCTGGTGGCCATTCACTTCGATACGTTCGTCAACTCCGACGACGCCTATGGCGCGGCGGCAGCTCGCCTCACCGAGCTCGCGCAGCAGCACGGCGTCCCCGATCGCGTGCATGTGCTTGCGCATGGCGAGCAGTTCGTCTTGGATACCAGTCCATGGCGTTCGGCTTCGGCTCCAAGACCCGCTCCCTGAAGGACGACTTTGGCCCGAGCGCGGCGCATCGCCTCTCGACGGGGCTGCACTGCGAGAGTCCGTTCGTCGTGCCCGAGGCAGGTGGCGCGATGATCTTCGGGACGCTCAACCTGCGCGCTTGTCGAGAGCGCCTGGCGACGGCGCGCTATCGACCCGTGGTCTGTCTCGACGGGCGCGCGCTCGGCTGTCTGTGGTTGTCGACGTTCGGTGACTCGACGTGCGGGCCGTACCAGGAGCTGACCGTGACGATGCTGGTCAGCCGTGAGGCGCGCCAGGTCCCCTGGGTCAATCGATGGACGCCCTTCGCGGTGCAGCAGCTCGACGGGGTGTTCATCTGTGAATACACGCTGGTGCTCAACAACCCGCACGCCATCGCCTACGGCCGCGAGCTGCACGGCTTCGACAAGCACATGGGCGAGCTCGGGATCGCGGACGATGGCGCCGAGGTCCGCTTCGCCGTCTCGCAGGACACCGTCTCGACGGTGCGTGGCCGGCTGCGCGTCCGGCCCGAGCTGCACGTCCAGGCGCGCATGCTCGCCGAGATCGGCGCGGCGCTCGGCGCGCGCAAGACGGCTGCGGCGCTGCGCCAGCGCCTTCACCCGCTGCGCGTCGTGACTCCGCCGACGCTGTTCGAGCGGCGCACCGACATCTTCTTTCGCGGGCGACCGATCCTACAGCCGTGGGCGGCGAGCGACGAGCTGGTCATCGGCGCCTCGCCGGTTGGTCATGTAATCAAGGATCTTGACTTTCAACCGACGGCGACCCAGGTGCTGCGGGGCGGCGAGGGGATCATGGTCTACCCCGAGCCGGTCGACGGTTAGCGAGGACACTGTCCCCGGTCAGCGGACTCGCGGCGGCGCGCTCAGATCCCGCCGCCGGCCTCGAAGGAGTCGCTCCGGACCTGCGCCTGGGTGACGCGGCTGCCGGGTGGCACGCTGCGCGTCAGCCAGACGTTGCCCCCGATGGACGATCCCTTGCCGATGGTGATGCGGCCGAGCAGCGTCGCGCCGGCGTAGATGACCACGTCGTCCTCGATGATCGGGTGGCGCGCGATCCCCTTGTGCGGTCGACCCGCGTCGTCGACGGGGAACGAGCGCGCGCCCAGCGTGACGCCCTGGTAGAGACGCACGCGCGTGCCGATCTGCGCGGTCTCCCCGATGACCACGCCCGTGCCGTGATCGATGAAGAAGCTCGGCCCGATCTGCGCCGCGGGGTGGATGTCGATGCTGGTCTCGTCGTGCGCGATGTCCGCCAGGATGCGCGGCACGAGCGGCACGCCGAGCGCGTGCAGCCGGTGCGCGATGCGGTGGTAGAGGATGGCGGTGAAGCCTGGGTAGCAGAGCAGCGGCTCGTCGAGGCTCTGCGCCGCCGGATCGCCGTCGAAGGCGGCCTGTAGATCCGAGTCGAGCAGCGTGCGCACGTCGGGGAGGCTGCTGGCCAGGTCGCGCACGATCTGCCGCGCCTGCCCGGCGCGATCGCGCCGCAGATCGAGCGCCGCGACGACCTCCGCCTCGAGCGCGGTGAGCGCCGCCGCGAGCGTGCGCCCGACGAAGCCGTCGAATGCATCGATCGCGAGGTGCGGCGGCCCCCAGTGGGCCGGAAAGAGCGCGGCGCGCAGATCGTGGGCGATGCGGCGCAGCGCATCGCGGGACGGCGCGGGGTGACCCGAGCGCGTCCGATCGAGCGCGCCGCGCCGCGCCGCGAGCTGCTCGACGACGTCGTCGAGCGACCACTCGCTGCTCACGCGGGGAGGCCCTTCTCGTCGAAGAGTCCCTCGAAGAGGACGGTGCTCAGATAACGCTCCCCCGAGTCGGGGAGGACGACGACGATGGTCTTCCCTTCGAGCTCCGGGCGACGCGCCAGCCGGGAAGCGACCGCGACCGCTGCGCCGCTCGAGATGCCCGACAGGATGCCCTCTTCGCGCGCCAGGCGCCGCGCGTAGAGCACCGCCTCGTCGTTGCTGACCTGCTCGACCTGGTCGACGAGCGACAGATCGAGCACGTCGGGGATGAAGCCGGCGCCGATCCCCTGAATCTTGTGCGGTGCCGGCTGCAGCGGCTGACCGGCGCGCTTCTGCGTGATCACCGGCGAATGAGACGGCTCGACGGCGACCGAGGTGATCGCCTTGCCCTTCTGCTGCTTGATGTAGCGCGACACGCCGGTGATCGTGCCGCCCGTACCGACGCCGGAGACGAGCAGATCTATGTCGCCCTCGGTGTCCTCCCAGATCTCGGGGCCGGTCGTCGCCTCGTGGATCGCGGGGTTCGCCGGGTTCTTGAACTGCTGCAAGAGGACGTACTTGGGATCCGAGGCGGCGAGCTCCTCGGCCTTGGCGATCGCGCCGCTCATGCCGCGCGGTCCCTCGGTCAGGACGAGCTTGGCGCCGAACGCGACGAGCAGCTTGCGGCGCTCGATGCTCATCGTTTCGGGCATGGTCAGCGTCAGCGGATAGCCGCGCGCTGCCGCGACGAAGGCCAGCGCGATGCCGGTGTTGCCACTGGTCGGCTCGACGATCTCCTTGCCCGGACCGAGGACGCCGCGCTTCTCGGCGTCCCAGACCAGCGCCGCGCCGAGGCGGCACTTGACCGAGTAGGCGGGGTTGCGGCCCTCGATCTTGGCGAGCACGGTGGCGCGGGCGCCGTCGAGGATTCGGTTGAGACGGACCAGCGGCGTGCGGCCAATCGAGTCAGCGTTGTTGTCGAACCAGCGGTGCGCCATG
>CAZPEY010000217.1:5936-9699 GCA_964585665.1 uncultured Polyangiaceae bacterium | reverse complement strand
ACGGGCGTCGCGCGCGTCAAGCCGGGCGCGCCGAGCACCGACTTCTCGCCAAAGAACGGATACGTCTCGGTCCAGATGGGCCGCTTGGCCGCCCTGGCCTGGGCGTAGTAGGGGCGCAGTCGCGGAGAGTTGCCGCTCTTGTGCTCCTCGCGCCAGAGCGGAGAGAGCCCGGTGGGCCCGACGAGGGACTCGTCGAGGTGGAGATCCTCACCGCGCCGCCGCAGGAAGCGCTCGCGGAGCGACCCGTCCGAGAAGCGCGAGGCCTGGACCATCTCGCCGGTCGCGTCGACGCCAAACGAGATGTAGCTCAGCGAGGGGTGCGCCCGGAGCAGATCGACCTGGAAGCGGCCGAGCCCTTCGAGATCGTCGGGGCGCAGCAACCCGTGCTCAATCTGGCTCCGCAACAGAGTTCCGACCGAGGAGGTCACGTCGAGCTCGTTACGCACGGCACGATCGATGCGCCCCGCCGCCTGGGCCAGGACTCCCTCGGCCAGCTCACTGGCCGACCGCGTCCAATACACATGCTGGCTGCCCGCGACGAGCGCGACGGTCGAGACGAGCAGCGAAACGACCGCCACCGCGAGAACGGTCTGCAGACGCATTCCTACAAACTCTACTCCTACACCGGCAACCGAGGCGAGATGGAAGCGCTGCCTCTAGATCCTCGACGTCAGCGAGCGATCACGTCCGCGATGCCGTGCTGCTTCGCAAACTCTTCTGCGGCCTCGGCGCTCTCGAAGGTCTGCAGCACATCGTAGACGCGCAGCGACTCCTTGCCATCACGCAGGAGCACGACGGCGGGTCGCGCGACGTCGTCGCCGTCAGGACAGATGTCGAGCAGCTTCGGGCGGGCGGGCTGCCGCTCCGCCTCTTTGCACTTCTCGCAGCGGCTCGCGCCACGCGCGCAGTGCAGCGGCTTCTGCGCGCGGATGACGAGACAGTCGGGGTGACGCTCGACGGATGCCCGCAGGCTCGCACGATCGACGCCCGCGGGGATCCGCTCGTGCACGCCGAACACCGAGAAGGTGCGTCGCGGATCTTCATCCTTGTTGAGCAGCGTGCCGAAGCGGCCCGACAACCACAGCGTGCAGCGCGCCGGCTTCTCGGGGCACAGCATGCGGAGGCGCTCGTCGAGCGACACGCCGAGCGCGCCATCGTCGAGCCGGATGCGCTTCTCGGCAGGCCAGTCGTCGACGACGCCGAGCGCGGCCTTGCGGTCGGCGGCAAAGATCGTGAAGGGCAGTTTGATCGAAACCCTCGGCTGCTTGAGGCGTTGCCGGGTGACCCACGCATCGAGCTCCTTGGCATCGTTGAGCATGGGTCCGCCGACGAAGACGGGCACCTTCCAGTCTGCCTTGCTCCTCGCGGGCTCGGCGCCGGCGGGCAAGACGAAGAGGCCCACGAGCAACGGGATGGCGCGCATGCCCTGATCTTGCCACGAATCCTCTCAGCTCGTTGAGCGAGCCTGGCGAAGGCGCGGTCTCCGCGCTGCCGGTTCTGCGAGCGCATGTATCGACTCGTCGGCGCCGGTGGTAGAGTGACGGGGTCGCCATGTACGACGTCAATACCAGCTCCTGGACTGCGGTCGGTCAGAGCTCCAACTCGCGCTACTTTGCCGTCGAGCCAGGCATCCTGGCTGCCGTGCCCAACCCGGGCGCGATCGACGATCGACAGAGCGCGGAGGAGAACGTCACCTTCCAGAACAACTACTTTCGCGAGCAGGGCAGAGGCGGCGTCGTGCTGGTCTTCTTCGACCGGATGGCGTCGCAGGACAAGGAGGCCCGACGCGTCTACGGCATGCTCCCCGAAGAGAACCTGATGCGAGCGACCGCGCTGGTCGGCGGCAGTCTGCTCGGCCGCGCGATCGCGTCGTTCTTCCTCGGGATCTCCAAGCCGCGCATCCCAGTCAAGCTGTTCGGCACGACCGAGGAGGCGATCGCGTGGGCCCGACAACTCAATCAGGCAAAGGACGCCAATCGATGAGCGTAGTCGATACGACCGGCTGGATCTCCCTCGGCAGGACGAGCAACGCCGAGATCTTCGAAGTGGAGCCTACGCTCCTTGCGATCGTCCCCGATGACAAGTGCCGCGACGATGAAGCCACAGCGCGCGAGAGCATCGAGTTCCAGCGCCGCCACTGGCAGGCGCGGGGCCGTCGCGGCGCGGTGGTGGTCTTCATGGACGCGATCATCGAGCAAGATGCAGGGGCGCGCGGCGTGTACGCCAACGAGACGCATGGCCACCCGACGACTTGCTTCGCCCTCGTGGGGGAGACCTTCTTCGGCTTCGCCGTCTCGCAGGTCTTCACCGGCCTCGCCAAGCCCCCGGTGCCGACCAACGTGTTCCGCTCCCTGGCGGATGCTCGACCGTGGATCGAGGAGCAGAATCGCGAGCGCGGCGGGACGCTCTAGCAACCGCCATGGCCCAAGGTGCCGGCCCGCTCGACGGCAACACGATCAACGATGAGTTGATCCAGGCCTTCATCCGCATCGCGCGCGGCGACTTTTCGGTTCGCCTGCCGCGCAACCACACCCGCGACCGCGACGACACGCTGGCCTTCTTCGTCAACCTCATCGCCGAGGAGCTAGCGCGCGTGGTGGCCGAACGCGAGCGCAGCCATGAGGCGCTCACCGACGCGGTGCGCGAGCTCAGCGAGCACTTTCTCCGCATGGCGGCCGGCGACTACACCGTGCGCGCGCAGCGCACCGGGCGGGGCGATCCGATGGACGTGCTCGCCTTCCTCTTCAACAACACGGTGGTCGAGGTCGAAGAGGCCTTCACGTCGCTGCAGCGCCAGCGCGGCGTGCTCGAGACGACCCTCGCGTCGATGCAAGACGGCGTCGTGCTCCTCGACGCCGAGGGGCGCATCCAGCAGGCCAACCGGGCGCTCTCTGCCCTGCTCGGCCGCTCGAACGACGAGCTGCTGGGCGCGCCGCTTCACCAGCTCGTCGACGATCGCGAGCACGTCTTCGTCGCCAACCTCCTCGCGCAGGTCGGCGAGGCCTCGTTCCGCGATCGCGAGACGCTCTTCCGCACGGCCGCAGGGGAGCTCATCCTGCTGTCGCTCAACGGCTCGCCGTTCCGTGAGCTGGACGGCAAGCTCGCCGGCGTCGTCCTCGTCGTCCGCGACGATCGCGCCTTTCGGCAAGCGCAGGCCCAGCTCCAGATCAACGATCGCCTCGCCGCGGTCGGCTCGGTCGCAGCCGGCGTGGCCCACGAGATCAACAACCCGCTCGCGTATGTCGTCTCGAACCTCGATTTCTCGCTGGAGGAGCTTGCCGACGCCTCGGACGGCTCGCTCGGTGGCGAGCGCCTCGCCGAGATCAAGCGCGCGCTGGCGGCGGCGCAGCACGGCGCCGACCGTGTGCGGCAGATCGTCGCCGACCTCAAGACGTTCTCGCGCATCGACAGCGACACCATCACGCGCATCGATCTCAACCGCCTGATCGACTCCTCGGTAGGCATGATCCGCAACGAGGTCCGCCACCACGCGCAGCTCCACAAGGAGTACGGCGCGCCGCCGCTCGTCGAGGGCAACGAGGCCAAGCTCGGACAGGTCGTCATAAACCTGGTCCAGAACGCGGCGCAGGCCATTCCGGCTGGGCACGCAGAGGCCAACCGCATCGTCCTCCGCACCGGCATCACCAACGCCGGGGAGGCGTTCTTCTCGGTCACCGACACAGGCTCCGGGATCGCGCCCGAGCACCGGAGGCGCATCTTCGATGCGTTCTTCACCACCAAGCCGATCGGCGTCGGCACCGGG
>CAZPEY010000217.1:0-5836 GCA_964585665.1 uncultured Polyangiaceae bacterium | reverse complement strand
GAGGCGCATCTTCGATGCGTTCTTCACCACCAAGCCGATCGGCGTCGGCACCGGGCTGGGCCTGTCGATCTGTCACAAGATCGTGAGCGCGATGGGCGGCGCCATCGAGGTCGACAGCGAGCTCGGGCGCGGCTCGACGTTCCGCGTGCGACTGCCCGCCGCGCGCCCCGAGCTCAGCCTCGACGCGCCAGCCGCGGCGCTGCCGAGCACGACCGCGCAGCGGCTGCGCATCCTCGTCATCGACGACGAGCAGGAGGTCGGACAGGGGATTCGCCGCATCCTCGGCCGCGAGCATACGGTCGACGTCGTGACCCGCGGCCACGCGGCGCTCGCGCTGCTGGCGAGCGACTCCTTCGACGTCGTGCTCTGCGATCTCATGATGCCTGAGCTGACCGGCATGGAGCTCTTTGCCCGCATCTCCGAGGCGCATCCCGCGATCGCCAAGCGCATGGTGTTCATGAGCGGCGGCGCCTTCTCGGCCGAGGCCAAGGCCTTCCTCGACACGGTGCCGAACCCGCGCCTCGACAAGCCGATCGCGACCGAGGCGCTGCGCAAGCTCGTCGCGTCGATCACCCCGCCGTCCCCCGGGGAGCGGCCATGACGCAGCGCTGGAGCCTTGGCGATACGTTGCCGAGCGGGGCCGACAACGACTCCACCTTCGAGCGCTTGTCGCCCAATCAGATCGCCGACCTCCTCCTGCTCGCGCTGCTGCGTCGCAAAGCGAGCGCCCTGTTCGTCGAGCCGGTCGCCAGCCGCCATGGCATTCGCTACGAGGACGGCGGGACTGCGGTGGCCCTGACGTCGCTGCCGGCGGAGCTCGCCGACGCGGTCGTGATGCGCCTGGCGTTGATCGCCGAGCTCGACGTCACCGCCCAGCGCGAGCAGCTCGGGCGCATTCGCTTGCGACCGGCGCGCTCCGACGATGGACAGCCGAGCTTCTCCGCGACGAGCGAGCTGCTGCTCTCGGTTCGGCGGACCTCCCGCGGGCTCGCCGCCGAGCTCCACCGCCTGGCGGGCTTCGAGGATCAGGCGATCGTCGAGGCGGCGGGGCGTAGCGCGGCGGTGGCCGGGCAGGCGCTCCAGCGCATCGGTCCCTATCGCGTGCTCGGCGAGCTCGGGCGCGGGGGCATGGGTGTCGTCTACCGAGCCGAGCACATCGTTCTGCAAAAGCCCGTCGCCATCAAGGTGCTGCACACCGGGATCGCGCTACATCCCGAGGCCGCGGCGCGCTTCATCATGGAGGCGCGCGCCGCCTGTCGCGCCCGCCACCCCGGCATCGTCGACGTGACCGACTTCGGCCACCTCGCCGATCGACGCGCCTACCTGGTGATGGAGCTCGTCGAGGGAGAGACGCTCGAGCGACGCCTGCGCAACGGCGCCCTGGCGCCGGTCGATGCGCTCCACCTCACGATCCAGCTCGCCGACGCCCTGCAGTCCGCCGCCGATGCGGGTGTCATCCATCGGGATCTGAAGCCCGCCAACATCTTCCTCGACGAGCGCGGGCGGGTGAAGATCGGCGACTTCGGCGTCGCCAAGCTGATCGATCCAGCGTCGCGCGTGCAGGAGGCGCCTGCCGATGGGATCGTGGGCACGGTCGGCTACATGTCGCCCGAGCAGGCGTGCGCCATGCCCACCGACGCGCGCACGGATCTCTACTCCCTTGGCTGCGTGCTCTTCGAGCTCCTGACCGGGCGGCCGCCCTACGACGGCGCCACCGCCAAGGAGGTCCTCGCCCTGCACGTCAACGCGCCCATCCCGAAGATCGTCACCCCCGAAGGAGCGCTGCCCGAGATCGTCGAGCGCCCGGTGGTGCGGGCGATGCAGAAGCGCCCGGAAGATCGCTACGCGTCCGCCAAGGAGATGCTCGCCGATCTCGAGCTCGCTCTCGATGCGCTGCGCCGCACCGGCTGGAGGAGGTGGTTGCCCGAATGAGCTACACGGTGCTGATCGTCGACGACGAGGTCGAGGTGCTCGAGTCGCTGCGCCGCGTGCTGCGCAACGAGGGCTACCAGATCGTGACCACGGCTTCGCCCGTCGAGGCGTGGCAGATCCTCGAGAAGGGCGGGATCGACCTGCTGCTCTCGGACATCGACATGCCCGAGCTCAGTGGCGTCGAGCTGGTCAAGCGCGTGCGCGCCGCGCACCCCGGCGTCGTGCGCATGCTGCTCACGGGCGGTGCGTCGTTGACGACCGCCCTGCGCGCGATCAACGAGGGCGAGGTCCATCGGTACCTCACCAAGCCGTGGGACAAGCAGGAGCTACGGGCGGTGCTGCGTGAAGCCCTGGGGCGCCTCGACGAGCTGCGCCAGGCGGCAGCGGCCCGGGAGGCGACGGCGCGGCGCGAGCAGCTCCTCGTCGAGCTCGAGCGAGCCCACCCGGGGCTCACCCAGGTTGCGCGCAAGGACGGCATGTACGAGCTCGAGATCGCGGAGCTCGAGACGCTCCTCGGCGCGGTGGTCGCGCCGTCGCTGCGCGGCTTCTTCGAGCCGTAGGTTGGCGCGCCCGGATCAAGGGGCGGCGCGCAGCTCCTGCACGAGCTTGCGGATCGCCTCCTGCCGCGCCGGTCGCCGCGCGATCCAGTCGGCCGCCGTCGACGCGCCAGCGGCCTGGCGCTGGCGATAGTGCTCGAGGTTCTGCACGTCGCTGAGCGTGCCCGCGTCCAGCCGGTCGAAGGGACGCCGCGACTCGCTCATCGCTTTGCCCTCCTCGCCGAGGTCCTTGAGGATCGCGTCTAGAGGTGCGACCGCTGCGGCGATCCGATCGGTCTCGAGCTGCGTCGCGCGGGCCTTCGCCCCCTGCTTGTAGGCCTCGGCCCTCGCGCTGCTGGGCCCGTACTGATTCGCACGCCGCTGCCCCGCCACCTTGACGAGGAGCGCGTGCGCCGCCTTGTGATCTCGCTTGCCGCTCAAGATCAGGCCGAGCACATGGCACGCACCGACATGGCCAGCGTCGCACTCGGGCCGGATCAAGCGCTCCGCGGTCACGAGATCGCGAGGCCCATACTCGCCGAGCGCCAGGTACGCGCCCCGATCGCGGCAGGCGCTGCCTTGGCGCGCGTCACAGGCCGCCTCGAGCACGGCGCGCGCTCGCACATCTTGCCCGGCGCGTCCGAACGTGTTCGCGACCGCGCCCCATCCCAAGCAGCCCTGCGGATCGATCCGGCACCCCTCCTGCGCGAACTGCAGCGCCTGCTCGGGATCGTTCAGCGCGTAGGCGTAGAAGTGGATCGCGTTGAGGCAAGCGTACGGCTTCCCGCTCGAACAGTCGGCGCCGAGCTGCTGCCCGCGCTCGGGGTGCTCTCGGTCCGCCTTGCGGTTCTGGTCCAGCTGGTCGCGCGTCAATTTCTCCCGTCGCATGTCGAGCTCGGCGGCCCGCGTCGGATCGACCGACACGCCATCGCCATCTCGGTAGATACGGGCCATCGAGCCACACGCGACGGCCGAGCCGCCGTCGCACAGAGGTCCGAGGATCGCGAGCGCAGCGCGCGTGTCCTGAGCGACGCCGTCCCCGATCGCGAAGATGTCCGCGAGATATCCGCAGCTCACCAGGTCCCTCTTCGCGCAGCCGAAGTCGAGGAGCGCCTTGGCTTCGAGAGGCTTGCCCAGGTAGTGGAGGCGATCGGCGACATCCCCGAGCTGGCATTGCGCCCCGAGCTCGCACGCCCTCTTCAACAACGGCAGCGCAGCGTCGAAGTCTCCTGCTGCCGAGTGGATACCGCCGACGAGGTGGCACGAGAGCCCGTCGCCCTGCTCGCACTTCTGCGTCCACTCGCCGACGCCAGCCTGCGCAGTCGCGACGTGCAGGAGGACCAGGATCCCCACGACGTGCCCCGTCTTCATGGATACCTCCGGCGACACTCGTCGTCGCGCGCCTGCTCGGCGGCGTGCTTGCGCGCCCGGGTCTCGCCATCGACGACGCCCTGGTAGTGGTTGTACGCCTCCCAGAGCCGCATGATCTTGTAGTTGAGATCGTAGTAGCAGTTGTTCTTGCCGCGCGCGACGCAGTCATCGCGCGTCCGCGAAAGGCCGGGGATCGACGGGAACGGCACGTTGACCTTCGCCGCGCGCGCGACCGTATGATCGATGTCCATCTGCGCCGCCGCATCGGGCCAGAGGCGAAAGTTGGCGCCGATGCATTCGGCCCACACCTGCTGCGTGCTGTTCGGACACTGCTGCGCCTCTTCGCGCAGCGTCTCGTAGCGCTTGGCGTGCACGGCGAACACGTTGTTCTCGGTGACGTGGGTGTCCATCACCGGCTGCTGCATGCACTGCTGCCGCGCGTTGTCGATCTGCGTCCGGGTCGCCTGCGCGACGGGGACGCTGCCAGCTGGCGCGGCGTTCTGGGTCATGCCGCCGCGCAGCGACGGCGCGCTGTAGTGCGAAGCCTGTGGCGACGTGGCCGGCGGCGGCGACGCGCCCGCACCGCCCGGGCTGCGCGGGAAGGAGGAGATCGGCGGCCGGTTGAGGGGGTGCGTGCGCGTCTCGAGCTGGTGCTGCGTCGCGCGCGCCTGATCGAGCTGCGCGCCCATCTGCCGCACCGCCCCCGCGACCTGACCCGTCCCCTGCACGATCAACGACAGCGTCGCCTGCCGCTTGCGCTCGTCGGCGGCCGCCTGCTCACGCCACTGATCGATCTGCACGGCAGAGCGCGCGCCGATCGCGTCCGACTCTGCCCAGGCAGCCTCCACAGACTCGTGGCCCGCCATCGCCGAGATGATCAGGAGCTGGCGCTGTCGCACCGGGTCGCTGCCCATGACCGCGTTCGAGAGGTGGGTACAGGCCAGCATCGTCGATTGCCACTGCCACGAGACCCACGTGCCATCCGCCTTCTCGAGCTGATAGCAGATCCACTCGAGGGTCTTGGCCCGATCCCCCTCGGGTAGGAGCTTGACGACCTCGAGACAGGACGGCCAGTAGCCGGCGCGGCATACACGATCGGCGATGGCAAACGCGGCGGTGGGGTCTGGATCTCCGCCGAGCTCGCTCGTCAGCCGCTGGCACGCCGCCCACATCTTGGCGTCGCAGGCGCGGCTCCAGGCATTGAAGATGCGCACGTTGATCGCGGGGGTGCGGCGTCCCTTGGGGTAGCGCTCGACCAGCGTCCCCCCCGCGTGCCCGCAGGCCGCGATGTCGCCCGCAGCGCAATCGCGCTCGAGCTTGTCGAGGACATCGGCGCGCCCTCCCGCGGCCACCATCACGACGACGGATGCGACGAACCAGCGCACGCCGCGACTATATCACGCGCCGAATCGAAGCCGCCGCCGATCCGCGCCGGCTCGCGATCTCTTGGGATGGCGTTCCTGCGGAGGGTCGGGGCCGGGGCCGCTCAGGGCCAGAGCGAGTGCTCGAGGATCGACTCGACGATCGTGCCGTCGTCGCGCTCGATGAGCGCCGTCTCGGTGTCGTCCCGCGCATCGGGGGCGTAGACGTTGTGCGTCTGCCTGCGCTCGATCCTGCGCAGCCCGGGGAGATGAGGCGACCGCGCCAGCGCCCGGACTCCCGCGTCGGTGACGCACGGTCGATCCGTGGTGATCTCGCCCAGGTAGATCTCGGCGAGCCGGTCGAGGCCCACGGCCTTCGGCGCCAGCGTCTCGGCACCGACATCCGAGATCCACCCCACACGGAGCTCGACGAGCTCGGGGAACGCTCGACACGTCGCGAGGAACGCGACGACGCCCTCGCCGTTCCGCGCGCAGCTGAGGCCGAGCTTCTTGGTCGTGCGGCCTTCTGCACCATGCGGCCGACGGGCGTCATCGAGGCGCTGTGGATCAGCTCGCCGACATCGCTGATCCCCTGCCGTAGGCGAGCGCAGGTGGACAGCCGACCCCGGCTGAGGT
>CAZPEY010000216.1:0-9722 GCA_964585665.1 uncultured Polyangiaceae bacterium | reverse complement strand
ATCGGCTCGGCCTACCCGCTCGACGAGTCGCTCACCGTCGAGGTCAAGGGGCGCGACCTCGTCGCCGGCGTGCCCAAGACCCTGACCATCAACTCGGACGAGGTGCGCGACGCGCTCGCCGAGCCGGTCAACGCGATCGTCGAGGCGGTGCGCATCGTCCTCGAGCGCACGCCGCCCGAGCTGTCGGCCGACATCGTCGATCGCGGCATCGTGCTGTCCGGCGGCGGTGCGCAGCTCCGCAACCTCGACGTGCTGCTGCGTGAGGAGACGGGCCTGCCGGTCATGGTCTCGGAGAATCCCCAGCTCGCGGTCGTGCTCGGCACCGGCAAGGCGCTCGACGAGCTGGCGCTGCTCAAAGAAGTCGCGATCCACTAGCGCGCCCGTCGGGGACTCGCGCCGGCAGAACCCTCATGGCAGGTCGTCGACGAAGCCGCGAGATCGCGGCAGTGATTGCGCTCGTCGTACTGCCGCTCCTCGTCCTGCGGGCGCGCAGCAAGGATCCGAGCGACCTCAACTTCGTCGATCGCGGCCTGCTCCGCGTCGTCGCCACCGTCGAGTACGGCGTGCTGGGCGTCGGGCGCTGGTTCGGATCGCTCGGCAGTCGCTACCTGTTCGTCGTCGGTGCTGAGGCGGCGCGCCAGAAGCTCCTGACCGAGAATCAGACGCTGCGCAGCGAGAACGAGCGCCTGCGCCAGGAGAACCAGCGCGTCGCTGGCCTCGAGGCGCTGCTCGGGCTGCGAGCCCGCATCGGTCTGCCGACGGTGACAGCGCGCGTCGTCGGGCTCGAGACCTCGGGCTACTTTCACGTCGTGCGGCTCAGCCTGCAGCACGACGCCGAGGTAAAAAAGGGCATGGCCGTCCTCGGGCGCGAGGGCGTGGTCGGGCGCGTCGAGCGGGTCGCCGGCGGGTACTGCGACGTGCTGATCGCGTCGGATCCGCGCTCGGCGATCGACATCACCATCGCGCGCACCAAGACGCGCGGCCTCCTCCGCGGCACCACCGGCGGGCGCCGCTACGCGATGCGGGTCGACTACCTCGCCAAGGACGACGCCCTCGTCGAGGGGGATCTCGTGGTCACCAGCACGCTCGGCCCCTTCCCGCCCAACCTGCCCGTCGGCAAGGTCGCCAAGGTGCTGCGCAAAGAGGAGCGCGGCGAACAGGAGGCGATCGTCGATCCGCTCGTCGACTACGGCAAGCTCGACGAGGTGCTCATCGTCTTGAGCGAGCCGCCGCCGCCGGCGCCCGCCACGAGCGCGGGGAAGCGGCCGTGAGAGCCCTGGCGCTGCTCGTCGCTGCGCTGCTGCTGACCGTGGTGAGCAGCGCGCTCTGCCGCCTCGTCGGGCTGGCGGCGTTTCAGCCCGAGGTGCCGCTGCTCGTCGCCCTCTACGCTGGCTTCTCCGTCGGGAACCAGCGCATCGAGACGACCCGACCGAGCTGGACCGAGACCGCCATCGTCGGGCTCGGGGCTGGCTATCTCGGCGATCTGCTCGCTGGTGCCCCGGTCGGGCTCGGAGCGCTCGCGTGCATCGGCGTCGCGCTGGTGGCGCGCAGCTTCGCCGATCGCCTGCTGCTCACCAAGTTCTGGCGGACCGCGCTCGTCGTCTGGTTCTTCGCCGTTGGGCACGGCAGCCTGATGATGCTCGGCATGGCGGCGCTGGTCGGCGTCCGCTTCTATCGTCAGCTCCCCCTCGTCCTCGCGATCTCGGTCGCGACCGGCCTCCTGGCACCGCTCGTCTTCCGGCTGTTCGATGTCGTCCTGCGGCCGCTGCAGCGCGGGAACAGCGACGGGGTGCTCCTGCGAGGCGAGCTGCGATGAGCTCCGGCTTCTCGGCGGGCGGCGGAGCGCTCGGGCCGGGCCGGCGCTTCCTCTGGGTCGAGCTCGTCGTCATCGGCTCGTTCATCCTGCTCGTCGGGCGCCTCTGGCAGCTGCAGGTGATGTCGGGGGATCAGCACTTTCGCCGCAGCACCGAGAACTTCGTCAAGGAGTACGATCTGCCGGCGTCGCGGGGCCGCGTCCTCGACTGGCGAGGCCGCGTGCTCGCCGACAACCGCGTCGCCTTCCACGCCGCCGTGACGCCGCGCTACGTCACCGAGGAGTCGCTCACTCGCCTCTTCGAGCTGCTCCGCACCGAGGCGGACACGCGGCAGCAGATCCGGGCCCGGCTCGCCGAGAAGAAGGGGCTCGAGCGCAACCGACAGATCGTCGTGATCGAGGATCTGTCGCGCGATCAGATGGTGCAGATCGAGAGCGAGCGGGCGTTCCTCCCCGGCGTCGCGGTCGTCTCCGTCGAGCGACGCAGCTATCCGAACGGCCCGCTGGCGTCGCACGTCATCGGCTACCTGGGCCAGATCTCCGCCGAGGAGCTCGTCGAGCGCCGCGCCGCCGGCTACACGGCGTCCGATCTCATCGGCCGCTCCGGCCTCGAGCGACAGTGGGAGAACTACCTGCGCGGCAAGGACGGCTTCGAGCGCGTCATTGTCGACGCACGCGGCCAGCGTAAGAGCGAGTCGCTGATCGAGCTCGACGAGGGGCCGCAGCGGATCGAGCCACGTCCGGGCTACAACCTCGTCGCGACCATCGACGTCGATCTGCAAAAGGCCACCGAGCGCGCGCTCCAGCGCCACCTGTCCGGGGCCGCCGTGGTCGTCGAGGTCCGCACCGGCCGCGTGCTCGCCATGGCCTCGTGGCCAGCGCCCGATCCGAATCGCCTGTCGGCGCGCATCTCGCGCGACGAGCTCGAGCGGCTGCAGAACGACAAGCAGCGCCGGCCGCTCCTCGACAAGGTCGTGCGCGAGAACTACTTCCCGGGCTCGACCTTCAAGATCGTGCCGGCGATCGCCGCGCTCGCGGACGGCTGGCTCGATCCGAACCTGCGCCACCAGTGCCGCGCCTCGTTCACCTACGGCGGTCGCGCCTTCCACTGCGTCGAGGCGCACGGCAAGGTCAACCTCGTCGACGCGCTCGCCGCCTCCTGCAACATCTACTTCTATCAGCTCGGCGATCGGCTCGGCATCGATCGGATGGGCGAGCTGGCCCGCGAGTTCGGCTTCGGTGCGACGACCGGCCTCGGCATCAACGGCGAGGTCCCCGGCTACGTGCCGACGATGACCGACCTCAAGAAGCGCGGCTACCAGAAGGGGATGGCGCTCATCACCGCGATCGGCCAGGAGTCGGTCAAGGCGACGCTGCTGCAGGTCGCAATGGCCTACGCCGCCGTGGCGACGAGCGGCGATCTCTACGTGCCGATGCTGCTCGACCGCATCGAGTCGCCATCCGGCGAGATCGTGCAAGAGTTCGCGCCCAAGCTGCGCCACCACATCGCCCAGCCCGAGCGCTTCTGGCAGCTCGTCCGGCGCGGCCTCTACGAGGCGATCTTCGACAAGAAGGGCACGGCCTGGGAGGCGCGCGTCCCTGGCCTCGACGTCGCGGGCAAGACCGGCACCGCGCAGGTCGCCAACCGCCGCATCCGCGCCTCCGAGGGCGACGAGCGCGCCGACCACGCCTGGTTCGCGAGCTACGGTCCCTCCGACAAGCCGGAGATCGCGGTCGTGACGCTGATCGAGCACGGCGGCTTCGGCGCCAAGGCCGCGACGCCGGTCGCGATGGAGATCTACAAGGCCTACTTCCGACTGCAGCGCGAGGGCCGCTGGTCGAAGTCGGCCAAGCCCGGGGGCGCACCATGATCTCGGCGCCCGGGCCCTTCGGCGCGTCGTTCTCCAAGCTGCGTGCGCAGTTCGACTGGCCGCTCGGTACCGCGATCGTCGCGCTGCTCATCGTCGGCCTGGTCAACCTCTACTCGGCGACGCGCGTCGCGCCGGCGGGCCTCTACTCGAACCAGCTGCTCTTCATGCTGCTCGGGCTCGGGGTGTTCGTCGTGTTCGCGGCCATCGACTATCGCGTCCTCGAGCGCCTCGCCTACCCGATCTTCGGCGTCGCGATCTTCCTCCTCGTCGCGGTGCTGCTCGGGGGCAAGACGATCAAGGGCGCACGCCGCTGGTTCGGCATCGGCTCGATCGGCCTGCAACCGTCGGAGCTGGCCAAGCTGGCGCTGGTGATCGTGCTGGCCAAGGCGCTCTCCAAGGAGCGGCTCGAGCTGGCGCTCCACCCGTGGCGATCGCTGCGCGTCGCCATGGCGCTGCTCCTCGTGCCGACCCTGCTCATCGCCAAGCAGCCGGACCTCGGCACGGCGCTCATCCTCTTTCTCATCGGCACGACGGTGATCCTGCTGTCGCCGCTGCCGCTGTACGTGAAGCTGACGACGATCGGCGTCGACGCGCTGGCTGGCGGGCTGGCGTTCTTGCGCATGGCCTACGGCTACCAACGCAAGCGGCTGATGATCTTCCTCAACCCCGATCTCGACCCGTCGGGGGCCGGCTGGCACGCGCGCCAGGCGCTGACCGCGGTCGGTTCGGGGCGCTGGTTCGGCAAGGGCTGGATGCGCGGCACGCAGAACCAGCTGCAGTTCCTGCCCGAGCACTGGAGCGACTTTCCGTTCGCGGTCTGGGCCGTGGTGTGGGGCTTCGTCGGCTGCTTGCTGCTGATCGGGATCTACGTGTTCCTCATCTTGTGGGCGCTGCGCATCGCGCGCGGCGCACGCGACCGCTTCGCCGAGCTGGCCTGCCTCGGAGCGGCCGCCCTGCTCTTCTGGCACACCTTCTTCAACATCGGCATGGTCATCGGCCTGCTGCCGGTCGTCGGCGTGACGTTGCCGCTGTTCTCGCACGGCGGATCGTCGCTGCTCACCGTGATGGCGACGCTCGGCCTGATCATGAACGTGAGCATTCGCCGGACCGCCTACTGATCGCTCGCCGGATGGGAGCGACGCGCGGCCGCGCCTACTGGGGCGGCCCGACCGGTCGTGCGGGCGCGGGCGCAGGTTCAGGCGCCGGCGCGGTCGTCGGATCCGTCGCGGGCGGCGCCTCGGCCGGGGCAGGCCGCGCCGCGGCCGCGGCCTTGTCAGCCGCCTCCTTCTTCTCGAGGTCGTCGACGATCTTGGCGACCTCCTTGCTGAGGCGATTGAACTTGCGATCCGACAGGCCCCATACGATCGCGCCGGGCACCGCGAACAACCCACCAACGACGACGGTGACGACGCCGCCGACCTTGTAGCCGAAGCCGGGATCGAGGTTGGCCGACGTGCGCTCGGGCGGCGCCACCGCGAGCACCGTCCAGACGATCGTCGAGGCGAGCAGCGCGGCGGAGCCAACACCGACGAGGAGCTGCCCCGTCGTGCGCTGCTCCTTGGCCTTGTTGAGCGACAGCGCCAGCTGGGGATCGATCCGCCGCATCACTTGCTCGAAGCGCGTCGGCTGCCGACGGACCGGAGCCGGTGACGCCGTGGCTGGCTGCACAGCGGGCGCGGTCTCACGCGGCGCTGGCTCGCTCGGCTCCTTGGTGGCACGCGGGGACAGAGTCGACGGCAGGTCGTCCGGCTCCTCCGCCACCACCACGCCAGCACGCGCGCTGCACAAGAGCGCGATCAGAAAGATCGACGAGAGACGACGAGCCATCGCGGCCTCTATACCATCGTCGCTGGGCCCTGTCCGTAGCAGAGTCGGCAGCGACGCGCGTGACCCAGGTCTCGGATCGAGCCCCGGCCGCCGCTTGCAGCGCGGCCGACTTTCTGTTGTAACGATAGATCGCATGGCAGTGCTGCCCTCGGAGGTGCGCCTCGCCGAAAAGGAGCTCCTCGCTCTCTTTTCGCAGCCGCCGGCTGAGCTCGCCGACCTCGACGCCTGGCTCGCCACCTGGCTCGACGGCAAGCGCAGCATGCCGCTGCGCGAGGTGATCCTCGACTGGCTCGGCAAGGACGGCATCCCTCCGGAGCGACACGCCTTGTGCGCCTACTTGCTGTGGCGCCTCGGACTCGGCCCGGCCGCGCTCCGCCTCGCCGAGATCGCGCTCGACCAGCGGCTGTCCTTTCCCAGTCGTTCGGTGGCGCTCTCGGTGCTCTCGGAGCATGACCCCGACGAGGCAGCCACCGTCCTCGAGTCGCTCGATCCCCACGATCACCTGCGCCTGCTGACCGCGCCCGTCGACGACATGCTCAACGCCGCGATCGAGACCGGCGAGCGCGACTGCGTCCGGCGCATGCTCGCCGATCTGCCGCCCGAGGCGCGCGCGTCGCTGTACGACCGCACCGAGGCGCGGCGCCAGGAGCGCGGACTGCCCGCGCATCGACTCTACGCGCTCTGCCTCGGCAGTGCCGACCTCGGACCGCTGTGCAAGAAGATGCTCGATCGGATCTGGGAGGAGGATCCGATGGCCGCGCTCACCGAGCTCGAGCGACACGCCGAGAGCCCCGACTCCGACGTGCGCGCCCGCGCCGCCCGCGCCCAGATGCGCCTGCGCTCCGCGGTGCTGGCCAAGCACGGGCGCGTCGTGCAGCCGCGCGGCTGGGGCTACGTCACCGGCTGCGACGGGATCGGCGACTACCTCCTGTTTGTGTGTCTCGCCGACGAGCGCGGCCTCTCGGTCTTCGACGTCATGGCGCGCGCGTCTGGCGAGATCCGCGAGGCCGATCGCACCAGCGGAGTCGCCGATCCGGAGGTCGAGCACGTCGTCATCGAGCAGTCGCCCGCCGCGTTCGCACCGCTGCTGCGCGTCCCGCTCGAGGCGGCGCTGGCGCTCATCGCGGAGCTCGAACCCGGCAACCACGGCGCCACCGCGCTCGAGCCGCTCGGGTCGATCCTCGCACGCCTCGGCAAGCGCCACGGCTACGAGCTGCCCGCGATCGATCCAGAGACCAACCCCGACGAGCTCGGCCGTCTGCTCCGGACGCGCCCTTTTCAGACCTGGCGGCTGTCGCCTGGCGACGTGCTCATCCACGGCGTCGAGGTGCCCCAGCGCATGAGCCGTCGCGCGTTCGTGCGCCAGCTCCAGGAGACCATCGCCCGGCCACCGCTGCAGCGCCGGTTGTCGTCGATGGCGCGCCACATGAGCCGCGTCCATCTATGGCGCGGCGACATCCCGGCGGCGCGCGTCCTCGAGGGAGCCGCGCGCGAGTGCGAGCGCGATCTGGCGCGCGCCTCGCTCTTCCTGCAGCTGGCCGACCGGCTCTTCGACGAGATCTCCGGCCGACGGCCGCGGGAGCGCATGCAAGTCGGCTCGCCGGCGGTCCGCGCGGCGCTGCGCAGCTCGTTGCTCGCCACCGTCGATCGGCCGACCAAGCGGGATCTCATGCGGCTCGATCTCGTCGAGGTCGCGTGCGCAGCGCTCGATGAGGCGCTCGACCTGGTGCCGCGCGATCGGCGACCGCGCGACGCCGAGCTGCTCGATCTGGTCAACACCATCGGCACGCGCTTCGTCGAGCATGTCCTCGACGGCTCGTCGCCCGCGCCGCTGACGGCCCTGCTCGCCGGCCAGCTGCAGGCGCTCTCGTCCATCGACCCCTATCACGCGCAGCAGCTCGCGACCCTCGTCCTCGATCGGCTCGAGCGCTTCACCAAGACGGTGTGCAGTCGCTGCGCCGTCGGGTGCATGGCGCGCCCCAAGACGCCGTGCAGCGCGAGGTTTCACGCCGACCGCCATCCGGCGGCGGACATCCTGTCGTAGGGTTTCGGAGGGGAGGGGCCGAGCGGCTCGGCGGAGCGAGCGCCTCGACCAGGGGGGACGCGGTCGGTCGACTCGCTAGGCGCGCTCGAGGAGCGCGGCTGCGCCCATGCCGCCGCCGATGCACATCGTCGTGACGGCGTAGCGGCCGCCCCGACGCGCGAGCTCGCGCAGCGCGGTGATCGCCAGGCGGGTGCCGGAGACCCCGAGCGGGTGGCCGAGCGCGATCGCGCCGCCGTTGACGTTGAGCTTCTCCTCGGGGACGCCGAGCTCGCGCGCGCAGTAGAGCGACTGCGCGGCGAACGCCTCGTTGAGCTCGAACAGGTCGATGTCCTCGATCTTGAGCCCCGCCTTGGCGAGCAGCTTGCGCACCGCCGGCACCGGGCCGATGCCCATCACCTCGGGCGGCACACCGGCGACAGCGAACGCACGGAACCAGCCGAGCGGCGTGGCCGAGAGGGCCTTGAGCCGCTCGCCCGAGACCAGCACCGTCGCAGCCGCACCGTCGGTGAGCGGCGACGAGTTGCCGGCCGTCACGCTGCCGGTCGGATCGAACGCCGGCTTGAGCGTCGCGAGCTTCTCGAGCGTGGTGTCGGCGCGCGGGTAGTCATCGTCCTTGACCGTCACCGCCTTGTGCCGCCCGTCGGCGTCGTAGACGAAGGTCTCGACCGGCACGATCTCGCCGGCGAAGAAGCCGTCCTTCTGCGCCGCCACCGCGCGCTGGTGCGAGCGCAGCGCGAAGGCATCCTGATCAGCGCGCGACACGCTCCACTGCCGCGCGATGTTCTCCGCGGTGACGCCCATCGGCGTGAAGACCGCGGGGTTCTCCTCGACGACGCGCGGGTTGAGCGACACCTTGTTGCCGCCCATCGGGATCATCGACATGGTCTCGAGGCCGCCGGCCACACCGACGTCGAAGGCGCCGGCCGCGATGCGGTCGGCGACGATCGCCATCGACTGCAGGCCCGAGGCGCAGAAGCGGTTGACGGTCATCGCCGACACCTCGACGGGCAGCCCGGCGGCGATCGCGGCGACGCGCGCCACGTTCATGCCCTGCTCCGCCTCGGGCATCGCGCAGCCGAGGACGACGTCCTCGATCTCCTTGGCCTCGACGCCCGCCTTCTCGACGGCGGCCTTGATGACGAGCGCGCCGAGGTCATCGGGGCGCGTGTCCTTGAGCGAGCCCTTGAGCGCACGACCAAACGGGGTACGAACTCCACTGACGATTGCTACATCACGCATCGGTCGGCTCCTTAGTTGCGGAGGGGCTTGTTGTTCATCAGCATGTACTGCATGCGCTCGCGGGTCTTCTCCTCACCGGCGAGCGAGAGGAAGGCCTCGCGCTCGAGATCGAGGAGCTGCTGCTCGGTGACGCGCGCCGACAGCACGGTGTCGCCGCCGGTGAGGATGCCGGCGAGCTTGCTGCCGACGACCACGTCGTGCGCCGAGATCTGGTGCGCCGCCTGCATCATCTGCAAGGCGGAGCGCAGCGTCGCGTAGCCGCTCTTGCCCGGCAAGCGCAACGTGCGCGGCCGCGGCTGGCGATAGCCGGCGCGCGCCAGGCCGAGCGCCGTCTGCTTGGCGTCGAGGATCAGGTAGTCGCGGTTGAGCGTGCCGCCGTCGTCGGTGCCGAGGAAGCCGTAGGCGCGCGCGTCCTCCGCCGAGATCGACACCTTGCCCATCGCGATGGTCATGAAGACCTTCTTGATGAACGGGAACGGATCCGCGTCGTCCGGCAGGTTCTCGAGGTTGCGGCAGAGCAGCTCCTTGCAGCCGCCGCCCGCCGGGATCAGGCCGACGCCCGCTTCGACGAGGCCCATGTACAGCTCGGCGTTGGCGCGGATGCGCGCGCCGTGCATCGTCACCTCGGCGCCGCCGCCGAGCGCCAGGCCGAACGGCGCAGTCACGGTCGGCACCGTCGCGTAGCGCAGGCGCTGGAGCGCGTCCTGGAGCTGCCGCGACATCTCCTCGATCGCCTTCCAGTTGCCCTGGTTGGCGGCCATCAGCATGAGGAAGATGTTGGCGCCCGCCGAGAACGCCATCTTGTCGTGGTTGGCGATGACCAGGCCGTCGGCGGTGCTCTCCGCGGTGTCGACGGCGCGGTAGAGCGCCGCGATGATGTCGGCGTCGATCGCGTTCATCTTGGTGTGGAACTCGAGGCCGAGGATGC
>CAZPEY010000215.1:280-9789 GCA_964585665.1 uncultured Polyangiaceae bacterium | reverse complement strand
CCGACGTGGAGCAGCCCCCCGACAAGCCGCCACCGCCGAGCTTCCCGCTGCGTCGCTTCGCGGCCCGCGAGCGCGCCGGGCGCATCTTTCGCTGGCTGCTCGCCATCGCGGGGCTCACGCAGCTCGTTCGCTACCTCAAGCCGGCGATCACGCAGAACCAGACGCAGCAGCAACCCGCGTCGCGAGGACAGAAGCCATGAGCCGTCATCTCTCCGTCGCTGCGCTGGCGATCCTCTCCCTCGCTGGTTGCGACAAGCCGGTGCCTGCGCCGGTCACGATCCAGGTGTCGCGCGAGATCGCGATCCTGCCGTTCGCGCCCAGCATCAAGGGCCGTGACGGCGGCTTCTCGACGAAGATCGGCGAGCGCTCGGCCTGGGTGTTCGGCGACACCATCCTCGGCGCGCCCGCGGTGGACGGCCTGTCGTGGCGCTCGTCGACCTTCGCGACCACGACCGATCTCGACGCGAGCGACGGGATCGCCGACCTGACCGAGCCGCTCGACGCCAACGGTGCGCCCGGCGAGTTCCTGCCGTTCACCGCCGCGGAGGCCGCCTACAACGAGGCGCACCGCGGCGACGCCTGTTCGGCGGGCAGCGACTGCGGCGCGCGCTTTGCGCTCTGGCCGGGGCCCCTGGTGACGATGGGGACGTCGACGGTGCTGTTCTACGCCAAGATCGACGCGCGCCCCGGGGACTTCAACTTCAAGGGGATCGGGTCGGGCGTGGCGACGTGGGATGGGCAGAGCCCGCCGGTGCGCGCCGTCGTCGACGCGAGCGCCGCCGATCCGCACGTCCTGTTCGCCGAAGATCCCTTCCACGAGGTCGCCGGCGCCCTGTTGGTCAATGATCTTGTCTATGCGTACTTCTGCCGCCTCGACTTCGTGGTGCACGTCTGTCGCGTCGGCCGCGCGCCCTTCGCGTCTGTCGCCCAGCCGAACGCCTGGAGCTTCTACGACGGCAGCGCCTGGGTCGCCGACTTCAAGGAGGCGCGCGTCGTCATGCAGGGCGCGCCGGCGCTGACCGTCCACTTCAGCCCGCACCTCGGCAAGTACCTGGCGATCTTCTCGACGCCGCTTGGCAACACGCTCGAGCTGCGCGTCGCCGACGCGCCGGAGGGGCCGTGGTCGAACAGCAAGGTGTTCCACGTCGGGCAGGCGCCCGCGTCGAAGAGCGCCTGGGACTATGCGGGCGTGGGGCACGCCGAGTATGCTCGGGACGGTGGGATCATCGAGTACGTGACCTACTATCGTCCCGGCGATTGGTCGGGCGAGATGCGTCTGGTCGAGGTGACGTTGAAATGAAGATCGAGCTGGTGGCAGCAGCAGTGGCGCTCGGCCTGGTGGCCGCGCCGTCGATGGTGGAGGCCAAGGGCAAGGCGAAGACCAAGGCCTCGGCCAAGGCTCCGACCGGTCCGCAGGGCACGCAGGAAGAAGCGCGACAGCTCCTCGAAGAGCTCGCCAAGCCGAACGTCGATCACAAGGCGCTCACGTCCAAGCTGCGCCCGCAGCCCGCCGACTTCGCGGTGCTGTTCGTCGCCGAGAGCGCGACCAAGGCCCGCGAGGCGTACGAGAAGGCCTGGTCCGATCCCAAGATGGTGATCGAGCATGCGCCCGATCAGACCGACCTCAAGCTCTTCGGCGCCAAGGTCGAGGAGCTCGACAAGGGACAGGGCGAGGCCAACGAGTTTCCGGGTGGCTACAAGAAGGTGATCAAGCAGTTCAGGCCCGGTCTGACGATCTACGCGTGGCGCTTCGTGCGTCCCGGGGAGAAGATCGGTACCGCCTACGACGGGCTCGTGTTCGTCAACGGGCACTTCGTCTGGTTGCCCAAGCCCTGGAAGGCGCTCTGAGCGAGGAGATCGTTCGCCGCGCGTCGCTGATCGCGGACGCGGAGCACTACACGCGCCTCGTCGAAGAGCTGCTCCGCAAGGCGCGCGTCTCGATCTGGATCGCCACCGCCAACGTCAAGGATCTGCACGTCGAGGCGCCGATCGGCAGTCGAGCCCGGGCGCGCGGCAAGTTCGTCTCGCTGCTCGAGGTGCTCGGCGGCCTGGCGGACGCCGGGGTCGAGCTGCGGTTGCTGCATGGCGCCCGACCGTCAGGACCGTTCGCTGCGTCGCTGAAGCGGGTCAAGCTCGGCAAGCAGCTCGACATGCGCCACTGTCCGCGCGTCCACATGAAGATGGTCGTCGTCGACGGGCGGTATCTCTACCTCGGCTCGGCCAACTTGACCGGAGCTGGCCTCGGCGCCAAAGGGGACGGGCGCCGCAACTTCGAGCTCGGCGTGATCACCGAGGACGAGCAGTGGCTCGATGAGGCGCAGGCGCGCTTCGATCGGATCTTCTCGGGCGGCGAGTGCAAGGGCTGCACGCTGCGCAGCAAGTGTCCGGCGCCGCTCGATCAGCGCGGCGAGCAGCGACGGGCGTCGCGCGCCGCTCGCTGAGCGCTTAGCGATCGCCGGTGGCGGTGCGCAGGATCGCGGCCAGCTCGCGCTTGGCGACCCGCGCCATCGAGTAGAGAACGATCGCGGTCGCCAGCAGCCCGAGCGCGAGGGCGACCAGACGCAGCGAGCCGACCTCGGCGCTGCCGTCGACGATCGCCGCCGCCGACTTGAGCAGCGAGCCGAGATAGACCTGCATGAGCAGCATCGGCGCGCCGGCCGTCGCGGTCGCCAGCGCCAGGTGTCGATAGCGGAGCGGCGTCGGCGCGAGAAAGTAGGCGAGGAAGTTCTGCGGCATCATCGGCGTCAGGCGCAGCAGGATCGCGACGCGCAGGCCATGCAGATCGACCGCCTGCCGCAGGGCGCGCCAGAACGGGCTGCCCTCGGCGCGCCGGGCCAGGAAGCCGCCGAGCACGAGGCGCGCGAAACCCAGGACCAGCATGCTCACCGCGATCATCGTCGGCCACGCGATGAGCACTCCGAGCCCGAACCCGTAGACGTAGCCGGCGAGCGCCGCCATCAGCGCGCCGGGCGCGCAGAGCAGTCCCAAGACGACGTACGACAGCGCGTAGTAGGGCATCCCCGAGGGGCCTGCGGCCGCGAGATACTCGACGAGCTGGATCAGCGCGCGCCGAAGGAACGGCACCTGGATCGCGACGAGCGGCAAAGCCAGCAGCACGAGCAGGCGCAGGACACGAAGCGCCGTGGCGCGCGAATTCACCGGCTCATTGTAGCTGGTTTTGGCGTGTAGAGGCGGATTGGCTGCAGGCGCGCGCGCCACTCCTCGAGGGAGGCGAAGAAGAGCGGCCACTGGGATGGATAGCAGGCGATGGCGGCGAGGTGATCTTCGACGCTGCTCGGACTGAGGTGGCTCTCCCACACGGTCGCCTGGCGCGCGCGCTGGCCCGGTCGACGGCGCAGCGAGTGGCAGAACGTATAGGCGGCGAACGGTCGCACGAGCGGGCGAAGCTTGCCGAGCAGCGGAGTCTGCGACCAGGCGCGCACGGCCGGCACCAGCGACGGCGCGCGGTGCTCCTCGCCGAGGTTGCGGAGGCGCGCCGTCAGGTGACCTGGCATGAGCGCGTAGGGCAGATCCGCGTAGTACTCGACGTTCGCTGGCAGGCGGCGCGCCGCGGCGTGGAGGAGCTGATGGTCGACATGCTCTCCAACGCCGAGCGGTGCGAGGATGCGCGCTGCCGGCTGCGCGATCAGCTGGCGGGTGAGAAGGTCAAGTAACTTGTCGATCAACGGATCGTCGCTGGCGATCCAGTCGAAGAGGCGACGACCGGAGCGATAGCGCGCCTCGCGGCGCGGCGCTTCGTCGAGCAGCGGCGGCAGGAGCGCGAGGCCAAGCGATCGAGCGAACGACTCGTCCTCGGTCTGCCGCACGGCGGCCTGCCCGAAGCCGCGCCACTCGTCGCTGGCGAACACGGTCTGCAGGGCGAGGCGCTGTCCGGCCCGCGCCGCGCCCGCTAGCACGCCACCGATGGAGAAGGCAGCGTCGTCGGAGTGCGGCGACAGGACGAGGAGATCGAACGGCGCGGGCGCGTGTTCGGACAAGCGAGGCTACGGGGTGGGCGCCTGTGGCCCTTGTCGCAGCGACTTCGGGTCCTTGTTGAACTGGGCGCGGTTCTGATCGGTAAAGCCGAGTGCCACGCCGGGGCAGACGTGAGCGATCTCGGCGACGATCATCTCGGCCTCGGCCTGGCTGGTCGTCAGGGTCAGCAGCTCGCCGCTCTCGAGCGCGGTCACCGCCGACCAGACGGTGTTGACGAGGTAGCCGTTGCGCATCACGCGCGTCTGCTGGACGTAGACCCAGACGACCGCTTCGGGGCGCCGCTGCAGCACCCAGTGCAGCGCCAGGTACGTGCGGCGGAAGTAGACCCAGCCCGCGAGCAACGCGAGGACGGCGAGGCCGTCGAAGACACGGGTGATCGCGTAGGCGCTGCCGGTGGCGTGGCCGGTGGCCACGGAGAGGAAGATCCCGCCGACGACGAAGAAGGCGACGAAGCCGGGCAGGATGAGGTCGCTGCGATCGACGGTGCGGTTCTTGGTCAGTGTCGAAGGTAGATAGCCGCGCGAGGGAAAGCGCGCATCGAGGAGCAGGACGATGCCGGCGAAGATCAGCCCCGCTGCAATCGCGGACATGCCGTGCGGGAAGTGCACGCCCTCGATGCCGAGCCAGCGCCAGATCACACCGAGGACACGCAGCCCGCCTCCGGCCGCGATGAGGTAGCTCGCCTTGGGATGGCGCTCGCGCAGATGCACCAACGGCAGCGCGACGATCGCGAGGTTGGCGAGGAGGATGAGGAACTGAAACGGATCGACCTCGCTCATCGCACGCCCTCCTCGTCCTTGACCGCCATCACGACGACGAAGACCGCCGCTGCGAGGCCACCCGAGAAGAGCAGGTTGGCGCCGTGCCGCAGCACCATCTGGCCGTATGGCAGGCGATAGAGGAACGGATAGAGGAAGCTCTGCACCGCCCACAGCAGCGAGCCGAGCGCCGCGAGCTGCAGCGGCCGCTTGGCCTTGGGGATCGCCATGGCGACCCAGGGGGCTGCGACGAAATAGAGCAGCAGCGCCAGGATGATATCGAGACCGAGAGAGGACGGGTCGAAGAAGGGCGACATGCGCCCGGAGCTTACTCCGTCTCGGGCTTGCCGGGGCACCCGTTCGACGAGACGCTGCGGCTACCCCAGCCGTTGTTGCGCTTGCGGAGGTCGCGCGCGCGCTCGGCGCCGATCACCGTCGCCAGGGCGCGCTCCATTCGATCGCCGAGCGTGGTCACCAGGCGCATGGTGCGCTCGATCGGCGTCGTCCCGACGAGCGTTTGCGGTGGTGGGGCCTGCCCGGCGCGCTCCTGGGCGAGCCGCTGGTACGCGGTCTGGACGTCGAGTCGCGCCGACTTCTCGTGCAGCTCCATGACGATCGCCTCGGGCGTCATCGCCTCGGCGTGCGCGCGATCTCCGGTGACCTCGACGTAGAGGGCACGCAGCTCGCGGATCGTCTGCTCGTGGAGCTCGGCGATCACCTTGTTGATCCGCTCGGCCTCCTCGGCCGAGAGGCCAGCGCGCGCCTGCATCTTGGTGCCCCAGGTCGGCGCCTCCATGCCGAGCGGCGGGGAGTCCCACTTGAGCGTGCAGCTCTTGGCGAGCTCGGCGAGCTCCTCCTTGCTCGGCTCGAGCGAGAAGCCGCGGTGCTTCTCGCCCGCCTGCCCGCTCGCGGCGGCCTGTGCCGACTCGAGCTCGGAGCGCAGGCGGCGCACCTGATCGTGGAGCCCGATGATCTCCCCGCGCTGCTCCTCGGCGCGACGCGCCAGCTCGTCATGCGGTAGCGCCGCGAGGCTCGGGCCCGAGGCGCTGGGGGCGCTCGGCTTGGCTGGCGATGGGGCGGTGCTGGGGGCCGCACCAGGGCTCGCTTCGGCGCGCGCGCCAGCGGACAGCGAGACCTGGCCCTGTGGGTTGCGGAGCGAGACCTTGCCTTCATAGACGGTGACAAAGACAGCGGCAGTGAGCGCAGCGCCGACCCCGGCGCCGATCAAACCAGACGAGACGGGCTTCATCGAACGAACCTCCACACGGAAACAGGTGCCATGCACGACAACGTCGCCACTCGGCGTGTGCACCCGGAATGCACCGCCGCGCTCGACGCGATAGAAGACCTCGCCTTCGGATTGATCGATCTCCGCGTCGCCGAGCCAGCCGACGCGATAGCGAAGCGCCGCGCCAGGCTCGAGCACCGCGACGGCGCGACGACCGATCGAGACGGTCTCGCGTCCCGCCACGTGGTGGTCGCCGCCGGTCGGAGCGAACCAGAGCGTGAGGCTCGCGGCTGCGCCGAACGCCACGACAGCTGCCGGTAGCCACCGCCTGCGTCGCGGAGGCGGCGACTGCGCCGACGCGCCGAGTCGCCCAACGACGCGATCCGCAAAGTCGGCGGGCGGCTCGGACGACGGCCACGCAGCGAGGATCTCGTCGGTGTCGCTCATCCTTCACCTCCTTTGGCGTGTGCAGAGAGGGCCGCGCGCAGGCGCTCCTTGGCGCGCGAGAGGCGCGACTTCACGGTTCCGAGGTCGACGTCGAGCGCCCGGGCGATCTCTTCGTACTCGAGGCCATGCACCTCGCGGAGCAGGAAGGTCGCGCGCAGCTCGGGGCCAAGCTCGCCGATCGCCCCGGCGATCGCGGCGCGCTGCTCGGCGCCGTGGGCCGCGGCGTCGGCAGACGAGGGGCTCGGGAGGTCGGCAGCGTGCTCGAGCGGCACGAGCCTGGGTTGCGCACGACGGAGCTCGTCGATGGCGAGGCGGGTCGCGATGGTGAGGAGGTAGGTCGACAGCCGAGCCGGCCCCGTCGTCTCGAACCCCGGCAGGCTGCGATGGACGCGGAGGAAGGTCTCTTGCGCGAGGTCCTCGACGAGTGACGAGTCGCGCCCGTAGAGCAGGCGCGACAGCAGCGCGAACACCGGCCGCTGGTAGAACCGCACGAGCGCCGCGAACGCGTCGCGCTCGCCTCGCTGGGCGCGCCGCAACGTCACGAGATCGAGCTCGCGCTCCGTCGGCGGTGTGGGCACAGCGGCCATTCTCACCTCTGGTTACACGGGAGGGTGGCTAAAAGGTTCCCGACTTTTTTCGACGCGACACGGGCGCTGCGGGCGGGGTAAAATGAAACGGTGAAGGTCCTGTATTTGTGCGTGGTTGTGGCCCTGGGGACGTTGGCTGGTCCGCGCGCTCTGGCGGAGGAGCCGATGCCCGATCCGGACATTGAGGTGGCGCAGCGTCACTTTCGGCGCGCCACGCAGCTCTACGGGGAGGCCAAGTACGAAGAGGCCATCGCTGCCTTCGAGGCGGCGCGCCTCGTGAAGCCGGCGGCGGCGTTCGACTGGAACATCGGGCGCTGCGCCGAGCGCCTCGGACAGTGGGCTCGCGCCGTCGAGGCGTACGAGCAGTATGTGAAGAAGGCGCCGAACGCGGAGGACACGCCGGGGGTCAAGGCCCGCATCCTCGTCCTGCAAGAGCGTGTCCGTGCGGAGCAGGCCCGGACCGCGTCGCCCGAGAGGCTTCCCGAGAAGCCCCCCGCGACGCCGTCGCCCGCCGCGCCCGAGCCGCCCGCGCAGAAGGCGCCGACGCCGGAGGTGGCCAAGCCCGAACCTCCGACGCCTCGAGCACCCGCGGTTGCTGTGGCCACGCACCCCGCAACACCAGCGCCTGGCCGCACGCTGCGCATCACCGGCCTCGCGGTCGGGGTCGCCGGCGCGCTCCTCGTCCTCGGGGGCGGAGCCGCCAACGCGGTCGCGGTGCAGGCGGGTCGATCGATCGCGTCCGACGCGGCGAACGCGCGTCCGTTCAACCCCGCAGACGAGCTTCGCGGACACCGGTCGCAGGCGGCGGCGATCGGCCTCTACGCCGTCGGTGGCGCGGCGCTCGTCACCGGCATCGCGCTCTACGTGGTCGGCCACAAGCGCGGCACTCGAGATCACGCGCGGGTCGGGCTCAGCCCCTGGTTCGCGCACCGGGGCGGGGGCGCCACCTTGACCGTCTCCCTCGGTGGTGGGCGATGAGGGCCCCTCGGGTCCTGCTGCTGTGGGCGCTGTGCCTTGGCGCTACGGCCTGCTTCGACGTCAACGTCGCCAACGGCAAGCTGCCGTGCTCGACCGGAAAGCATGCCTGTCCCGAGGGGTATCAGTGCCAGGCGGACGATCGGTGCTGGCGCCTTGGCTCGGGGCCGGACCTGGTG
Organism: uncultured Polyangiaceae bacterium; assembly: GCA_964585665.1. Classification (GTDB taxonomy): domain Bacteria; phylum Myxococcota_A; class Polyangia; order Palsa-1104; family Palsa-1104; genus CAZPEY01. The sequence goes on along the minus strand of CAZPEY010000215.1, from coordinate 1,619 downwards.
AGCGCGACGATGCCATCGGACCTGGGCGACGATCTGGCCGAGTCGCTCGACGCGGCCGAGGCCGATCTGCTCCCCGCGGAGTCGCCGGATCTGCTGCCGCTGCAGTGCGACGCTCCGAATCATGTGTGTGATGGGCGCTGCCTCGAGCCGCTCGATCCGGCGGGCTGCGGCAGCGCCTGCGTCGTCTGCGTCGCGCCACTGCATGGCGCGGCGATCTGCGACGGGACGCAGTGCGCGTTCGTCTGCGACACCGGCTATCGTCAAGAAGGCGACGGCTGCGTCGACGTCGACGAGTGTCTGTCGAACAACGGCGGCTGCAGCGACTTCGCGACCTGCGCGAACACCGAGGGCGGGCGGACCTGCACCTGCAAGCCCGGCTACGACGGCGACGGCGTCGACTGCACGAACATCGACGAGTGCAAGACGAACAACGGCGGCTGCGACACGAACGCGATCTGCTCGGACTCGCCTGGCAGCTTCTCCTGCACCTGCAAAGGGGGCTACGAGCCCGACGGCGCGGCCTGCAAGGACATCGACGAGTGCAAGACCAACAACGGCGGCTGCGACGCGCTCGTGACCTGCACGAACCTGCCAGGCACCTTCCAGTGTGGCAGCTGCCCGCCCGGGTTCGTCGGCGGCGCCGGCGGCGTGTGCATGGATCGGGACGAGTGTGCGCTCAACCTCGACAACTGCAGCGACAACGCGACGTGCACCAACGTCGACGGTGGCTTCCAGTGTTTCTGCAACACCGGCTACACGGGCAACGGCGTCGTCTGCAGCGACATCGACGCGTGCATCGATCATCCGTGCGATCCGGGCTACGACTGCACCGATCTGCCGGCGCCCGCCGGCAACTCGGAGAGCGGTCGGAGCTGCATCGACATCAACGAGTGCGCGGCGAACAATGGCGGCTGCTCGTCGAACGCGACCTGCTCGAACACGCCGCCAGGTAGCTACACCTGCGCGTGCAACGATGGCTACGTGGGCGACGGTGTCACGTGCGGCAACGTCGATGCGTGCGTCCACAACCCGTGCGATCCGGGCTACACGTGCAGCGACAAGGCGCCACCGGCGCTCGACGTTCCTGCCGGACGCGACTGCATCGACATCAACGAGTGCTTGTCGAACAACGGCGGCTGCCTCGTCAACGCCGACTGCATGAACACGATGGGCAGCCGGACGTGCACCTGCAAGACCGGCTACGAGGGCGATGGCGTGTCGCTGTGCACGGACATCGACGCCTGCATCAACCACTCGTGCGGCTCGGGCTACAGCTGTGCCGATAAGCCTCCGCCCGCGCTCGACGACGACGCGGGACGAACCTGCACGGACATCAACG
>CAZPEY010000215.1:0-180 GCA_964585665.1 uncultured Polyangiaceae bacterium | reverse complement strand
TGAACACGATGGGAAGCCGGACGTGCACCTGCAAGACCGGCTACGAAGGCGATGGCGTCTCGACGTGCACCGATATCAACGCGTGCATCAACCACTCGTGCGGCTCGGGCTACAGCTGTGCCGACAAGCCTCCGCCCGCGCTCGACGACGACGCGGGACGAACCTGCACGGACATCAACG
>CAZPEY010000214.1:0-9822 GCA_964585665.1 uncultured Polyangiaceae bacterium | reverse complement strand
TTGATCGTGGTGTCGAACTGCAGGCCCGGATCGCCGCACAGCCACGCAGACTGGGCGATCGAGCTCCAGAGGTCCCGCGCGCGGTGCGTCTCGGCGATCGCACCGGTGGTGACGGTGCGGGTGTGCCACACGCGATCCCGCACGACGGCGTCCATGAACTCGTCCGTGACGCGCACCGAGTTGTTCGAGTTCTGGAAGAAGACGGAGCTGTAGGCCTCACCGGTGAACGAGCCGTCGTAGCCCGCGTCGATGAGCGCCCAGGCCTTCTTCTCCTCCTTCGACTTGCAGTCGATGAACTCGACGATGTCCGGGTGGTCGACGTTGAGGATGACCATCTTGGCCGCGCGGCGCGTCTTGCCGCCCGACTTGATGACGCCAGCAAACGCGTCGAAGCCCTTCATGAACGAGACGGGGCCCGAGGCCGATCCGCCGCCGTTGAGGAGCTCCTTGGAAGAGCGGATGCTCGACAGGTTGGTGCCCGTGCCCGAGCCCCACTTGAAGAGCATGCCCTCGGTCTTGGCGAGGCCGAGGATCGACTCCATCGTATCGTCGACCGAGTTGATGAAGCAGGCCGAGCACTGCGGGTGCGACTCGACGCCGACGTTGAACCACACCGGCGAGTTGAACGACATCTTCTGCTCGACGAGCAGGTGGCTGAGCTCCGCCGAGAAGGTCGCGGCGTCGGCGTCGGTCAGGAAGTAGCCGCCCTTGACGCCCCAGCCGCTGATCGTGTCGACGACGCGGGCGATCAGCTGGCGCACGGAGCGCTCGCGCGCCGGCGTTCCGATGGCGCCGCGGAAGTACTTCTGTACGACGACGTTGGTCGCCATCTGCGACCAGGTCGCTGGCACCTCGACGTCCTTCTGCTCGAAGTAGACCTGTCCGCCCTCGCCGGTGATCGCCGCCGTGCGCAACTCCCACTGCACTTGATCGAACGGATGCTGGCCCTCGCGCGTGAAATAGCGCGCTATCTGCATCCCCTTCTGCGACCGGTCCGACTTGCGTCGTTTCGGGGCACCCACTTCCTTTTCCTTCTTCGCATCCGAAGAGTTGCGCGCGTCGGTCTTCGAAATCATGCGGACCTCCCGAGCTTGCGCAAAGCGCAAAACTGTTGGGTTACTTCGCCAGTTTGGTCACCAAGCTGTCTAGCGGCCACTGCGGGAGAAATCTGGTGGCGAAATTTCCTGACTCCCCGAAGCGCGCCCAACCTATCTTTCAAGCCTGTTTACGTCAAAGGAAAAGGTAAATAATTTCAATTAGTTATCTGTGGATAAGACGTGGAAAACGCTGTGAACACACTGTGAGCGGAGTGTTGCTCGTGGCCGGTTAAGCCGCGAAATAACTCACGCTTTGGTTCTTGCGTCTCCAGCGCATCCACTTCGTCTCCACAGACTTATCCACGAGGCGAACAGCGCAGAGGAGATGTACTATAGGGCACCTGCAATACATTGCAACACCAAATCAACAACCATTTGATCTCACAAAGGATCATTCTCTCGTCGCTGAGCACGTCTCCGAGATCCCTACATGTAGGAAATTTGCGGGGCCTATTGGGGCGTGATACCCGTCGGTATGATGATCGGCCTCGACGGAGTCTGGAAGTCGTTCTCCGGGGTGCCAGCGCTGCGCGGCGTGAGCGTGCAGATCCAGAGTGGCGACGCGCTCGTCCTCACCGGCCCGTCGGGGGCTGGCAAGACGACCTTGCTGCGCATGATCTTCGCTGGCGAGCGACCCGACCGCGGTGAGCTCACCGTCGCTGGGCGCAACTTGAGCAAGCTGCGCGCGTCGTCGATCCCGTACGTGCGTCGAAACATCGGCGTGGTCTTTCAAGACTTCAAGCTGCTCGGCGAGCGCTCGGTGTTCGAGAACGTCGCCATCGCGCTCGAGATCCTGGCGATGCCCCGCGCCGAGGTGAAGAGCCGCGTCGACGCCGTGCTCGAGAAGGTCGGCCTCGCTCAGCACAGCAAGTCGCGCTGCGCGACGCTCTCGGGCGGCGAACAGCAGCGCACGGCGCTCGCCCGCGCCATCGTCGGCGAGCCGCCGATCCTCCTGTGCGACGAGCCGACCGGTAACCTCGATCCGCACCGAGCGGGCGAGATCTTGCGGCTGCTCGAGTCGATCCACCAGCAGGGCACGACGCTGCTCATGTGCACGCATGACCCGGCCGTCGTCGACTTCGCGGCCGCCAACGGCTGGCGCCGAGCCCGCCTCGTCGATGGCGAGGTCCTCGACGTCGATCTGCCGCTCGGGAGACCGGCCCGCCTCGACGAGGACACCGAGGGCTTCGCGTCGCACCCATCCGCCGACGAGACCGGCATCATCCGGCTGCATCCTGGCATGCGGAGGCAAGCCCGATGATCGAGTCGCTGCGTTACGCGGTCGTGCGCTCGCTGCGGGGCATGAGCCGCAGCCCGAGCATCCAGCTCATCACCGTCAGCACCATCGCGGTGTGCTTGCTCATCGTCGGCGGCGTCGCGCTGCTGGGCGAGAACCTCGGACGGCTGGCGACGAGCTGGGGCAAGGCCACCCACGTCACCGTCTACCTCGAAGACAACACGTCGCCAGCGCGTGCTCAGAAGCTCGCCGAGGCGCTGATCAAGCTGCAGGGCGTCGAGTCGGCCAAGGTCGTCGAGCCGCGCGAAGCGTTCTCGCGCCTGCGTCGCAGCCTCGCCGATCGAGCCGATCTGCTGGACGGCGTCGAGGAGACCTTCCTGCCGCTGTCGATCGACGTGAGCTTCAAGCCCGGCGTCGTCGGCATGCTGCGTGCGCACCCGGTGCTCGGCAAGCTGCGCGCCGCACCCGGCGTCGAGGAGGTCGAGATCCACGACGGATGGGCCGAGCGCCTCATGCGGCTCGAGGCCGTGGCTCGGCACGTGGCGCTCGTCGTCGGTCTGCTCGTCGTCGGCGCGTGCCTGTTCATCATCGGCGCGACGATCCGTCTCGGGGTCAACGCGCGTCGCGACGCGATCCAGATCGAGAAGCTGGTCGGCGCGACCAACGCGTTCGTGCGCGCGCCGTTCCTCCTCGAGGGGGCGCTGCAGGGCTTGCTCGGCACTGCGTTGGCGATGGCGGTGCTGTACGGCCTCTACGGCGCGCTCGCACCGCACCTCGTCGCGGCGCTGTCCTCGATGCTCTCGGCGGTGCCGCTCGCGTTCTTCTCGCCGCTCCAGCTCGTCGGCGCGCTCGCTGGTGGCGCCACCATCGGGCTGGTCGCGAGCGCGACCGCGGCGCGCTCGAGCGAGGACGCATGAATCGCCATCATGTCCTCTGCGCGGTCGTCGCGTGGCGCCTCTGTCAGAGCGCCTCGGCGCAGCCGCGGCCGAGCGAGGCGATCGAGGCCGATCGCGACGCCGCCGAGGCCGAGGTGCGTGATCTCGAGCGGCGGGCCAAGTCCCTCGACGAGCAGAGCGGTCTACGCCGAGAGCAGCTCCAGAAGCGGATCCGGGCGCTCTACAAGCTCTCGGGTGGAGGCTACCTGCGGGTGCTGGCCGGGACCGCCGACCTGTCGACGCTGGAGGCCCGTGAGGCGGGCCTGCGCCGCTTGATGCAGCGCGATCTCGACGAGCTGGCGGCGATTCGCGATGAGTCGCGCCAGGTCGACGAAGAGCACGCGCGGCGGGCCGAGCAGCTCCAGCGCTCGTTCGAGCTGGCGCAGTCGGCGAACCGCTCGCTGCGCGATCCGGGGCTCGACGCCGAGCTGCACCGCCCCGTCGACGGCAAGATCGTGGGCGCGTTCGGCACGTACAAGGATCCGGAGACCAAGCACGAGTTCTCCCGGCGTGGCGTCGAGCTCGACGCGCACCCCGGTCAACGTGTGCGCGCCCCGGCGGCCGGCACGGTGAGCTGGGTGGGGGACATCGCCGGCCTGGGCATCGTCGTCGCGATCGACGTCGGCAACGGCTACGTGACGATGGTTGGTCGCCTCCGCAAGGCGTCGGTCTCGACGGGGACGCACGTCCGCAGCGGCCAGCTGCTCGGCGAGGCAGGGCAGGGCTCGGTCTACCTCGAGCTCGCGCACCAGACGACCGCGATCGATCCCGCGCCGCTGCTCCCACCGCTCATCCGCTAGCGGCGGATCGCGCCTCCGCGATCTCGCCTCCGTGAGCCCGCCGCGCTAAGCTGGTGCCATGCGCTCTCTGCGTGCACCTTCCACGTTGCTGCTCTGTGTGCTCTCGGCCTTCGTCGGCGGCGCGGTCGTCGCGGGCGCTGCCTTCGCCCTGCCCAAGAAGCACAGCCCCTATCACAAGCTCAACGTCTTCTCCCGCGTCCTTACCTACGTCGAGAACAGCTACGTCGACTCGGTCGATCACGATCAGCTCGTCTACGGCGCCATCAAGGGCATGCTCGAGACGCTCGATCCGCACACCAGCTATCTGACCGCCGACCAGTACCGCGAGATGAAGATCGACACCCAGGGCGAGTTTGGTGGCATTGGCATCGAGGTCGAGATGCGCCAGGTCGGCAACGACGCGGTCAAGGAGAACGTCCTCTACATCATGACGGTGTTCGACAACACGCCCGCTGCCAAGGCCGGGCTGCAGCCCGGCGATCGCATCACCAAGATCGACGGTCGTCCGACCCGCAGCATGCGGATGGAGGAGGCGCTCCAGCGCATGCGCGGCAAGAAGGGCACGCAGGTGCAGATCGCCGTCGAGCGCAGCGGTCCCAAGGGCTGGACTGAGCCGCGGTCGCTGCAGCTCACCCGCGAGTGGATCAAGATCGACAACGTGTCGGCCAAGCTGCTCGACGGCAAGGTCGGCTATCTGCGCATCAAGCAGTTCTCCGAGAACACCGATCGCGACGTCGAGCGGGAGCTCGCCAAGCTCGAGCGTTCCGTCGAGGATGGCAAGCTCGCCGGTCTGGTGCTCGACCTCCGCAACAACCCGGGCGGCCTGCTCGATCAGGCGGTGCGGGTCGCCGATCTGTTCCTCGACAGCGGTCTCATCGTGCGCACCGAAGGGCGCGATCGCCGGGTCCTCGACGAGGAGATGGCGCACGTCAAGGGGACGCGCACGCAGCTCCCGATCGTGGCGCTGGTCAACGCCGGCTCGGCGTCGGCAGCAGAGATCGTCGCCGGCGCGCTCCAGGATCACAAGCGCGCGGCGATCCTTGGTACGCAGACGTTCGGCAAGGGCTCCGTGCAGACCGTGATCGAGCTCGAGGACGGCTCGGCGCTCAAGCTGACCATCGCCCGCTACTTCACGCCCTCGGGGCGCTCGATCCAGGAGCGGGGCATCGAGCCCGATCTCGTCGTCGAGCAGGTCAAGCTCTCCGACCTGCGAGCTGCGACGACGGGCGAGGAGACGCCGCAGAAGGAGCGCGACCTGTTCGGACACCTGAAGAACCCCGACGGCAAGGCGGTCGAGAAGGACGCCAAGCCGGTCTCGCAGCAGGCGCAGGCCTACGCCTCGATCGGCGACGACTTTCAGCTCCGCACGGCCTACGACACGCTCCGCTCGGCGACGCTCCTCCAGCCGACGGCAGCGCCCAAGCGCTGAGCGCGGCGCCGCTTATTTAACTTCGAGGCAGCTCGACGGCGGCCGCGTCAACGCCAGGCCAGCCGCAAGGGCCTGTGCCGCCGACCAGCCTCGACGAAGGGAAGAGATCTGACCGTGCCGCCATACAACGCTGGAGGATGCGACCAACCGGCCGTGCGAAAAACAGGCTCCCCGCACAGGCCTCATGCTACCGTGAACCCGTGAGCGGGTGCGGCTTGACCGGCGTGCAACCGCCACATAGGCTAATTTTCACTGGGGCCTCCAGGCTAAAGGGCGCATGTACCGGCTGATCATCGAGGATGACGAAGGCAAGACGTGGGTAGTTCCCCTCGTGCGCGACGAGCACAGCATCGGCCGCAAGGAGGGCAACACCATCCGCCTCACCGAGCGCAACGTGTCGCGGCGCCACGCCCGACTGCTGCGCCAGAACGGCAGCATCGTCATCGAGGATCTGTCGAGCTACAACGGCATCAAGGTCAACGGCGACAAGATCAACGGCCGCGCGTCGATCAATGTCGGCGATCGGATCCAGATCGGCGACTACCAGCTCGCGGTCAAGATCGAGAAGGATGAGGACACCGGCGACAAGACGACGCCGTTCATCCGGGACAACGCGCCGAACGCCGCGATGGACACGCAGGCGACGGTGCAGACGCCGCTGGTCACCACCGGCCCGGCAGCGCAGACGTCCGAGCACGCGCGCCTCGTCGTGGTGTCGTCGAACTTCGCCGGGCGCGAGTTTCCCCTCGACAAGGCGACCGTCGTCATCGGTCGCACCGACGACAACGACATCGTCATCAACCATCGCTCGATCTCGCGCCACCACGCCAAGATCGTGCGCGAGGGTGGCCACTATCAGGTCGTCGATCTGCAGTCGTCCAACGGCGTGCGCGTCAACGGCGAGGTGTACGGAAAGATCGAGCTCCGCAAGGGGGATCTCGTCGATCTCGGCCATGTCCGGCTGCGCTTCGTCGCGGCGGGCGAGGACTTCGTCTTCGAGCGCGACGCGCAGGTCGTCGATCTGTCCGGCGGCAACGCCAAGACCGGGCTCATCATCGGTGGCGTCGCGGCCTTGCTGCTGGTCAGCGTCGCTGGGTACGCGCTGCTCAAGCCTGGCAAGACGTCGGGTCCGACGGTAACCGCCGGGAGCAACGTCGAGCCGCCGAAGCCGTCCGCCGACGCCGAGGTCCAGGTCGCCAAGCTGCTGCTCGAGGCCGACAAGGCGTTCAAGTCCGAGGACTGGGACGCGGCCCTGCAGAAGGCGGACGCGGCGCTCAAGCTCGATCCGACGCAGGAGCTGGCGCGCGACAAGAAGACCCGCGCGCTCAGCGAGGCCAAGAACAAGAAGGCCTACGCAGCGTTCGTCGGCGCGGCGGAGAAGAACGATCTCGACTCGGCGCTCGCGTCGTACAACGAGATCACCGCAGACTCGACCTATCGTGGCAAGGGCGCGGACAAGATCGCGGAGGTCCGGCGCGCCTACGTGCGCACGCACCTCGACGCCGCCAAGAAGAGCAAGTCGCAAGGTCGCTGCGACGAGGCGCGCCAGCACGTCGAGGCGGTGCTCACCGTCGAGGACGGCAACAGCGAGGCGCAGGAGATCGTGCGCTCGTGTGGCGCCGCTTCGAAGCCGCTTGCCGCGGCGCCCGAGGCCAAGCCGAGTAAGCCGAGCAAGCCGATCGCCGCGGCGCCCGAGGCCAAGCCCGAGCCCGCCGCGAAGCCCACGCCGCCCCCGCCTGCCGCAAAGCCCGAGCCCAAGCCGGAGGGTGGCATGGACGACGCGCAGGCCGAGAAGATCCTGCAAGAGGCGCAGGACTACTACGTGCACGGCCAGTATCAGCAGGCCATCGACACCGCCAAGAAGGCGATGAAGGCGCAGCCCCTCAAGGCGTGGCGCACGATCGGCGCGTCGAGCTGCTTCCTCAAGGACAAGGCGATGGCCGTCCAGGCGTGGAACAAGATCGACACGAACGGGCGCAACCTGCTGCGCTACGTCTGCTCGCGCAACGACATTCAGGTTCCCTGATCCAACCTCAAGACTGGGTGTGCGACCGGCTGTCGAGCCAGCGTCGCGTCATGCGATAGGCCTCGAGCGCCTCGTCGAGGGACAGGCCGCTCCAGGGCGAGAAGACCCGCCCCTGCCCGCGGCCGAGGTGGCGTGGCAGCGCTCGACCGATGGCCCCGCGGTCGGGAGCGAGCGCGCCGATCGGACCGCAAGCGTCGCCCACGAAGCAGCCGCTGCCGTCGCCCTCTCGATCGAAGGTCTGTCGGATGCGCTCGACGCTCACCAGACCCATCACCTCCTGAAGGTGAGCGGCGGGGCCGTCGAACCAGAGCTGCAGCGGCCCTCCGTCGAGCTCGGTGGCGAGCGCTGCCCCCTCCTCGGGGGATGGCAGATCGAGGAAGCGCTGCGGATTGGTGAGCGCGAGGCGGCAGCCGCTGCGGAGCGCATGGTCAAGTAACTTGTCCAAGACGGCGCGTGCTCGATCGACGCTCTCGGTCAGCAGGACACCGCGCTCGATACGGAGCGTCAGCGACTGCTCCTGGCCGAGCAGTCCACGGTGGTGGCGCTCGCGCAGGCGCTCCCAGTACGGCTCGAAGCGACGTGGCGCAGGCAAGCGGACGAGCAGCGTCGTGCCGCCGACCCCCTTGGCCCAGTCGAGCAGCGCCAGGGCGGACCCGAACGCCGCGTCGCGCTCGTCCCGATCTTCCGCGACCAGCGAGGCCACGCCGCGCCGCCCGCGCGGACCGCTGGCTTCGACGAGCGGCACCCCGAACGGCAAGGCAGGCGGGAGCGCCCCTTCGCCCCTCCAGAAGATCCCGGCCACCTCGGCGCGCTGGAGCGCGCCAATCGTCGTGGCTGCCGACGACGCGGGCAGCGTCGCGGCCCTCAGCCCATACACGAGGCCCTGCGGCAAGCCATGCGGTAGCACGACCGGCAAGCTACCCGGGGAGCGGTTTCGTTGACAATCCTCGACGAACAGGCGTAATAGTCGCGACGGTTTATGAGCACGAATCCCCTGCGGAGGCTCGGAAAGATGATGCGCGTCGGGAGGGCCATGGGTCCTCGATTGGCTCTCGGTGGCCTGCTCGCGGCGGGAGCGGTGTTGCTGCCCTCGACGGTGGTGGCCCAAAGTTCGACCCCGACGTACAGCCTGCAGCTCCACCGCCCGGCGGTGGACTCGAAGGGCTACATCACGGTCAACGCGTCCCAGATCCTCGGGCACCTCGACTTCTCGATTGGGCTCGTCGGCAACTATGCGCACAACACGCTGACGCTCTCCGGCGAGAAGGTCGGCGATTTTCAGTCGAAGTTCGGCATCGTCAGCACCATCACGCCCCAGCTGCAGGCGGCGCTCGGTCTGTTTCGCTGGGTCGAGCTCGGCGTGTCGATCCCCCTCGAGCTCCGCTACGGCAAGCGCAGCCCCGACTATCGCTCGCCCGACGATCCGAACCTCAACAACGATCTGAATTTCTCGTCGCAGTTCATCGGCGACATCGGCATCCACCTCAAGGCTCGTTTCCTCAACACGTCGAAGTTTCCGGTCGGTCTTGGCCTGCTCGCGTCGGTGTACGTGCCGACCTCGAACTCCAAGGGGAGCAAGCAGTTCACGGGTGAGGGACAGGTCACGATTCGCCCCGAGCTCATCCTCGATCGCGAGTGGGGACGCAACCGCCGCATCAAGACGGCCCTCAACCTCGGCGCGCTCATCCGCCCGACCAAGCACACGTTCACGGACACGGGCGCGGTGCTCAGCCTCGATCCGGCGGTGAACAACAAGGGCGAGTTCTGCCAGCCCGCGCCGCTGACCAGCATCGGCAACGGAATGTACACCGCGCCGGCGCCAGGGACGTGCGGCACGCAGCAGTCGCGCTCGCTCGGCTCGCAGCTCACCTATGGCCTCGGCGCTTCGTTCGCGCTCGTGCAGCAGCGCCTCGATCTCATCGCCGAGCTCTACGGCTACGTCGATCTGACGGGCAGCAAGAAGGCCGCGCCCCTCGAGGCGCTCCTCGCCATGAAGGTCTACATGGCGCGCAACTCGTTCTTCCAGTTCGGCGCCAGCGCTGGGGCGATCCCAGGTCAGACGGGCTCGCCGCTGTTCCGCGTGTTCCTCGGCTTCATCTTCGAGCCGTCGATCGGCGACCGCGACGGCGACGGCATCAAGGACGACGTCGACAAGTGCCCGGACGATCCGGAGGACTTCGACGACTTCGAGGACAAGGACGGCTGCCCGGATCCGGACAACGATCGCGACGGCATCCTCGACAAGGACGACAAGTGCCCGAACGAGCCGGAGACGTACAACGGCTTCCAGGATGAGGA